>NZ_JAUZED010000006.1 GCF_030705415.1 Curtobacterium sp. A7_M15 | reverse complement strand
CGCCCCGACGACGCGGGGCGGGCCTCCAGGGCCGACGGACGAACTGGATCCGACGGACGGACCGGACCGTCCGGACTCAGACGCTCCGGAACGCGACCACGGCGTTGTGCCCGCCGAACCCGAACGAGTTGCTGACCGCGAGCAGGTCGCCCTGCGGGAGCTCGCGCGGCGCCGTGGCGACGTCCATCACGATCTCGGGGTCCTGCTGCGTGAGGTTGATCGTCGGCGGCGCGACGCGGTTGTGCAGCGCGAGGGCCGTGAACGCGGCCTCGATCGCACCGGCACCGCCGAGGAGGTGACCGGTCGAGGCCTTCGTGGCGGACACCACGACGTTGTCGAGGTGGTCCCCGAAGACCCGGCGCATGGCGTGGTACTCGGCGACGTCGCCCACCGGGGTCGAGGTGGCGTGCGCGTTGACGTGGACGACGTCCTCGCGCGCGGCGCCGGCGTGCTCGAGTGCCTGCAGGACGGCGCGGGCGGCGGCGCTGCCCTCGGGGTCGGGCGCGGTGATGTGGAACGCGTCCGAGGTGATGCCGGCACCGGCGACCTCGGCGTAGATCTTCGCGCCGCGGGCCTCGGCGTGCTCCTTCGTCTCGAGGATGAGCGCCGCAGCGCCGTCCGCGAGCACGAAGCCGTCGCGCGTGACGTCGTAGGGACGCGACGCGGTCTGGGGGGAGTCGTTGCGGCGGGAGAGCGCCTGCATCGACGCGAACGCCGCGAGGGGCAGCGGGTGCAGGGCGGCCTCGGCGCCACCGGTGATGACGATGTCGGCCTCGCCCGTGGCGACGTGGCGGTAGGCCTCGGCGAGCGACTCGGTCGAGGACGCGCACGCGGAGAGGTAGGTACGGGCGCCGCCGCGGGCACCGAACTCCATCTCGATGGCGGCGGCCGGGCCGTTCGCCATGAGCATCGGGACCGTCATCGGCAGGACGCGGCGGGGGCCCTTCTCGCGCAGGGTGTCCCACGCGTCGAGCAGCGTGTTGACGCCGCCGATGCCGGTGGCCCAGTCGACGATGAGTCGCTCGGGGACGACGGTCTCGGCGTCGATGCCGGCGTCGGCCCATGCCTCGCGCGCGGCGACGAGCGACAGCTGCGACGAGGGGTCGAGGCGCTTCGACTCGGGGCGGGTGAGCTGGTCGGTGAGGAAGCGACGCGCCTGGCCGGCGAACTCGACGGGGAGCTCGAGCTCGGCGTAGCGCGGGTCCTCGATGGCGGTGATGCCGGACGTGCCGGCGAGCAGCGCGTCCCACGTCTCCGGGGCGGTCGCGGCGAGGGGCGTGATCGCACCGATCCCGGTGACGACGACGGTCTTGTTGGTCATGGAACGACGTGTTCTTTCGTGAGGACGTCCGACCGCTCGTGGCGGCACCGGACGGAGCCGGGGCGGCCCGACGAACGCCGGACCGGGGCGGCCCGACGAACGCCGGACCGGGGCGGCCCGACGAACGCCGGACCGGGGTGGACCGACGGCGTCGGTCCGGTGGTGGACGAGATGAGCGCCGCGGCCCGCGGTCGGTCCGCCGGGGCCGCGGCGCTCAGGAAGCTCGCGTCAGGCCTGGGCCTTGACGATGTAGTCGACGGCGTCGCCGACGGTCTTGAGGTTCTTGACCTCTTCGTCGGGGATCTTGACGTCGAACTTCTCTTCGGCGTTGACGACGATGGTCATCATCGAGATCGAGTCGATGTCGAGGTCGTCGGTGAACGACTTGTCGGCCGCGACGGTGTCGGTCGCGATGCCGGTCTCGTCGTTGATCAGCTCGGCCAGGCCGGCGAGGACTTCTTCGTTGGACAGGGCCATGGGGATTCTCCTTGAGGGGGTGTCGTTTGACCGTGGACCAGCCTAGGGCACGCAGTGGTCACGTGCCCGGAGGCTCGTCGGGGTAGTCGTGCGGGTGCACGACCGGGATGGACTAGGGGAGGACGACCACCTGCGCGCCGAACACGAGTCCGGCGCCGAACCCGATCTGCAGGGCGAGACCGCCGGACAGGTCGGGGTGCTCATCGAGCAGGCGGTGCGTGGCGAGCGGGATGCTCGCCGCCGAGGTGTTGCCGGTGGTGGTGATGTCGCGGGCGATCACGACGGACTCGGGCAGGCCGAGCTGCTTGGCGAACTCGTCGATGATGCGGATGTTGGCCTGGTGCGGCACGAAGGCGGCGAGGTCGGACGGCTGGACACCGGCGGACTCGAGCGCCTCGCGCGCGACCTTGACCATCTCCCAGACGGCCCAGCGGAACACGGTCTGACCGGCCTGCCGTATCGTCGGCCGCGCGGCACCCGCTTCCCACTCGTTGTAGGTCGAGGTCATGCCGATCGCGTCCCACTTGGACCCGTCCGAACCCCAGATCGTCGGCGCGATCCCGGGGAAGTCGCTCGGACCGACGATCGCCGCTCCGGCGCCGTCGCCGAGCAGGAACGAGATCGAGCGGTCCGTCGGGTCGACGATGTCGCTGAGCTTCTCGGCCCCGACGACCAGCACGTGGTCGGCGATGCCCGACTTCACGAACGAGTCCGCCTGGGCGATGCCGTACGCGTAGCCGGCGCACGCGGCGCTGATGTCGTACGCGGCAGCGGGGGCGGCACCGATGCGCTCGGCGAGGAGCGATGCCATGGACGGCGTGGCGACGGTGTGGGTCACGGTGCTCACGAGCACGACACCGATCTGGTCCGGGGTCAGGCCCGCCTTCGCGATGGCGTCGAGCGCTGCGGTCTCGGCGAGGTCGACCGCCTCGACGTCCTTGCCGGCGCGCATGCGCGTGATGATCCCGGTGCGCTGCCGGATCCACTCGTCGGAGGAGTCGATCGGCCCGACGAGGTCGTCGTTCGGCACGGCGTTCTCACCGCGCGCGGCACCGAAGGCGAGGATGCGGGTGAACTCGTGGCCGCGACGCTGCTGCAGCAGCGGACGGGAGGCGCGGGTCGGCTCCGTCCCCTCGGTCGCGGTGGTCGGGATGGGGGCGTCGGTCATGCGGTTGCGTCTGCTTCCTGGCCCGCGCTCTGCAGCAGGTCGATCGCTGCGGGCAGGTCGTCGGGGGTCTTGATCGCGACGGTCGGCGTTCCACGCAGAGCGCGCTTCGCCAGGCCGACGAGGGCACCGGCGGGTGCGAGTTCGATGATGCCCGTGACACCGGCGGCCGCGAAGGACTCCATCACGGCGTCCCAGTGCACGGGGCTCTGGATCTGCTGGACCATGAGGTCGACGAAGCGACGGCCGTCCTCCACGCGGGAACCGTCGGCGTTCGTCCAGATCGGCAGCGACGGGTCGTGCACGGTCGCTGCGGCGGCGACCGGGGCGACGCGCTCGACGGCGGGCGCCATGTACCGGGTGTGGAACGCACCGGCCACGGCGAGGGGGACCACCCGTGCCTTGGCGGGCGGGTCGGCTGCCAGGGCTGCGATCGCGGCGGCCGGGCCGGCGACGACCGTCTGACCGCCGCCGTTGTGGTTCGCGGGGACGAGGCCGTTCGCCTCGAGCGCTGCGGCGACTTCCTCGGCGTCCCCACCGAGGACGGCGGCCATCGAGGTCGGCTCGAGCGCAGCGGCATCGGCCATCGCCCGGCCGCGCTCGGCGACGAGGGTGAGGGCGTCGGTCGGGGCGAGGACGCCCGCGACGCCGGCGGCGGTGAACTCGCCGACCGAGTGTCCGGCGACCCCGCCCACGAGGGCGCGGCGACCGTCCGCGAGGAGCGCGTCGGCCGTGATGAGCCCCGCGGCGACGATGAGCGGCTGCGCGAGCGCGGTGTCCTTGATGGTCTCGGCGTCGGACTCCGTGCCGTGGGCGACGAGGTCGACGCCGATCGCCTCGGACCACGCCCCGACGCGGTCACGGACGGCGGCGTCCTCGAGCCAAGGGGCGAGGAAGCCGGGGGTCTGGGAGCCCTGTCCGGGCGCGACGACGACGATCACCGGACAATCCTGCCTGTCTGCGCGCGCCCCGCCCGTGTGGGCTTCCGACAGCGATGACCGCTCGACATTGTGCATTTCCTAGCGACGATGCGGCATGTGGCGGCGCTCACCGGCGATGCGGCATGCGGCGTCGTCCGGCGGTCGACTCGGACATCGCGCCGAGGATGAGCGCCGACTGCACGATGAGGGCGTCGCGGGCGTGCGTGGCGTCCCATCCGATGATGTCGGCGACGCGGCGGAGCCGGTAGCGCACGGTGTTCGGGTGGACGAACAGCTCGCGCGCCGTCGCCTCGAGCGACCGGCCGGTGTCGAGGTAGCACCAGAGCGTCTGGAGCAGTTCCGTCGACTGGTCCTTGAGCGGTACGTAGATCCGCTGCACGAGCGCGGAGCGGGCCAGGGGGTCGCCCGCGAGGGCGCGCTCCGGAAGCAGGTCGTCGGCCAGCGCCGGACGCGGGGCGCCGCGCCAGGCCCGTGCGACCGCGAACCCGGCGAGGGCGCCCTTCGCGCTGGTGGACGCATCCACCACACCGGGGACCTCGTTGCCGAGCACGAGATGTCCCTCGCCGAACGAGGCTTCGAGCGCCTGGGCGATGGCGGTGAAGGACACCGGCTCCTCGCCCTCGGGCACGTCGTCGCGCGGCGTGGCGCGGCCGATCACCACGACGAGGCGGGAGCCCTGCACGCCGATGAGCACGTCGGCGTCCATGTGCCGGGCGGTGCGCCGGATCTGGTCGACCTCGAGCTGCTTCGGCGCGTTGCCGACCAGGACCGCGACCTCGCCGTGGCCGTGCCAGCCGAGCGCCGCGATGCGCGACGGGAGTTCGTCGTCGTACTCGCCCGACAGGATCGAGTCGACCACGAGGGCCTCGAGACGGGCGTCCCACAGCCCACGGGCCTCGGCCGCGCGGGCGTAGACGTCGGCGGCGGCGAAGGCGATGTCCCGCGAGTACTTGAGGATCGCCTCCTGCAGCATCTCGTCGTCCTTGGCGCGTTCCTCGACCACGGTGACCACGACCCGGATGAGCTGGAGCGTCTGCTGCAGGCTCACCGAACGGAGGAGTTCCCGCGGCGCGGAGCCGAAGACGTCCGCCGCGGCGATCCACGGGGTCGACGCGGTGCCCTCGAGCCAGCTGATGAACGAGGTGATGCCCGCCTGGGCCACGAGCCCCACGGCGGAGCGTCGGCCCGGAGGCATCTCGCTGTACCAGGGGAGGGTGTCCTCGAGTCGCTTGATCGTGGCCGTGGAGAGTTCCCCGGACACCTGACGGAGCCAGGAGAGCGCTCGCTCGCGCGCGCTCTCCTGGCTCTCGGAGTCCGGTCGGACCGTCGTCACCGGCAGATCAGCTCTCGCCGCCCGCGCTGCCCGTGGTGCCAGCGGTCACGTCGTGCAGGCGGTACTTGTCGATCGCCTGCTGGACGAGCGCGCCGTCGACCTTGCCCTGCTTCGCGAGCTGCTGCAGCGTCCGCACGACGACCGAGGGGCCGTCGATGTGGAAGAAGCGGCGCGCTGCAGGTCGGGTGTCCGAGAAGCCGAAGCCGTCGGCACCGAGCGTGGCGTAGTCGGTCGGGACGAACGGACGGATCTGCTCCTGCACGGCGTGCATGAAGTCGCTCACCGCGACGACCGGACCCTCGGTGCCGAGCAGCCGCTCGGTCACGTACGGGGTGCGCGGTGCCTCGTTCGGGTTGAGGAAGGCGTGCTGCTCCGCGTCGAGACCGTCGCGGTACAGCTCGCCCCAGCTCGTGACGCTCCAGACGTCGGCCGACACGCCCCAGTCCTCGGCGAGGAGCTGCTGCGCCTCGAGGATCCACGGGACGGCGACGCCCGACGCGAGCAGCTGGGCCTTCGGGCCGTCGTGCTCGCTCCGGTTGAGGAGGTACATGCCCTTGACGATGCCCTCGACGTCCACGCCCTCGGGCTCGGCCGGCTGGACGATCGGCTCGTTGTAGACCGTCAGGTAGTACATGACGTTCGGGTCGGCGTGCTTCGGCGAGCCGTCCTCGTTCGTGCCGTACATCCGGTCGAGACCGGCCTGGACGATGTGGCCGATCTCGTAGCCGTACGCGGGGTCGTAGGACACGACGGCCGGGTTGGTCGTCGCGAGGAGCAGCGAGTGTCCGTCGGCGTGCTGCAGGCCCTCGCCCGTGAGCGTCGTGCGACCGGCGGTGGCGCCGATCATGAAGCCACGGGTCATCTGGTCGCCGGCGGCCCAGATGGCGTCACCGGTGCGCTGGAACCCGAACATCGAGTAGAAGACGTAGACCGGGATGAGCGGCTCGCCCTGCGTCGAGTACGAGGTGCCGACCGCGGTGAACGCCGCGAGGGCACCCGCCTCGTTGATGCCGACGTGGATGATCTGTCCCTGCGGGCTCTCCTTGTAGGCGAGGAGGAGCTCACGGTCGACCGACGTGTAGTGCTGGCCGTTCGGGTTGTAGATCTTCGCCGTCGGGAAGTACGCGTCCATGCCGAACGTGCGTGCCTCGTCGGGGATGATCGGCACGACGCGGTCGCCGAAGTCGGGGGAGCGGAGCAGGTCCTTCAGTAGACGGGCGAACGCCATGGTGGTGGCGATCTCCTGCTTGCCGGAACCCTTCTTGACGACCTGGTACTTCGAGTCCTCGGGGAGGGTGATCGACGTGTACTTGGTGCGACGCTCCGGCACGTACCCGCCGAGCTCGCGCCGGCGCTCGTGCATGTACTGGATCGCCTCGTCGTCGTTGCCGGGGTGGTAGTACGGCGGCGTGTACGGGTTCTCCTCGAGCTGGGCGTCCGTGATCGGGATGCGCATCTCGTCGCGGAACTGCTTGAGGTTGTCGAGCGTGAGCTTCTTCATCTGGTGGGTCGCGTTGCGGCCCTCGAAGCTCGGGCCGAGGCCGTAGCCCTTGACCGTCTTCGCGAGGATGACGGTCGGCTGGCCCTTGTGCTCGGTCGCCGCCTTGAACGCGGCGTAGACCTTGCGGTAGTCGTGCCCACCGCGCTTGAGGTTCCAGATCTGGTCGTCCGTGTAGTCCTTGACCAGTTCGAGCGCCTTCGGGTCACGCCCGAAGAAGTTCTCGCGGACGTACGCGCCGTTCTCGGCCTTGTACGTCTGGTAGTCGCCGTCCGGCGTCTGGTTCATCAGGTTGAGGAGCGCGCCCTCGGTGTCGCGGGCGAGCAGGTCGTCCCACTCGCGGCCCCAGACGACCTTGATGACGTTCCAGCCGGCACCGCGGAAGAACGCCTCGAGCTCCTGGATGATCTTGCCGTTGCCGCGCACCGGACCGTCGAGACGCTGCAGGTTGCAGTTGATCACGAAGTTCAGGTTGTCCAGGCCGTCGTTCGCGGCGACCTGGAGCTGTCCGCGCGACTCGACCTCGTCCATCTCGCCGTCGCCGAGGAACGCCCAGACCTGCTGGTCGGAGGCGTCCTTGATGCCGCGGTTGGAGAGGTACTTCGCCTGCTGCGCCTGGTAGATCGCGTTGATCGGGCCGATGCCCATCGACACGGTCGGGAACTGCCAGAAGTGCGGCATGAGCCGCGGGTGCGGGTAGGACGAGAGCCCGCCGCCGGCGTGGGACTTCTCCTGCCGGAAGCCGTCGAGCTGGTCCTCGCCGAGGCGCCCTTCCATGTACGCGCGGGCGTACATGCCGGGGGACGCGTGCCCCTGGAAGAAGACCTGGTCGCCACCGGACGGGTGGTCCTGCGCACGGAAGAAGTGGTTGTAGCCGACCTCGTACATGGCGGCGCTCGACGCGTAGGTCGAGATGTGGCCGCCGACCGCGATGCCGGGACGCTGCGCGCGGTGCACGGTGATCGCGGCGTTCCACCGGATCCACCGGCGGTAGCGGCGCTCGAGCTCCTCGTCGCCGGGGAACTCGGGCTCGTTCTCCGGCGCGATGGTGTTCACGTAGTCCGTGGTCGGGACCATCGGCACACCGAGGTGCAGTTCCTTGGACCGCTTGAGCAGGCTCAGCATGATCTCGCGGCCACGCTGGTGGCCGTGGGTCTGCACCAGTCCGTCGAGGGACTCACGCCACTCGGCGGTCTCCTCCGGATCCTGGTCGCTGCTGCCGTGGCTGTACGGGTCCTGGTCGTTCACCGTCACCCTTGACCTCGTTCGTTCTCGTGGTGGTGGACATGGCGGGCCACCGGTTGGTCGGGTCACGACCGGATGGGGCCCCGACCACTCTAGGCCCCCGCACCGACCCGGAGGCTGATGGTGACGTGTGGGTGGACAGGTGCTTGCATTCGGGTGACGTCGGCGTACGATTGCCGATCGTGCACACGCGACCCGTGCGTGCGCGAGGACACCGGGCACACCCCACGCCCGAGGAAGAAGCAACACACTGATGGCACTGGAGATCGGCTCACTCGCGCCGGACTTCGAACTCCCGAACCAGTTCGGGGAGCACGTCCGCCTCAGCGACTTCCGTGGCGTCCGCCCGGTCGCGCTGGTCTTCTTCCCGCTCGCGTTCTCGTCGACGTGCACGAACGAGCTCTGCGCCCTCCAGGACAACATCGCGATGTTCCAGGACCAGCGCGTCGAGCTCGTCGGCATCTCCGTCGACTCGAAGGCGACCCTCCGCTCCTTCGCCGAGTCGAACGGCTACGACTTCGAGCTCCTCGCGGACTTCTGGCCGCACGGCGCCGTCTCGAAGGAGTACGGCGTGTTCCTCGACAAGAAGGGCTTCGCCACCCGCGCGACCTTCGTCATCGACGTGCAGGGCCGCATCAAGGCCTCGATCATCTCCGAGCCGGGCGTCGCCCGTGACGTGACCGAGTACAAGGCAGCACTCGACCGACTGGCCGCCTGCACGGCACCAGTCCCCGTCGGCTAGCGTTCCGAACACCTCCTGAGGCGACGCGCGACGCGTCGCGGACTGGAGGCACGGTGCACGCCGTCGACGACCGACCACCCGGACAGGTGGTCACCCGAGCGTCGTACGCGCCGTTCCCCGTCACTGCCGACGGCGACCGGTGGGGCCTGCGGCGCACGGTCGTCCCGACCGAGGTGGGCCCGGTCGTCGTGCACCACCGGCCGGGTCGTGCCGCCGTGCTCCTGCTGCACGGGGTCGCCGGGTCGTGGACCACGTGGACCCCGCTGCTCGCCGCGGCGGGCGGCATCGACGACCGCGGTCTCGTGCTCGTCGACCTGCCGGGCTGGGGAGCGTCGCCCGCACCCGTCGGACTGCTCGACGTCGACCAGGCGGCGGCGGTGCTGATCGCGGTGCTCGACGCCCTCGGGGTCCCGGACGTCGACGTCGTCGGACACTCCATGGGCGCGTTCGTGGGCATGCACCTGGCCGTGGTGACACCCCGACGCGTACGCTCCGTCGCGCTCGTCTCCGGGACGACCGTGGCGACGGCGGGGGCCGCACGGCACCCGGTGCGCGGACTCCGCACGCTCCCCGCGTTCACACTGCTGCGCGCGGGCCTCGCGATCACCGGCGCGGCCGCACTGCCGCTGTTGCGCGGGCTGCACGCGATCGGGGTGCTGCCCGTCCTCGCCGCCCCCGTCTTCGCCCACGTGCGTCGGCTCGACCCGAGCGTGCTCGAGGCGTTCGTCGACGAGCTCCGGCCTGCCGGGTTCACCGGTGCAGCCCGAGCCGCGGCCGCCTACGACCTGGACCGCTGGCGTTGTGTGACGTGCCCGGTCACGGCGATCGCCGGGCGTGACGACGTGTTCGCCCGGGTGTCCGACCTCGCGGCGCTGGGTGCCCTGCTGCCCGACGTCCGGACGGTGCTGCTCGACGACTGCGGTCACTTCGCCCACGTCGAGCACCCGACGGCGGTGGCGGGCGCGCTCGACCTCGTCCGCTCCGCACCGTCGTCGTCCTCAGGCGTGCACCGGGAACGTCGCGGCGACGCGTGACCGCACCTCGGTGAGCACGGCCTGCCGCATCACCGGGGAGAACAACGAGTGGTCGCCGTCCGGGACCTGCACGAGTTCCACGCTTCCGGTCCGGCCCCGGGTACCCCACCGCCGGAGCGCGCGCTGCCCGCCGAGCCGGTCGAACAGCTCGACGTCCACGGGCGAAGCGATGAGGACGACGTCGGTGCCGTGCTCGACGAGGGGACGGACGTGTCCGACGACCCCGCCGACCCGGTCGCGCCGCGCCACGCGGTCACGGAGCCACTCCGGCACGACGGCGTTCCACCAGCGGCGGAGCACCAGGCGCAGCGGCGACGGCTCGTCGATCGCACGGAGGGCGTCGGCGTAGGCGCCCACCGCGGCGGGGTGGCGGCGGTAGTCGTTCGGACTGATCTCGAGGACCATGCGCGGTGCGGAGTCCGCCGATCGTCCCGCGAGCCACGCACCGGCGCACATGCCGACGAGCACGAGTCGCCGAGCGTCCACGGCGAGCGTCTCGACCACGGCCTGCTGGTCGTCGATCCACTCCTGCGCGAACATCGGTGACCGCTCGTCCTCGTGGACCGCGGAGCTCTCGCCGGTTCCGCTGCGGTCGACCCGGACCACGCGGGCGCCGTCGCGGGCCAGGGTCCGTGCGAGGGCGACCTGGTAGTCGGCGGCACCGACGTGGTGCTCGGCGGCGCCGTTGTGCAGCACGACGACCGGGGCGTCCTCCTGCTGGCCGGAGGCGACGGTCTCGATCGCGAACAGCCGCTCCGGACCCATCCGGACGATCCGCTCCGACGTTCGGGCGTCCACGTCGAGGACCTCGTCGAGCGCCGGTGGCACGATCGGCACGGCCACGGTCGGCGCCCAGGCATCGGTCCACGCGACGACCGTGTCGACGGCGGACCCCGGGATCCGGGCGACCATGCTCGTGCCGTCGAGGAGCTCGGCGCTCCCGGTGACCTCGGTCGTCGGCACCTCGCCCAGGGCGGCGGGAGCACGGGTGCCCGGACGGACGAGCGCGACGGTGGGTCCGGTGCGCTTGCAGTAGGCGAGGGCTGCGAGTGCCGATGCCTCGGCCGCGTCGACGTCGAGGCCGACGAGGCTCTCGACGCCGTCGACGACGCGGTCGGTACCGACCGTGATCGTGGCCAGTGCTCGCTGCTTGCGGAGCCAGGCCCGTCCGGAGGCGGGCGCGTCCCAGAGGACCAGTCCGTCCCCGTCGGTCGCGGCAGCGGCGGCGACCGGGGCCGCGGACGCCAGTCCGACGAACGCGATCTGCTCCACCCCGGCGTCGCGCAGCAGCGCGGCGGCGCGACGAGCGGACCGGACCTGCGCGTCGGGGTCGCCGTCGGGGGCGGAGTCTCCACGTCCGGACGGGTCGTAGCGCACCGAGGCCACGCCCCGCGCCTCCAGTCGGTCCGCCAACAGGCGGAGGGTGCGGTACGCGATCACGCCCTCCTGCCCGAGCGGCGGACAGATCACGATGCCGGCGCGCGCCGCGACGGGGAGCTGGACGGCGACGCGGAGGGCCGGACGACCCGTCCAGCCGTGGTGCGTGCTCACAGGGCCAGGGCCGAGCGGACCGGAGCCGGCCACGCGTCGGGGTCGGTGCCGTGGGCGGCGAACAGGGCGATCGTGATCCGCTCCAGGCCGAAGGCGATGCAGGCGCTGTGGGCGACCGCGCCGTCGGCGGTGCCGATGCCGAACGAGGTGCCGAAGTGGTCCTCGTGCAGGTTCGCCGAGCTGATCGCGGTCGCTGCGTGGTCCGGGCCGTAGACGGGCGTGACGAACTCGAACTTGAGCGCCTGCTCGACCTGGTTGCGGGCGAGGATCTGCCCGACGCGTCCGAAGAACGGGTCGTTCGCGGGCACGACGTCGATCTCGAGACCGAACGACTCGAGCAGGGCGCGCATCACCGGGATCCGGCCGTCACGGTGCTCCTTCGCGGACGCGGGTGTGCCCACGTGCACGAACTCGTGCATGTGGAAGGCCTGCAGCCGCATCGGGTCGAGCGAGGGCTCGCGGCGGAACGAGTCGCCGACGATGTCGAAGAACCGGCCCTCCTGCGGGACGGTGTCCCCGACGAGGCCGTACACCGGGTGGCACACGGCCGGCGTGAGCATGAGGTCCGCCGGCTCGAGGAAGGTCTCCCAGCGCTCACCGCGCTCGCGGGCGGCGAGCAGTGCCCGGTGCGTGCGGTCGTCACCGGTGAAGCCGGAGATCGACGCGGCGAGGTCCGGGAAGGACGCGATGTAGTCGGTGCGCTCGAACGACGCGAGGGGCTCCACCGGGGGGAAGCGCAGGACCTCGGCGTGCAGGTCCCGCTGGCTCCGGACCGCGGCGGCGTCGACGGACGTGTAGACGCGCTCGAAGACGCCGGTCCGGCCGTACAGGCCGGGCGAGCCGAGGTCGATGAGGACCCCGTCGCCGAGGAGTCGCGCCCGGAGGTCGGCGCGGGCGGCATCGAGGTCCGAAGGGACGGTGGTCGGTTCGGTGATGGTCACAGGATGGCTCCGGTCATGAGTGCCAGTGCGGCGTCGTTCTGCAGGAGACGGTCGTTGCTCACCATCACGGCGGCCCCGTGGGCGTCTCGGAGGTGTCGGGCGATGCTGAGCTCCCCGGTGGCGGCGAACCCGGCGATGCCGACGATCCGCAGGGCCTTGGTGACGAGGTCGGTGACCCGTTCCGAGGACCCGATCTTCAGGGCGTTCGCGGCCAGCGCGTACGCGGTCGACTCGAGCACCTCGGGGTCGTCGGCCACCTGGTCGAACCGCGCTGCAGCGTGCCGGACCGCGTCCGCCACGGCCTGCAGGTCGACGAGCAGTTCGGCGAGCCGCAGGGCCCCGGGCGGTGTCTGCCCGACAGTCGCCCGGGCCTGCTTGCGGACGGCTCGGCGGGCCCGGTCGGCGGCGTCCGCGGCGATGCCGAGCCACACCGACGCCCAGAGCACGTGCGACACCGGCAGGACGGTTCGGGCGGAGATCGTGGCGTAGTCGTCGCGGAGGACCCGGTCCTCGTGCGTCTCGGTGTCGAGCAGCCAACCGTTGCTGCACGTGCCCCGGAGCCCGAGCGTGTCCCAGGTCGAGGTCTGCGTGAGCGTGGTCTCGGCGGGCAGCGCGATGACGAGCCGCTGGTCGGACGCCGGCGCGTCGAGGTCCCGCCGGGCGGTGACGAGGATGGCGTCCGCCTCGGTCGCGTACGAGATCACCGGCGCGTCCTTGCGGAGACGGATGCGCCCGGCGGCGTCGGGTTCGATGGCGCAGGTGCTCCGACGGGCGTCGCCGCCGATGCCGCGCTCGGTGGTGGAGGAGGCGACGAGGGCACCGTCACGGACGGCACCGATCAGTGCGGTGACGCCGAGCGCCACGCCGCCGTGCCGCCAGAGCGCCATGGCCTGGCCGTGGTGCATCGCGAACACCATGGCGGTCGCGGCGCACGCCCGTCCGAGCTCGGTCGCGATGACGGAGAGCTCGGCGAGGGTGGCACCCTCGCCGCCGAGCTCCACGGGCACCGCCGCGGCGAGGAGACCGTGCTCCTTCATCGCGGCGATCGCCTCACGCGGGGGACGGGCGTCGCGGTCGACCTCGTCGGCGAACCGCGCGGCGATGTCGACGACCAGAGCGGTGCGCTCGGCGAACCGGTCGGTGGCCGTCGCGGTGCTGCTCGGACGCTCCTCGGTGATCACGCCGCCGTCTCCGCTGCCGCGGCGATGGACTCGATGGTGGCGAAGGTCGATCGGTGCAGCGCAGCGTCGGGGAACTCCACGTCGAGTTCGTTCTCGACGGCGAGCATGACGTTCACGGTCGCGTGCGAGGTCAGGCCGAGGGCGTAGAGGTCGGCGATCGATGCGACGTCCATGGCGTCGACGGCGAGCCGCCCGTGGTCGGCGAGGGCGCGCCGGACGGCCTGTTCGGTCGTCGGGGCGACGAGGGCGACTGCGGGTGCTGCGGAGGTCGGGTCCTGGTGCATGCTGGCCACCATAGGGAGGTCCGCGGCCCGGAAAGCCGCCGTGCGGGTGCGTGAAACCGCACGTGCCGCGCCGGACCTGAGGGTCTTGACAGGGACCGGTCCAGGGTCCGCGATCAGCGGTCGGAGAGCGCGACCGCGGTGGCGATCGCCAGTCCCCGTTCGTGGGACAGGGAGACCGCGATCGTCGTGCACCCGGCGGCCTCGGCGAGTTCGGCCGCACGACCGCTCAGCTCGATGACGGGGGCACCCGCGGCGTCGAGCACGACGGCGACGTCGGTCAGCGGGACGGCGTCCGAGCGCTCCGGGCGGAGCAGCTTCAACACGGCTTCCTTGCCGGCGAACCGGGCTGCGAGGCGTTCCGGATCGTCCCCGGCGTCGGCGCGCTCCTGCGGGGTGAAGACCCGGGCGAGGTAGCGCTCGCCGTGTGCGGTGATGCCGGCGATCACGTCCTCGACGGCGGCGAGGTCGGTGCCGGTCCGGATCGTGGTCACGGGCCGAGCCTACGCGGGGCGGGGGCGCGCTGCATTCCCCGCGGGGCATGCGCGTCAGCGAGCGTTCGTATGATCGACGCCAGAGACCACCGAGGGGGACCGATGGCATCACCGTGGACGGGCATCATCGAGGACGCGCGGCACTACCCGTCGCCGCACAACTCGCAACCGATCGTCGTGCGCGTCGAGGATGACCGCACCGCGACCGTGTTCTACGACCTGCGCAGGGGGTTGCCGGCCGAGTCGTTCGGCATCCCGTTCGGGCACGTCTGTGCCGGGGTGTTCCTGGCCGGGCTCGATGTCGTCGCCCGGGCGCACGGCTTCACCGTGCAGGAGCGGCTGGACCACGCCGAGATGGACTTCGGACGGCTCGCCGACGCCGAAGACGACCACCTGCACCTGCTGGGCACGGTCACGTTGCGTCCGCGCGGGGTCACGGCGGACGACCGGGAGGCGCTGGCCCGGTTCCTCGCACGGCGCACCTCGCGCAGGCCCTACGACGCGACCCTGGTGGACGGGTCCGCCATCGAGGCCGCGTCCGCCATCGCCGCGGCCGCGGGCCAGCGCTTCCGCACCACTGCCGACCGGGCGACGGTCGACGAGATCGTCCGCGTCAACCAGGAGACCCTGTTCGACGACCTGCAGCACGACGCCGTGCACGACGAGATCCTGCACTGGCTGCGCTTCTCGAAGCGGCAGGCGGCGGAGTCGGGTGACGGACTGTCGGCCGAGACCATGCTGATGCCCGGCCCGGTGCTGCGATTCGCGATGGAGCACCGCGGGCTCTGGGAGGCGCCCGGCGTCGGTGGGCTGTTCAAGCGGGTGTACCTGTCGACGATGCGCGGCGTGCGGCAGCTCGGATGGCTCGAGGGACCGTTCTCGTCGCCGGCGGAGTACGTCGAGGCGGGCCGCACCTTCATGCGGATCTGGCTCGAGCTCACGGCGCGGGGCGTCGCCCTGCACCCGTTCGGCACCGTCATCACGAACCCTCGATCCCACGCCGCGTTCGTCGAGCGTGCCGGCGTCGACGAGTCCGACGGTCGGATGGCCTGGATGCTCTTCCGCTTCGGCCACAGTGCGCCGCCGCCGCTGGCGCATCGTCGACCCGCGGCGGCGATGACCGTCGGAGGTGCCCGGTGAAGCGCGCAGCGGTGTTCTCGGTGGTCTGGGTCGTCGAGACGGTCGTGGCGCTGTTCATGCCGCGCGTCGGCACGCACAAGCTCCTGCTCACGCCGGGCATCGAGCCGCTGCGCTGGACCCTCGGTCGCTGGCGGGCGTGGCGGACGGCCGAGCGCGCTGCGAAGCGGGTGCCTGCGTACCGGGCGTTCCTGGCGGAGGCGGGACGCGCCTCCCGGCCCTTCCGACTCGACACGCGTGACGGGATCGCCGCAGCGCTGTCGGGGCTGCCGGAGATGGACAAGGACTCCTACGTCAAGCGCTGGAGCATCCCGGAGCGCTGCGTCGACGGTCGACTGCCACGACGCGGGGTCGTCGTCGACGAGTCGAGCGGGTCGAGCGGCACGCCGACGAGCTGGGTGCGCGGCCCCGACGAACGGCAGGCGACCAGGCAGTTGCTGCAGCTCGGCTTCTCGCGCACCGCGAAGGACCTGCCGAAGCAGCCGTTCGTCCTCAACGCGTTCTCGCTCGGCGCCTGGGCCACCGGCATGAACGTCACGGCGTCCCTCACCGAGTCGTCGATGATCAAGTCGATCGGCCCCGACCGCGACAAGATCGTGCAGACGATGCGCGAGTTCGGCCCGGACTTCACGTACATCATCTGCAGCTACCCGCCGTTCCTCAAGGCGCTGTTCGAGGACGACCGGCTCGACTGGAGCGCCTACACGATCGTCGCGGCGTTCGGCGGTGAGGGCATCAGTGAGAACATGCGTGCGCACATCGAGCAGTACGCCCAGGCCGTACTCGGCTCGTACGGGGCGAGCGACCTCGAGATCAACCTCGGCATCGAGACGCCGTTCAGCGTGCAGCTGCGACGGGCGATCGCGGGGTCGCCCGAGCTCTCGGCGGCGCTCACGAAGCAGGCCGAGTACGGCGTGCTGCCGATGGTGTTCCAGTTCAACCCGTTCGGGTACCTCATCGAGACGAACGTGCTCGGGGAGCTCGTGGTGACCATCGCCCGGTCCGAGAACATCAGCCCCCGCATCCGCTACAACATCCACGACCGCGGGCACGTCCTGCGGATGCGCTCGGTGCGCCGGACCCTGCGAGAGCACGGGTTCGACGAACTCGCCGACGCCGCCGAGCTCGACCTGCCGCTGCTGTTCCACTACGGGCGCTCCGACCTGTCCGTCGACTACAACGGGGCCGTCGTCGCGCCGGACGTCGTGCGCGACGTGGTCTACGGCGACCCGACCCTGCTCGAGGCGGTCGAGAACCACCGGCTCATCAGCTACGAGGACGACCGGGGCGACCGGCAGCTGCACATCGCGTTCCAGCTCGCGTCCGGCGCGGCAGGGTTCGACGCGGAGGAGGCTCGTCCCGCGGTCGTCACCGAGCTGCGGCGGTTGAACCGGGACTTCTCGAACGCGATCCGGACGGCACCGCCGGGCACCCTGCCGACGGTGGCCTTCTACCCGTACCGGACCGGACCGTTCCGCGACGACGGACGCAAGCTCAAGAACGAGTACGTCTGGCAGCTGCCGGCGGGCGCGGTGGACGGGTGGGACCTCGACCTGGGGTGGACCGCCCCGAAGGAGGCGTGACCGGCGCCGGCGCGCCGGTGCCCTGGTCGAAGTGTGCGAGGTCCCGACCACGGTGGGAGGCAACGCGGGTCGCACGGTCCACGGAACCTCGCACACTACGGCGCTCCGGGCGCGCGGGTGTGGCCGGGCGGGCGGGTCAGCGGTACTGGGGTGGCCAGTCGAAGGGCGCCGGACGGTGCGGGACCTCGCCGATGGTCGTGATGTCGAGCACGATCTCGCGGCGGTTCGTCAGTGCGATGGACCGGGGGTCGCCGATGAACCTCCGGCCGTCGACCCACACCGTGAGCTCGCCACGGAGACCACCGACGTGCGCGGGGCCGAGTGAGACGCCCCACTCGTCGAAGAACTGCCCGAGCGTGAAGGTCTGCCGGGTGGGCGACTCGACGTGCAGGATGCCCGACGTGTCGTGGGTGTGCAGTTGCGCCGCGAACCGTCGGGCGTCCGAGTGGCCGACGTTCGCGGGAACCGTCACGGGGACGTCGCCGTCGAGGACGGTCAGGTGCGTGTGGACGTGCTCGGCGAGTCGTTCACCCCAGACGTTCCGGAGCCCTGCGTCGTCGGCGCGCGCGGCGAGGGCGGTCGGTGCCGGCCACGGGGGAGCGGACCGCGAGGTGCCCGCCGCCGCAGTGGTCCCGCCGGCGACGAGCGCCACGACCGTGAGCGCGGCCAGCGCTGCGCCGACGGCGGCCGGCTTCACCACCGGTCGTGCACGGCGGCGCGGAACCACTCGTCGTACAGCTCGCGGACGGTCTCGTCGAGTCCCGGCACCTCGGGGAGGGATCCTGCGTCGGCGTTCGACCGGGCCTGCTCGGGATTCCGGGCGCCGGGGATCGCCGCGGTGACGCCGTCCTGGGCGATGACCCAGGCGAGCGCGGCCTGCGGGACCGACACGGCGTCGGGCAACGACGCCGCGAAGACCTGTGCCGCGCGCACACCGTCCTCGAAGTCGACGCCGCTGAAGGTCTCTCCCTGGTCGAACGCCTCGCCGTGGCGGTTGTAGTTGCGGTGGTCGCCCTCGGCGAACGACGTGTCGGCCGTGTACTTGCCGGACAGCAGCCCCGATGCCAGCGGGACGCGCGCGAGGATGCCGACCCCTGCCTCCCGAGCCGCCGGCAGCACGCGGTCGAGTGGCTTGAGACGGAACGCGTTGAGGATGATCTGGACGGTGGCGACGCCGGGGCGGGCGATCGCGGTGAGGGCCTGGTCGGCGGTCTCGACGCTGACGCCGTAGGCGGCGACGGACCCGTCGGCGACGAGGGCGTCGAGGGCGTCGTACACCGCGTCGTCGGAGAAGACCTCGGTCGGCGGGCAGTGCAGCTGGACGAGGTCGAGCGTGTCCTGCTGCAGGTTGCGGCGCGAGCGGTCGACCCACTCGCGGAAGTTCGCGGCGACGTAGTTGGACGGGACCTGGTCGACGCGTCGGCCCATCTTCGTCGCGATCGTCAGCGGGACGTCGGGGTTGGCCGCGCGCCAGGCTCCGATGAGCTGCTCGCTGCGGCCGTCGCCGTAGACGTCGGCGGTGTCGAACAGCGTGACGCCGGACTCGACGGAAGCGTCCATGACGGCGTGTGCGTCGGCGTCCGTGACGGGACCCCAGTCACCGCCGAACTGCCAGGTGCCGAGGCCGACGACGGACACGGAGCGGCCGGTGCGGCCGAGGGTGCGACTCTGCATGAGGGCGAGCGTACCCAGCCCGGTCCCGCGGGGGATCAGGTCGGCGCGGCGACGCCGTGCCGGAGCAGTCGCTTCGCGGCCCGCGCGCGTGGGATCACCCAGAGCGCACTCCACGTGCCGAGGCCGATCCAGAGCAGGATCAGCATCGTCGTGATGACCGGTCCGTGCTGGTCCCGCATCGACCAGGTCATCAGGATCCAGATCGTCGAGAGCACGATCTTGCCCCAGCCGGCGACCTCGCGCTCGGCCTGGGCCTGCACGAGGGGGATCCACTCGGCGGCGGGCACCGTCGGGGGGACCTCACCGTCGAGCACCCAGTTCCGGACGACGACGCTCCGTTCGTAGCCGCCCTCGGCGCGCCACGAGCGGAGTTGCAGCACGACAGCGATCACGACGCCCACCGCTGCCGCCGGGACGCCGAGACCGACGAGGAGGGCCGGGGTCGGCTCCGTCCACGACGACGCCACGAGGACGACGAGCACGACGGCGAACGCGGCACCGGTCGCGCCGGCACCGAGCAGCCTCAGGCGTCCGGCCTCGTCGAGGACTCCGACTCCGTTCACGCGGACGACGCTACCCGGCGGCGACGGTGCGCTCACCGTGCGTCGCCTGGGCGCTGTCCGTCAGCCCTGTGCGAGCAACCAGCACATGCCGGCCGCGGCGAACGCCATCGCCCAGCTCACGAGGCTGCCGATGAGGAAGTACTCGGCCTGGTACCCCGTCGTCTCACGACGGATCTCCGGGAACCGGACGATGCCCTTCGCGGCGATCAGTGCCGCGACGACGGGGAAGGCCCCGACCAGTGCGAAGCCGGCGAGCAGCAGGCGCTCGATCGGACCGATCATGCGGCCACCCTGCAGGAGGACCGTGCCGTCGCCGGCGTCCCCCTCGTCGCGTCGGGGCCGTCGTGCGAACAGGCGTCGACCCCGGTCGTCCTCGACCGTCCGGCCGACGGTGTCGGGGGAGAGCCCCGGCGGGAGGGCCTGGGCGACGACGACGTTCGCCGAGTCGACCAGGAACAGTGCCGCTCCGACGCCGCCGACGATCGCGGCGAGCGGAACCGCCGCGACGAACGCCGGGGCGGAGGCACGCTGCCACTCGACGACGAACCCCGCGGGATCGGCGGACGGGACCGCCACCAGCAGCACGGCGAGCGCGACCGCGAGCAGGACCGACGGCCACGATCCCGAACGGCGCCACCAGACCGGGCGCGGTGTCGTCGACGGCCGCGGGTCGGTCGGTCGCACCGGCGTCGTCGTGGCGACCCACAGGGCGGCGAGCACGACGGCGGCGAGCACCGCGCCGACCTGGACGCCGAGACCGGCGACGGCGACGACGGTCACCCCCACCCACAGCAGCGCCACCACGATCGTCGTCAGGACACGGCGGGGTGCGGCGTCGCTGCCGGTCCGCGCACGGACGAGGTCGGCCGTCCCGACGAGGGCGAGGAGGATGCCGGCGAGCATCAGCGGCCCCCGTCCCCGAGGACCCGCAGACCCTCGACCAGGGCGGCGACGCCCGACTTCTGCACCGACTGGGACACGGCCGACGGGGTGATGCCCTCGTCGGCGGCGATCTGCGCCTGGGTCCGGCCCTGGACCAGCCCGAGGGCGATCCGACGCGCGCGCGGCGTCAGGCGCGACACGACGTGGTCGCGGCTCAGGAAGTAGGCGTTCACGAGTCGCTCCGTCGCCCCGTGGCGATCGTCGGCGTCGTGGTACCAGGCGCGCAGGAACGCGGTCCGGCCGTCTTCGCGGCGGTGTGTCTCGTTGATGGCGTCGCGTGCGGACCACCACCCGGGGCCGTCCTGCAGCGGCCCGACCGCGCCCGAGCCGATCGTCCGCACCGTGCCGCGTCCGATGCCGAACCGGATCCCGACGGTCGGCGGGAGCGCGAGGATCGCGGCCGTGGTCGCGACCAGTGCGTCGGTCAGCGTGGCGTAGATCACCTGGAACTCGTCGCCGACGGTCGCGCGGAGCGGGTCGAGGGCGGTGACGTCTGCGGTACCGTCGAAGGCACGCTCGACGTCGTGCTGCGCCGCGGAGCGGTCGACGAGGGCGCGGGAGTCGACGAGGTCGACGATCACTGCGATCACGGGGTCGGACTGCACGTGTTAAGGGTACGACTTCATTTCGCCGAAAGTAAGCGTGGGGCTGAACATCCGGTCCGGGTCGGACCCCGTAGACTCGACCCGAGGGCCTTTAGCTCAGCTGGTAGAGCGCCACGTTTACACCGTGGATGTCGTCGGTTCGATCCCGGCAGGGCCCACCCGACACGGCGGATCCGCTCAGTGCCCGTCAGCCGAGCGAGCCCGCTCGTCCTCCGGGTGGCCGTCCGGCCCGCGCCGAACCAGACCCCGGCCCAGCCGACCCGCATGCCGCGACGATCGTCACGGATCTGTTCGTCGAGCGTCATCTGGCTGCGCAGGAACTTCACGGGTCGAGACTGCACGACTGCGGCCGCGGGCCGCAACCGGGACGCGGCGACGTGTGCAGGCGCTGTTCCCTGCCGTGGACTCGACCGCCTGCAGGACGGGAGGCGCGGTGCGAGCCCGCACCGCGCCTCCCGTCCGCCACCTGGTGACGGTTCCGCTCAGGAGACCTGACCCGCTCGCGCGCCGGCCCACAGGTCGACGTCCGCGATCCCGACGGAGTGCTCGTCGATGGTGCGGAGCTCCTCGTCGGTGAAGGACGTGTTCGCGAGGGCGGCGACGTTGTCCTCGACCTGCGAGACGCGCGAGGCGCCGATGACGAGCGACGTGACCCGTTCGTCGCGGAGCGCCCAGGCAAGCGCGAGCTGCGCGAGGGACTGGCCGCGCGCGGCGGCGACGTCGTTCAGGGCACGGAGGTGGCCGACCACCTCGGGCGTGATGCTCGACGCGTCGAGGGACTTTCCGGCGGCGGCACGCGAGTCCTCGGGGACGCCGTCGAGGTACTTGCCGGTCAGCAGTCCCTGCGCGAGCGCGGTGAACCCGATGACGCCGAAGCCGAGTTCGCTCGCGGCGTCGAGCAGCCCCTCGGTCTCGATCCACCGGTTCAGCATCGAGTAGGAGGGCTGGTGGATGAGGAGCGGGGTCCCGAGGTCACGCAGGATCGCGGCGGCCTGACGGCTGCGCTCGGCGTCGTAGGACGAGATGCCGACGTAGAGCGCCTTGCCCTGCTGGACTGCCGTGTGCAGGGCGCCCATCGTCTCCTCGAGCGGGGTGGACGCGTCGAGACGGTGCGAGTAGAAGACATCCACGTAGTCGAGGCCCGTGCGCTGCAGCGACTGGTCGAGGGAGGCGAGCACGTACTTCCGCGAGCCGCCGCCCTGGCCGTACGGGCCGGGCCACATGTCCCAGCCGGCCTTCGTCGACACGATCATCTCGTCGCGGTACGGCCGGAAGTCCTCGCGCATGAGGCGGCCGAAGTTGACCTCGGCGGCGCCGTAGGGCGGGCCGTAGTTGTTCGCGAGGTCGTGGTGGGTGATGCCGAGGTCGAAGGCTCGGCGGCTGACGGCGCGCTGCGTCTCGAACGGGACGTCGTCGCCGAAGTTGTGCCAGTAGC
Organism: Curtobacterium sp. A7_M15; assembly: GCF_030705415.1. GTDB lineage: Bacteria > Actinomycetota > Actinomycetes > Actinomycetales > Microbacteriaceae > Curtobacterium. The sequence continues at coordinate 45,515 of NZ_JAUZED010000006.1, read as the reverse complement.
CGAGCGAGAGCAGTGGCAGGTCGAGGCCGGAGTTCCCGGTACGGCGGTAGGTCATCGTGTCGTAGCGGTCGCCGCTCGCGGTGTAGGTCATGCCGTCCATCGTGGCAGGACACGGGGCAGCCCCGTTCAGGACGCGTCGTCGTTCAGGGCTCGGCGATGATATTCGGCGCGAACCGGCACCAGTAGTCGGTGATGGGGCCGTCCGACTCACGGATCCCGACCCCGAAGGACTCCCCGTCCACGACCCACGAGCCGAGCACCGGGTGGTTGTGCCCCCTGGAGCCGGGGAAGTCGGGCAGCTCGTGGTACTGCTGCCAGACGCGCTCACCGCCGGTCCCGGCGCGGCGGTACTCCGAGCCGTTCGTCGTCACCGAGCCGTCCGCGCGGTGCACGGCGATCCCGTCGCCCTCGCGCCCGAACACCGGCTTCACGACGAAGTCCGTCATGCCGTTCGGGCCGTCGGCGTACGCCGGCAGCAGGTTCTCGTGGCCCGGGAACAGGCGCCAGAGCGCGACCAGCAGCAGCTTGTTCGACAGGAACATCTTCCACGCGGGCTCGTACCAGCGGCCGAGGCGCCCACGGTCGCTGACGAGGAACGCGCCGAACTCCTGGTCACCACGGGCGCGGTCGTCACCGGAGACGAGGTCCTCCCACGGGTACAGCTTGAACAGGTTCCGGATGACCGGGTACTGCGTGCCGTCCTCGTCGCCGGGCAGCGTGAAGACGCTCCGGGAGGACCCCGCGGGTTCGGCGTTGCCGACGAACTGCCGGGCGACGGCGTGCCACCCGATGTCCTTCATCTCGATGCCGGTGTGCTCCCAGCCAGCCTCACTGGCGAGGTCCCGCATGTACGCGACGGTGTTCCAGTCCTCGCCCGCGGTGTCGAGGTCGGAGTGCGCGACGAAGAGCCGACCGCCCTCCTCGGCACGGAGCGACTCGTGGAGCAGGGCGCGCCACCGCGCCACCATCGCCTCGTGGATGCCGTTCCACTGGTCCGTCTCGGCGGGCAGGGTCCCGTCCGCGATCCGGTCCTGCAGCCAGTGCCACTGCGTGACCGAGGCCTCGATGAGTCCGGTGGGGGTGTCGCCGTTGTACTCGAGCATCTTCGCGGGGGAGCCGTCGCCCGAGTAGGCCAGGTCGAAGCGGGCGTACACGTCCGGTTCGCCCCGCTCGAGCGACCAGGCGGCGAGGTCGAAGCCGTCACGCGTGAGCCCGAGGGTGCCCAGCTCGCCGGAGGCCAGGTACCGGGCGGCCTCGAGGCACATGCGGTGCAGCTCCTCGGTCTGCCGCTCGAGCGCCTCGACCTCGGGGAGCGTGAACACGTACGCGGCGCCGTCGTTCCAGTACTCGACCGCGGTGCCGTCCTCGCGGACGGACCTCGAGTAGATGAGGCCGGTCTGCTGGATCCGTCGCTGCCAGTCGGGGCGCTCGGTGAACTCCACGCGCTCCATCAGCCGCCGAACCCGCCGTGCTCGCCGGAGCCGCCGAAGCCACCCTTCGTCACCGAGCTGCCGCGGGAGGAGATGCCGGACTTCGCGGTCTTGCCCGACGGCAGGCTTGCCGTCCCGCCGGACACGGCGTCGCCGACGGCCGGGACCTTCGTCGCTCGGTTGCCGCTGAGCGGGAGGTAGTACCAGCCGGCGTGGCCGCCGTGGTTGTTGCAGTCGTCGTCGGGCAGGCGCTTCTGCGTGGAGTTGTCGCGGCAGATCTTCGCGTAGTCGCTGTCGACCCCGGATCCCTCGCCGCAGCCGGTCAGCGAGGCGGCGAGGGCCGCGAGGACCCCGATCGAGACGACACGGGACGCACGACGACGAACACTCACGAACGGGAACAGTACCGGGGAGTGCGGCTGTCGTTCCCGCTCGGCGACGGGTTCGCAGCGCGAGCTGTCCGTTCCTGTCCACCCGCTCAGTATCGGCGCCTCGTCAGGCCGACACGGGACCGAGTTCCAGCGCCCGTGCTGCCGGGACGCCGAGGACGAGGAGGCTGGTGGTGACAGCGGCTCGTGCGTCGGGAGCATCCGGTGCACCGGGTGTCGTCACCCGATGCTCGTCGGCGATCGTGAAGACCGTCGCCGAAGCGATCTGCCCCAGGGTGATCGCCGGGAGGTGCCGTCCGAACACGTCATCGTCCTGACCACGCTGCACGAGTTCGGCGACACGGCGGTCGACGGCTCCGAGCACGGCGTGGATCTCATCGCCCTGCTGTCCGCGACGGAGCGCCAACAGCACTCGGTACCGGTGGGCGAGCGGCCAGAGATCGGTGACGAACCGCGCCCACGCTGCGTCGGCGGGTGACCCGTCGACGTCGGCGTGCTCGAGGATCTCGCCGATCTCCGCTCCTGCCCGTTCGGCGAGCGTCCGGACGAGGTCGCTGCGTGCCGGGAAGTGCCCGTACACGGTGCGGCGGACGACGCCGGCGGCTTGCGCGACCTCGCCCATGCCAGCGTCGGGTCGCCGACCGAGGAGTTCGCGGGCGACGTCGAGGATCCGGTTCCGCGTCTCGTCCATCGCGAGGTCGCGTGCGGATCCGGGAGACATGCACTCATCATTGCACACTGCTGTGCAATGAGATACGGTTTCCGCGTCCGTTGCACAACAGTGTGCAACGAACTACCGCGCATCCATCGTGAGGACCGCAGACCATGACCGTTCGCACCGCCGTCCGACCCTTCCGCGTCGATGTCCCAGAGGTGGACGTCGACGACCTCCGCTCCCGCCTTGCCCGGACCCGGTGGCCCGACCCGGAGACCGTTCCGGACTGGTCGCAGGGCGTCCGATCGGAGAACCTGCGGGCCCTCGTGCACCACTGGCTGCACGACCACGACCTCCGGCGGTTCCAGACCCGACTCAACCGCTACCCGCAGTTCCGCACCGAGATCGACGGACTCGACATCCACTTCCTGCACGTCCGATCCGCCGAACCCGGCGCGATGCCGCTCATCCTGAGCCACGGCTGGCCGGGCTCGGTCCTGGACTTCGTCGACCTCGTCGGTCCGCTCACCGACCCGGCGTCGCACGGTGGCGACCCCGCGGACGCCTTCGACGTGGTCGTGCCCTCGCTGCCCGGATTCGGGTTCTCCGGCAAGCCGACGAGCACGGGGTGGGATGCCGAGCGCACGGCCGCAGCGTGGGCCGAGCTGATGAGCCGGCTCGGGTACACCCGGTGGGCGGCACACGGCGGGGACTGGGGATCCGTCGTGACGACCGCTCTGGCGGCGGCGCGGCCGGAGGGACTGGCCGGCATCCACCTCAACACTCCCTACGCCGTCCCCGAGACGATCCCGGACGAGCGCACCCCCGAGGAACAGCACGCTGTCGACACCCTCGCGCGCTACGCGGGACCGCTCGGCGGATCGAACCACCTGCAGGGGACGAAGCCACAGACGCCCGGGTTCGCCCTCGCGGACTCGCCGGTGGGGCAAGCCGCGTGGATCTACGAGAAGTTCCAGTCGAAGACCGACAACGAGGGCCTCGCCGAGCAGGCCATCGACGTCGACGACATCCTCGACACGATCTCGATGTACTGGTTCACGAACTCCGGCGCGTCCTCTGCCCGGATCTACTGGGAGAACCGTGCCGCGACCATGGCGGGACCGGTGCTGCACCTCCCCGTGGCCGTGACAGTGTTCCCGAAGGACGTACCGCTGCTGCCGCGCACGTGGATCGAGGCCGCCTACCCGGACCTCGTCCACTACGGCGAGGCATCACGTGGTGGGCACTTCGCGGCACTCGAGCAGCCTGCGGTCCTCGTCGACGAGCTCCGCAGCGGCCTGCGCGGGCTCCGCCGCTGACGGCGCATCGGCTCCGGCAAGGGCCGATCAGACGGCCCGGCGCGTCGCGGCCGCGGCCCCCACGACCGCGGCCGCGGACGACCGGACTCCCCACACACCAGTCAGCATGCTCCGGTCACACCACGGGTGCATCCTCCGCAGGGATGAAAACCTGATGGCCACTCAGCGAGCGCCGCGGCTCTCGACCCGCACCGCGTCGGACGGGAGGCGCGGCTCGGGCCCGCACCGCGCCTCCAGACCGTCGACGGGTCGCGGTCACCGCCCCAGCTGCGCGCGCAGGGACGGTGCGGTCCGGCTCGTGGTGGACGCCGTGACCACGGTCACCGGCCGGGTCGGGCATCCTGACGCCTGGCGGGTGCGGCTGCCGCTCGAGCGTCTGCCGCTGCCAGCGCCTGGCGCATCCGCTCCGCATCGCCGTCCGGCCAGCCCCCGGAACTCGCCAGCGGGAGCTCCGTCATGTGCCGGCGCAGGTGCTCCGGGTAGTCCCGGACGATCCGGTCGGGGTCAGCACGCACCGTGGCGTACAGCGAGGGCCCGTCGGCGTAGAAGAGGTCGGCGACGACCAGGCGACCGTCGGAGCCGCGCATCACGTTCGCCGGGTTGTCGTCGAGCGGACCCCACCACGGCTGCTCCCGGGCACCACGGGCATGCACCTCGTGGATGTGCCCCGCGAGCGCTGCCACGGCGGGCTCGCGAGCGTCGATCGACCGGTGGAAGGCCGCGCCCTCGGCCTCGGACACCGGCGCGAGGTACTCCATGACGGTCAGGTCGGACCCGCCCTCGAGCACGCGGTGGTCGACGAGCACGGGCACCTGCCCGGTGTGCGCCGCACGACGGTAGAGCATCGCCGAGTACGGACCGGCGGGGTCGAACGGACTGATCCGCGCCGCGAGTCGACCGGAGGGGGACCGGAACGCGACCGCCCAGTCCCCGGTGCCGCACCGGGTCCAGCCGAGACCCTCGAGCGTCCGGACGACCTCGGTCCACGGCATCTCGTCGCGGAGGTGCTCGTCGTACGCGTCGTCGGGGTCCACCGCCCTATCCTGCCCTTCCGGACCCGGTTCGGCTCTGGGACGATCGACGTGGCACGGACGACGGCGCCCGTGCACACCACCCACGAGGAGTCCACCATGACCGTCCGACTCAACCCGTACATCGGCTTCCGCGACCAGGCCCGCGCCGCGCTCGACTTCTACCACCGCGTCTTCGGCGGCGAGCTCACCATGAGCACCTTCGGCGAGGCAGGCACGGCGCAGGACCCCGCGGACGCCGACAAGGTCATGCACGGACAGCTCGAGGGCGAGAACGGCCTGCTGCTCATGGCGTCCGACGCACCGACCGGCATGGAGGGGCCCGACGTCAGCAACATCTCGGTCTCGCTCAGCGGTGACGACGAAGCCGCCCTCACCCGCTACTGGAACGGTCTCGCAGACGGTGCCCGGACGGTCATCGAACCCCTCACGACGGCGCCGTGGGGCGACACGTTCGGCATGGTCACCGACCGCTTCGGCGTCACCTGGCTGATCAACATCAGCGGCGCGGCGGGCTGATCGCGACCGCCGGGGCGCTCGCCGGGACCGGCCACCGGGGGATCCAGCACCGGACCCGCGCCGCGTAGCGTCGGAAGTCCTCGCCGAACCGGTGGTCGAGGTCCGCCTCCTCGAGCGGACGGACGATGCAGTTCCAGACGATCGACCCGGCGAGCGCGTAGACGACGACCATCCACGAGCCGAACAGGAGCCCGACGGCGACGCCCTGGGTTATGCCGGCGAGCGCCATCGGGTTGCGCACGGACCGGTAGGGGCCGGCGATCACCAGTCGGTTCGGCATCGCCGACGGCAGCGGGGTCCCGGCGCCCTGCGTCGACATCGCTGCCGCCGACGCGATGCCGAGCGCGCTCGCGGCGACGAGCGTGACGGCGCCGGTGACGGCGGCGGCGGTCACGATCCCGTCGGGGGTCGTCGGGTGGAGTCGCCAGCGGTGCTCGGCGGCGCTGATCAGGAGCGGCAGGACCCCGAGGAACAGTCCCCAGAACACGGTGATCTGCAGGACGGTACCGAGGACGTGGCGGCGGCGCCCCGCGTCGGGGTCGGCGGTGCGGAACCGCAGCGGGCCGGAGTTCAGCCACTCGGTGGGGACCCGGCCGAGCACGACGAGTGCCAGGGCGAGCGCGGACCCGACGGTCGCGCCGATCATCACGAGGACACCGGCCCCCGCCTCGGTCGTCCCGGTCGCCCAGACGGCCAGGGCACCCATCACCAGCGTTGTCCACCCCGTCGTGACCACCGCGGCCGCTCGGCTGCCGGCCGCGGCGAGCGCCGACGCGACGACGAACAGCGGGACGTCGAACACCGCGACGAGGACGGGGTCGAGCGAGCCGAGGGTCGCCGACCGGATGCCGGGGACGGTGCCCACCGCGATCCACCAGAGGGCTCCCGCGACGGACTGGGCCGCGAAGTACCGTCGGCCCCAGGACATGCGAGCACGGTAGCAGCGCGGGATCCCGTGGACGGACACCGCAAGAATCGCGCAACGCCCCGGCACTCGCATTGTCCGCTCTGCGCGCCCCGACCTAGCGTTCCGGCTGTGTGCGAGGTCGCACACGTCCACCCACGAGACCTGGAGGCGGCATGTCCGCACGCACCGCATCCCCGTCCACGTTCGGCTCACGCCTGCGCGACGACGCGATCCACGCACGCGAGTACACGCTCTTCACGCTGCTCCTCGGTTCGCCGTTCCTGCCTCGTGCCCTCCGTCGGGTGATCGCGGCTCTGGCGGGCGCCGACCTGGCGTCGAGCCCCGGGCCGCTCTTCTCGCTGACGGGCCACCCGAAGAACCTGGTCGTCGGTCGGGGCGTGTACTTCAACCGGAACGTCACCGTGGAGGCCGTCGCGCCGGTCCGGATCGGGTCCGACACCGCCATCGGCATGCAGGTGCTCATCATGACGAGCCACCACGAGATCGGCGACGACGGCGCGTGGAGCCGGACCGCGTCGGGACGTTCCGTCGACATCGGGGAGCGTGTCTGGATCGGCGGGCGGGCCGTCGTGCTGCCGGGCACGGTCATCGAGGACGACGTCGTGGTGGCGGCCGGGGCGGTGGTCCGCGGACGACTCACCTCCCACGGTGTCTACGCCGGCGTTCCGGCGCGGCGGATCCGCGAACTCGGGTCGCCCGGCGGGGTCTCCGCGAGCAAGCCCGACGGGCGCGCCGCGAGGATGTCCGCAGGCGCAGGGACGTCGGCCTGGAACCCCGCGGGGGCAGGGACGCCGGTCGCGGTCCCCGCCCCCGCACCGCCGGTCAGTCCTGGCGGTTGATCTGCCCGAGCCACCGGCCGAACGACGGCTTCCGCTCGTCGTGCAGGACCGACACCGTCGTCGCCGGCAGGCAGCTGCGCTGGACGTCGACGGCCGTGCTCTCGTGGAGGTTCTGGCTCATGGTGTGCTCCTTCGCGTTCGGTGGTGGATGAGACACCCGGGGCGGTCGTTCCATTCCCAGGTCACGGCGTCACCATCCCGCCGTTCACGTTGAGCGTCTCGCCGGCGACGTAGCTCGACTCGTGCGAGGCGAGGAACACGTAGGCGGGGGCGAGCTCGGCCGGCTGCGCTGCCCGGCCCATCGGCGACTCGCTCGACCCGAACTCGGGCAAGGACTCGGGATCGACCCCGCCGCTCGGCTGCAGGACGGTCCAGGTCGGCCCCGGGGCGACGATGTTCACCCGGATGCCGCGCTCGACGAGTGCCTGCGAGAGCCCCTTCGACAGGTTGTTGATCGCACCCTTCGAGGCCGCGTAGTCGAGACGGTCGGGAGCCGGCTGGTACGCCTCCATCGACGCGGTCGTCGTGATCGTGGAGCCCGGCTGCAGGTGGGGGAGGGCGGCTCGGACCAGGCGGAAGAGTCCGAACACGTTGACGTCGAACGTCGCCTCGAACTGCTCGTCGGTGAGGTCCTCGACCTCGGGCTGCCAGCGCTGCTTGCCGGCCACGCTGACGAGCGCGTCGAGGCCGCCGAGCCCGGCGACGGCCTGCTCGACCAGCGTCGACGCGTACGACCGATCGCGCAGGTCGCCCGGCACCGCGACTGCGGTCCTACCCGCGGCGCGGACCTGCTCGATCACGTGGTCCGCGTCCGACTGCTCCTCGGGCAGGTACGCGAGCGCGACGTCCGCACCCTCGCGTGCGAACGCGATGGCGACGGCACCACCGATGCCGGAGTCGGCCCCCGTGATCAGCGCCTTCCGACCGGCGAGCCGGCCGGTTCCCCGGTAGGTCGCCTCGCCGAGGTCCGGAACCGGCCGCATGCGGCTCTGGAGGCCCGGCTCGGCTTGCGTCTGCGGCTCCGGCCGGACGTCGGGATAGCGCGTACGCGGATCGGCTGGCTCGTACTGGTCGCGCGGCATGGTGCGGTTCCTCTCGTCGGTCCCCTCCCACAGAACCGGAACCGCTCTGCACCGGTTCCCAGAAGCGCGGTGTTCGGTCAGTGCCATGAGCGACGACGAACAGCAGATCCGCAAGGACTTCCACGACGCGGTCAACATGACGGCGTCTGAGCTCCGCGGGTGGCTCGACACCGACGAGTCGAAGCAGGTCGGCCAGAAGCCGTCGGGCGGCGGCGAGTCGACCGGACACGCGAGCGGACGGCACATCGTCCGGATCCTCGAGAAGAAGCAGGGCGACCTCACCGACGCCGACCACGAGCACATGCGCAAGGTCGTCGGCTACGTGGCGCGGCACGCGAAGCAGCGTCCCAGCGGGGACGTGCACGACGCGGCGTGGCGGTACTCGCTGATGAACTGGGGCAACGACCCCGAGAAGGGGTGACCGCGCCGGCGTACGGTGTGCGCCATGCCGAACCAACTCAAGAAGCCGGACATGTACGAGGAACTCCGCAAGGAGGGCAACTCGAAGGAGAAGGCCGCGCGGATCAGCAACGCGGCGGCTGCTCGAGGCGAGCACGCGGTCGCGAAGAAGGGCGGTGAGTCCGGGTCGTACGACGACTGGACCGTGGCCGACCTGAAGCGGCGCGCGAAGGAACTCGGCATCACCGGGTACTCGTCGAAGCGGAAGGCCGAACTCGTCGAGATGCTCCGGGACCACTGACCGGATCTGGCACGATGGGGACGTGAACGAGACGGGCATGCCGCGCTTCCGACGGATCTGGTCGACGGTGCAGGTGGGCGTGCTCGCGGTCGCCGTCGTGTTCTGCGTCGTGATGCTCGTCATCGGACAGGGCAAGCTCGATCGCGTCTACGCCGTGGCGGCGGTGTTCTTCGGTCTCGCGCTGATCGGGCACAGCACGTACCTGTGGCTCGTCGCCCGGGCCGGTCGAGGCCGCCCCTGACGCTCAGGCGTTCGCGAAGACGCGCACCCAGTCGACGGTCATCTGCTGCGGGAAGCGCGTCGAGGCGTCGGGCGGTCCAGGCCACGATCCGCCGACGGCGACGTTGAGCACGACGAAGAACGGCTTGTCGAAGACCCACGGGTTCGTCCCGACGTCGGCACGGGTCACGGTGCGGTACGCCGTGCCGTCGACCGACCACGTGATCGCGTCCGGACGCCAGTCGACCCCGAACACGTGGAAGTCGTCGGCGAACGCGGCTCCGGTCGGGTTCCGGTACGCCGCCGAGATGCCCTGGGCTCCGGAGTAGCCGGGACCGTGCACCGTGCCGTGCACCACGGTCGGCTCGTACCCGACGTTCTCCATCACGTCGATCTCGCCGCAGGCCGGCCACCCGACCGACCCGATGTCCGCGCCGAGCATCCAGAACGCCGGCCAGATGCCCTGGCCGCGGGGGATCCGGATGCGCGCCTCTACCCGCCCGTACTGGGCGGTGGACGTGCCCTCGGTCTTCAACCGCGCCGAGGTGTACGTCCCGTCGGCTTCGCGCCGTGCGGTGATCACGAGGTTGCCGGCGCCGTCGAGTGCGGCGTTCCGTCGCGAGTCCGTGTAGGTCTGCAGCTCCCCGTTGCCCCAGCCGCCGGCGCCGAGGTCGTACCGCCAGATCGCGCTGTTCGGTGCGCTGCCGGCGGGGCCGTCGAACTCGTCGGCGGCCAGCAGCGCGCCGGTGGCGGCCGACGCTGACGTCGGGCGCGCCAGGGTGCTCGCCCCGATCGCCGCAGCGGCGGTGGCGGCGATGCCGGCGGTCATGAACCCGCGTCGGTCGACAATGTCTGGCATGTCGTGCTCCCTGCAGTGCGACGGATGTGCGGTCGTCGGATCATGCACCATCCGCGGGCCGGCCGCCACCGTTCGCGGTCGGACCGTCCAGCACGCGCGGTCCGGACCGCGTCAGGGTCGGAAGGCGATGCAGAGCACCGTCACGTCGTCCGGGTGCTCGCCGCGGTGAGCGAGCTCGGTGATCCCGTCGACGAGCTGCTGGGGGTGCGGACGTCCGGCGACCCAGGCTTCGAAGCGGTCGAGTGCGTCGAGGTCGCCGCCGAACAGGTCGAGCACACCGTCGCTGACGCTCACGACGACGTCGCCGGGCTCGAGGTCGGTCGTCTCGCTCGACCACGACGTGCCGACGCCGATCGGCAGGTGTCCGGACCGCAGCGCCTGCACGGCGCCGTCGGCGCGCCGGAGCAGGCTCAACCCGTGGCCCGCGTCGACCCATCGCGCGTGGCCGTCGCGGTCGATGCGCACGTGGAAGCAGGTCGTGAACTGCGCACTCTCGACCTCCGACGTCCCGGTGGCCAGCCCGGCGGCCGCTCGTCGGACCGCCGTCGCCGCGTCCTGCTCGTCGACCGTACTGCGGACCAGGGAGCGAACCGCGGCGGCGATCATGCCGGCGCCGACGCCCTTGCCCATCACGTCGCCGAGCGTGAACGCCGCGCCTTCCGGTGTCGGGAACCAGTCGTAGAAGTCACCGCCGACGGTCCTCGCCGGGATGCAGACCCCGAACGCGTCGAGCTCCGGCGGCAGCCCGTCCGTCGACGTGGGCAGGAGCGACCGCTGGACGAGGGCGGCCCGGTCGATCTCGCCCTCGGCGACCCTGCGACGCCGCTGCGCGGTGCTGAGCCGGAGGTCCGCCTGCCGAGCGAGCTCGTTGACGACGGCTGCCGCCGCGCCGTACACGACGACCGCGAAGGCGAGCCGCACGAGTTCGCTCGGTCGCGGTTCGGTCGGTTCCAGCACGTAGGGCAGCAGCAACGTGGCGCAGGTTCCGAGCAGCGGGTACACCACGTGGCGTCGGCCGGGGCGCGCCGCCGTCCAGATCACGGGCAGGACGACGACTGCGAGGAACACCGATCGCGTGTCGCCCGTCCCGTAGCGGAGCAGACCTATGGCGATGAAGTCGATCGCCGGGATGACGAGTTCCGCCCGAGCGACGGCGGGCCAGCGCGCCATCACGCCGGCCACCAGCAGCCCGACGACGGCGAGCGCGACGCCGGTCCACATCCGCGGCGCGTCGGTGACCAGGAGCCAGGGGGTGAAGGTGCTGGCCAGCGCTGCAGCCACCACCAGGGCAGCGACGACCGACTGCTTCGCCAGGGGAGCCAACGGGTTGCCGAGCCCGACGAGCGCGATGGGCCCGGTGTCCTCCCGCGCGCTGACGGTCCAGGTCCTCGGGGTGGCGGTCGAGCCGGCCGTACTGGTCATCGGGTCGAGTCAAGCCTGTCCGGCCTGGCGGAGCAAGTCCGTCGACGGCGGGTCATGCGAAGCGCACGAGCGGAACGAGCAGCCCCGCGACCCAGACGAGCACCATCACGAGGCTGCCGATCGCGATGAACCGCCGGCGGCGTCGGAGCCTCGGACTCGGTTCGTCGCCCCACATCTGAGCGCGGACGAGCACCCGGTTCGCCTGCTCGACGACCTTGCGCACCTCGGGGTCGTCCAGTTCCAGCACGCCGTCGCGGGCGTGCTGGGCGATGACGGTCGCCTCGTCGACGGTGAGGTCGTCCTTGCGCATGCACCCATGGTCGCAGGTGGCCGGTGTCCGTGCACCCCGGTGCGCTCGACGACGGCTGTGCGGGGGCGGAGCCGCGACCGGGTAGCAAGGAAGCATGGCACATCGGTTCCGCGGGAAGATCGTCGTCGTCACCGGAGCTTCGAGCGGGATCGGCAGGGCCGCCGCGCACGAGTTCGCCCGGCAGGGCGCGACGCTCGTGCTCGTCGCCCGCAGCCACGACTCGCTCGAGGCCGCCGCCGCCGAGTGCCGCGCGCTCGGTGCCGAGGCCGTCGCGATCCCCACGGACGTCGCGGACGAGCACCAGGTGCAGGACCTCGTCGGGACGGTGACCTCCCGGTACGGACGGATCGACGTCTTCGTCGGGAACGCCGCCCTGTTCGTCTACGGCCTGTTCGAGCAGACCCCGACCGAGGCGTTCAAGCGCGTGGTCGACACGAACCTGTACGGCCACCTGTACGCTGTCACCGCCCTGCTCCCGCACTGGAAGCAGCGGGGCGAGGGCACCTACGTGCTCGTCGGCTCGATCCAGTCGCTGCTGTCCGCGCCGTACCAGTCCGCGTACGTGACGAGCAAGCACGCGGCCCTCGGCCTGGTCGACGTCCTCGGCGACGAGTTCGCCGGCACGGGCATCCGCTTCGCCGCGCTCCTGCCGTCGACGATCGACACGCCGATCTACCAGAACGGCGCCAACTACACGGGCAAGACGTCGCACCCGCTGCCGCCGACGGTCTCGGTCGAACGAGCCGGTCGTGCTGTCGTGAAGACGGCCCTGCACCCCAAGCGCTACCGCTTCGTGGGCCGCATCCAGGCGTCGCTCGTGCCGTTGCAGTACGCCCTCCCCGGCCTGTTCCACCGGATCACCAAGCCGATGGTGCAGACGTTCGCGCTCCGAGGGAAGGGTGCGCCGACCGACGGCAACCTCTGGACCCCGGCCGACGCGGGCAACGCGACGAACGGCGGCTGGGTCGCGAAGCGACGGCGCGTCACGCGTTCCGTCACGTGGCTCGGCGCCATCGCAGTGTTGGGGGCCGTCGTGCTCGGCCGTTCTCGGCGGTAGACGGACCGTCTGACGGAGGGAGGCGCGGAGCGAGCAGACCCCGCACCTCTCGGCCGTCTGTCGATCCCCGTGATGCCTGATATATTCCAAATGTGAAACTTCTCAGGCAGAAACCGGTACCTCGACGGGTGCTCTTCGGGGTCGGCGTCGCGGGGGTCATCGCAGCCTCGATCGCCGCCGTCGGAATGGCCACGAGCGCGTCGGCCTACAGCGAGTCCATCGCGATGACCGACACGAGCGACTGGCTGCAGACGAGCTGGGGAGCCGACCGCGAGATCAGTCGGTGCCCCGCAGACCAGGTGATGGTCGGCATCAAGCTCGAACCGTCACGAGGCCTCCAGGAGAGCAAGAACTTCGTCAAGTGCGCGCGACCCGCGGTCGCCGCTGACGACCGAATCTACGTCTACCCCGGCGGGAAACCCCGCGCCAGTGGTTGGCTCGACCAGGTTCCCAACGAACCGAAGACCTTCGATTGCTCGGGTGACCCGATGATCGCGTCCCTCCACCTCGGCGACTACCTCACCCACGGTGAATCCCAGTACCGCTGTGCGCCGCTCGTGCTGCAGTCCGAGGCAGCGGGCGAGCAACTCGTCGCCCGAGTAGGCGAACAACGATGGTCCGACTGGATCACCGCCTTCCAATGGGAGCCCGACCACACCGCCCAACTGGACTTCGAGTACACCTGCCCTGCCGGAGCGGCCATCACGGCCCGCGAGCACCAGAAGTCGCCACACGGCGTCGTCCGGTTCCAGTGCACCTCGTGGGAGGCGACGTCTTGACCGTCCTGACGACCCCGACGAGCCGGTGGACCCGGCGCACTCGTCGGGCCACTCTCGCGCCGCTCGCAGCGCTGAGCCTCGTACTCGCGTTCGTCCTCGGTGCGCTCGTCCCGGTCCCGGCGCACGCCGACGACCTCGACGACACGGCACAGAGCTACTACGAGGAGTTCCGTCGGCTCATCGACGGAGACCCCGAGAACGAGATCGACCCCCTCTCCGTCCCTGAATTCGTCTACCGCGGCGACTTCCGCACCTGGGAGGAGATCAAGCAAGCTGGCGGGTTCGACCCCTTGGGTGACAACGGCAACATCGCCGACCACGTCCTCGACCTGATCAAGCCGAAGGACACCGGATACGTCGCGACCAGCTCCGACCCGGACCTTCCCGACTGGTTCATGAAGTGGACGAACAGGCCCGACGGCGCCGACACCTTCACTGTGTACAAGATCAGACCCTCTGATCAGTACAAGAGCGTCGTCCAGTCGTTCTACGACTCGATCTACCCGGACGGCACCGTCGAGAACTACAATCGTGCGCTCCTGCAGCGCCTCGAGAGCGCGAAGCGAGGCTGGTTCGGGCATGTCCAGGGCGAGTACGAGTGGGCGTCGCGAGGCCGGATCCCCGCCAGCACCGTCGTCGAGTCCCGGACCACATCGTGGGTCTCCGGCGAGGAGATCGGGGAGGAGGTAGGGGAGTGGAGCGAGGACCCGGGCGAGTGGGAAGCCAACCCCGGGTTCACCGAGCCCACCACCCGCCCCACGCTCGACAGCGTCAAGTTTGACGCCGTCACCTGTCCCGCAGCCCCCACCGCTCGCGCGTCGTGCGCAACCGTCCCGGGGAACGAGGACGACCTCGCCCACCTCAACGGCGACCGCTTCACGGGTGACCCCGACGACGTCGACTTCACTCTCCGACCTGACGAGCTGGCTGCAGACGAGTCTGCGCTCCTCGCGCCCGCCCCCGACACCGTCGACGTGGTGGCGGACTTCGCCGGCGACGTACGGGACCCCTCGTCCTTCGCTGACTTCACGGAAGAGATCGGCGGCTCGTTCGCGACCGACGTCGACGCGCTCGCCGACGTGACGGCGCACGCCGACGTCCTGACCAGTCTGGGCAAGGCGATGGGCTTCGGGATCGACACCGCATCGGAACTCATCCCCTACCTCGGCATCGTCGCCACCGGCTACGCCATGAAGGAGGACATCGACCACGGAGCGTGGGGCGACCTCGCGGCCGACGCGATAGCCGAGGGCATCCAGGGCATGATGCTCGCCGCCCCGGAACTCGACTGGATCCTCGCACCGGCGCTCTGGGCCGACCTCGTCCTGAAGTCCATCGGCGACTGGCTCTACGGGCTGGCCCACCCGGCACCGAGCTACACCGCCGAGTTCCGCGACAACCTCGCGAAGGCCCACGACCAGGTCGACGCTGCGCCGACCACGCTCACCGAAGCGTGGGGGAAGGAGCGCAACGCGGTCCTCACGAGGTTCTACGGCGAGCACATGGAAGAGCGCCTCGCTTCCACTCTCGCAGCCAAGATCCGGTCGGACGTCACCGTGATCAAGGAACTCGAGCGGACCGTGCTCGGCGAGATCGACCGTCATCGCTTCCTGGTCCTGCAGCGGGCGACGACCGATGCCCAGCGGATGGCGGTCCAGCGCTCGGCGTTCGACGCGGAGAACCTGCTGCACGACACCACGCGGGAGGCGATCGCGGACCGCGTGCAGCAGTACCGAGACCGGTACCCCGACCTCGTCGACGCCACTGCGGCCGAGACGTGGAAGCTCGACCTGTCGGAGCTCGCCCGTGACGGGTTCCTCGCCGACGAGAAGGTCTCGCAGTACACGGTCAAGGTCTCCGAGATCGCTTGGGAGGCGTCGTACGGCAAGCACTGGGACCGCTTCGAGTCCTGGGAGCTCGCGACCGCTCGGCCACGACGTGACGCGGAGGCGAAGGCGCTGCGCGACATCGTGGTCGAGTCCGAGCGTGCTGGCATCAAGCACGAGGCGCTCGCGGACAAGGATTCGCTGGTCCGCGCGTTGGGGAAGCAGGTGGACGACGCCGTCGCGAGCAGCGTCGTCGTGCCTGCGAACGAGCGAGCGACCACGACCGGCGTCCACGCCCTCCGCCTGAGCGCCGATGGCGCGCTGCTCCCCGGGAAGGCTGCGACGCTCTCCTGGAACCGGGCTGCCGACGCCGGCGCATCCGTGACCGTCCCGGCTCGGGGTTCGGTGCGGTGGACGCTCGATCTCCCGAGCGGCCTGTCCGCCGGGAAGCTCCCGCCGCGCCAGGACGACGGATCACTCGTGACCGAGTGGTCCTCGACCGATCGACGCGTGACGCTCACCATGACGGCGAAGTCCGCCGCGGTCCCTGTGATCGGTCGGGAGCAGTACGCGGTTCCCGTGACCGTCACTGCTGGCCTGGTCACCGGTGACCTCGTGGAGGCGCGCTTCGCCGCGGCAGCCGGGACCCGGTCGCTCGCGCCGTCCGCATCGACGACGGTCCGCCGTGGCGGGTTCTTCGAAGCGGTCAACGGCGAGGTCGTGGACATCGACCAAGGCAGCATGACGGTCCGCTTCACAGCCGCCATGGCTGACAGCGTGGGGTACTTCGACTCGATCAAGCTGCGCACGGAGTCCCCGGAGGGCATCCGGTTCCCCTTGTCCCAGACGCTCCGGGCGTCGTTCCGGACGTCCGCGAACGAGGACTGGTCACCCAGTGGTCCTGATCTCAGAGCCACTTCGACCGGCTACCGCAAGCTCGTCGGGACCGCGGAGCGCGTGCTGATCATCCAGGAGAGCGCCGGGCAGCTGTCGTGGGAGTCCACGATCACGGTGCAGGAGGAGGTCGCTGATTCCTTCCTCGAGCTGCCGTGGAACCTCACCGCCGTCCTCGGCGGCGTCGAGGAACGCACCGCTGGCGTCGTCAGACTCGGTCCGACCAGCGCGCTCAAGGCCTGGAACACGCAGTCGAAGACGTTGTCGTTCGACCAGCCCACTGCGGTCGATGTCCGGACCCGTGTGAGCGGCGGAGCCATCACGTCGATCACCGACGGTGCGGTCGAGTTGACCGCTCCCGAGGGTGCGGTGTTCACCGGGACGGATGCTCTGACGGCGACGACCTCGGGGGGCGCGACCGTTCCGAACGCCACACTCGACGGCGTCCGGCTCGAGGACGACGGGCGGACGTTGATCGGGACGATGCGAGGCGGCTCGGTGTCGCTCGCCAACGGCGCCGAGCTCCGATGGACGCCGCGGCTCTCCGTCACGAGTCAACCCGCTGAGGACGCAGGTGCCGGGCTCCGGTACACCGTCCGAGCGACGACCTCGAACGGGTCGGCGGTGGTCGACGCCGTCCAGCCTGTGCAGTACCCGCAGGCTCCGGTCGAGGCAACCCTCAGCCAGGTCCGTGTGCCGAAGGTGAAACCAGGCGAGAGCAGCACGGTCTGGCTCAGCGCGACTGCCACCAGGTCCGTCCGCGACGTGACGGTGGTGTTCCACGCGCTGACGGGCACGACCTTCGCGAACAGTGACGTCGTCACCAGGGCGTTGTTGGGCACCGGGAGCTACTCCGGCGAGTTGAACGCGCCGCGGACCGAGCTCCGCGCAACCCTGCCGATCAACTTCGCCGCCCCCGAACTCCTCATCGGTGTCTCGGTGGCTGTCGATCCGTCGGCCACCGACACAGCGACCGACGGCTGGGCGAGCGTGAGCGGTCCGGTCACGGCCAAACGGTCGACGCTCGCGGTGCAGGTCGAGCAAGAGGAGGAGCAGGTGCCGGATCCCGACCCCGAGCACGGGAACCTGTCCGTGACGGGCGGGTCGACCCCGTCCATCAAGCAGGGAGCGACCGGCGTGAGCCGCTTCACACTGCGTCACGCCAGCGGCCCTGCAGTGCCGGTCCGCCTCTCCGGAAAGCTTCCCACCGGCGCGGCGGAGGTCGAGGGTCTGGTCAGGGTCAGTTCCGGAGGTGGCAACTGGACGGGCGTCCCGGTCAGGTTCGACCCGTCCACCCGGACCTGGTCGAGTCAGCACGTGGTGCACGAGCTCCGACCGAACACGACGCTCCTGGTCGACGTCACCGTCCGGAACGCCGAGTCGGGGTGGTCGAGTGGCCTGCGTGAGGGAGGTGTCCTCGAGGTCGCTGACGACAGCGCCGCCGACCGTCGCTGGTCGACTGCGTTCGGCTTCATCTCCGCGCTCCCAGCAGACAAGGTGCTCGTGCAGTGCCGGTCTGGGGCGAACACGATCGCGGAGGCACAGGTGCGGTGGGCGAAGCCGTCCGGCCGGTACACCGCGACCGTCGAGCGGTACCGGGTCTTCCGGGACGGAGCCAAGGCCGATGTCGGGCTGATGGTCCGCCAGGGCGGCGGCTACGAGGGTGCCTGGGCGACGGCGAAGGGAAAGTCTGTGAGCCGGGACTGGGTCGAGTTGGGGCTGACCGCGAGAGGGTACAACCAGAACCTCGGGCGTGTCGACGCCCTCCTCGACATGGTGGTCCGCGGGAGCAGCGGTTCACCGCTCCACACGTGCCAGCAGTGGTTCGTGATGCCGAACTGACCCGTTTCGCCTCCTGCGGACGGAAGGGCCGTCCGACACCGCATGCGTCGATCGACGCCTGCGGTGTCGGTCCGCGCCCGCGGTGGAGCGAACGGTCCCTCCGCACGGAGCGAGCGGCCGTGCCCCGTGACCCGACCCGAAGGGTGCACGGAGCGCGGAACCGAGCACGCCGAGGCCGCTAGAAGAGCGTCGCGCTCGCCCGACGCGCGCCCTCGCCGAGCGACTCGAGCTTCGCGGCGGCGATCTGTGGGTGGATGCGTCCGCCGAGGCCGCAGTCGGTGCCGGCGATCACGCGCTCCCGGCCGACGACCGAGGCGAACCGCTCGATGCGCTGCGCGACGAGGTCCGGGTGCTCGACGACGTTCGTGGCGTGGCCGACCACGCCGGGCACGATGACCTTGCCGTCCGGCAGCGCGACGTCCTGCCAGACCGTCCACTCGTGCTCGTGCCGTGCGTTGGCGGCCTCGAACGAGTACGCGCCGGCGTCGATGTCGAGCATGAGGTCGACGATGTGCCGGAGCTCGATGTCGGTCGTGTGCGGGCCGTGCCACGACCCCCAGCAGAGGTGGAAGCGCACGCGTGAGGTGTCGAGGCCGCGCAGCGCGTGGTTGAGCGCCTCCACGCGGATGCGGGTGAAGGCGCGGTAGTCCTCGACGCTCGGCTCGGGGTTGATCTGGTCCCAGTTCTCGGCGATCGAGGGGTCGTCGATCTGCGGGACGAGCCCGGCGTCGAGAATGATCCGGTACTCCTCGCGCAGGGCGTCGGCCCACGCCCAGATGTGCTCCTCCTCGGTGGCGTAGTACTCGTTCGCGACCCGGGCGGCGGACCCGGGGGAGAGCGCCGTGATGAAGCCGTTCGCCGCGCCGGCGGCCTCGACGGCGTGTCGGAGGTTGGCGGCGTCCGTCCGGGCAGCCTCGTGCCCGGTGTAGGCGATCGGACCGGTCGTCGTCGGGAACGCCGTGGCGTTCTTGCCCGTGCCGATGCCCGAAGTCGGGTCGGTGTAGGCATCGCGGAAGATCGTCCAGTCGCGGCGGTCCGGGAAGCTCGTGAGCCGGATGTGCCCGGGCTCGGACCGGACCGGCTCCTGCGTGAAGATGGTCTCGTCGGTGAGGCTGAGGCCGCTGACACGCTGGAACGAGTACCCCCACCAGGCGCCGTAGTCGACACTGTTCGACATCGCCTTGCCGAACTCGCCGTCGCCGGGCTGCGTGATGCCGAGGGCGGTCTGACGGGCGACGACGTCGTCGACCGCGGCGCTCGTCAGTGCTCGGACCTCGTCGGTGGTCTGCAGCGTGAAGCCGTCGTCGCCGAGCGGTCGGGCGGCGTTCGCGGCGATCAGCTCCGGAGTGCGGGGCAGCGAGCCGGCGGTGGTGGCCTGGACGTGGTCGGTGTTCTCGAAGGACATGCTGCCCAATCTGGCACGGGCGCCTCGCTCGCGGCGGCCCGTGACGGCGGTCCGTCGCGGCGGTCCGTCGCGGCGGTCCGTTCCGAGTCGGGAGAATTGCACCGTGCCCCGTCCCACCACCCGCATCCCGCTCAACACCCTCGCCGTGCCGTTCGGCCTCGCCGGCTTCGCCGAGACCTGGACCTACGCCGCCCCGTGCTCGACCTGCCGACGTTCCTCCCGGAGGTCTTCTGGCTGATCGCCGCCGTCGCGTGGATCTGGCTGCTCGCCGCACACGTCCTCCGCGGTGTCCGGGTGCGCGCGCACGACCGGCTCGTCGACCAGCTGCGACACCCCGCGCAGGGACCGCTCGCGGCACTGGTGCCGGCCACCGCGATGCTGCTCGGGGTCGACCTCGCGCACGTCTGGCCGGTGGGCGGGACGGTGCTCGTGGTCGTCGCCGTGGCGGTCGCCGCCGGGTTCGCCGCCTGGCTGCTCGCGACGTGGTTCGAGGGACGGCTCGCCCTCGAGTCGGTGCACGGCGGCTACCTCCTGCCGACCGTCGCAGCGGCGCTGGTCGGCTCCGTCGCCACGCACGGGGTCGGCCTCACCTGGCTGTCGTGGGCCGCGTTCGGCGTCGGCGTGTTCTTCTGGGTCGTGATGACCGGCCTGCTCCTCATCCGGTTGTCCTTCCGCCCGGCGCTGCCCGCACCCCTCGTACCGACGATGGCGATCCTCGTCGCACCACCGTCGGTCGCGACGGTCGCCGTGTTCGCGCTGACGGACGACGTCCTCACGGTCCCGGTGCAGGCGATCACCGGGCTGGGCGTGCTGCTCGTCGCCGTGCAGGTCGCCCTGCTCCCGCGGTACGTACGGCTGCCCTTCTCGCTCGGGTTCTGGTCGTTCGTGTTCCCGGCCGCGGCGGTCGCGACGGCCGTGGTGGAGTGGGCGCGGGTGCTCCACGTGGGGTGGGCGTGGATCCCCACCGCCGGGGTGCTGGCCCTGCTGTCGGTGCTCGTCGCGGTCGTCGGGTCCCGGTCGATCGCGTTGGCCGTGCGACACCTGCTGCCGCAGGCCGAGGGCGTGCTGCAGGCAGCGGACGACGAGGACGCCGAGCCGGGCCCCGTGACGGGCGCGACCCGAACGGTCTGAACGCGTCACCGCTCGGGAGGCGCGGGGGGGGGGGGGGGGGGCCCCCCCCCGCCCCCGCCGGGGGGGCGGCGGTGCGCGTCGGACGCGCACCGCGCCTCCCGAGTCGGTCGCCTGCACCGCGTGACGTCCGGAGACGACGCCCGTCACCACGCGACCGCGACACGACGTACCGTCGTGGCATGACCACGACGACGCCGACCGCCGCTGACTTCCGCACCGACTGGACCACATGGCACGACGCCCACGAAGCAGCACGGGCGAGCGAGCACGGCTTCCTCGCGATCACGAGCATCCGGTGGCTGACCAGCACGCCGGAGCGGTTCGACGACGCTCCCGGCGAGTGGTGGACCTCGGACGAGGGACCGGTGGTGGCGCTCGCCGACGGTGAGTCGATCGAGGCCGACGGCGTCCGGGTGACCGGTACGCACCGCTTCGGTCCGCTTCCCGAGCGCTCGAGCACCACCGTCGCGTGGCAGGACGGCGACGAGCGGGTCGTCATCGAGGTCGCTCGTCGCGGCGGCAGTGACGTCCTCCGCCCGCGCCACCCGTCGAACCCCTTGCGGGCCGGGTACACGGGTACGCCGAGCTACTCGCCGGACCCGTCGTTCGCGGTCGCGGCGCACTTCGAGCCGTTCGACGCCCCGCGCTCGGTGACCGTCGGGTCGGTGGTCGACGGACTGCAGCACGTGTACGAGGCTCCGGGGGTGCTGACGTTCGACCTCGACGGGCCGCGGTCGCTCCTGGCGTTCAACGGGCACGGCGAGGGGCTGCTCGTGCTGTTCACCGACCGGACGAGCGGTGTGACGACGTACGCGGCGAACCGGAGCCTGGACGTCGCGGCGCCGGACGCGTCGGGCGCGACGACGATCGACTTCAACCGGGCGACGAACCTGCCGTGCGCGTACACACCGCACGCGACGTGCCCGTTGCCGCCGGCGGAGAACCGGCTCGACGTCGCGGTGGAGGCGGGGGAGCAGCTGCCGGTGTGAGGCGCGGGGCGCGGCTGCGACGGGGTTCGGGCTGCGGTGGGGGTGCGGGGGGTGCGGGCTGCGGGCTGCCGACTCGGAACGACATCGTCGCTGTCGTGCGACATCGGCGTGGTCGTTGCTTGCGCGCGCGGGATGTTGCGCGCGCGGGGGTGTGACGAGCCCGCTGTCGTGCGACATCGGCGTGGTCGTTGCTTGCGCGCGCGGGATGTTGCGCGCGCGGGGGTGCGACGAGACCGCTGTCGTGCGACATCGGCGTTGTCGTTCCGCAGCGGCCCCGCGTACCCGCAACAGGCGCTCCGGCAGCGCCCGACGGCAGCGGCCCGCCCCACCCGACACGGTGCACGCACCCGCCCGCCCGGCTCACGCCGCCCCGACGCGCTCCCACCCACTCGTCGCCCGCCACGCCCGCGGGTCGAACGAGAACACGCTGCCCATCCCCGGCTGGTCGAGCGCGCGGGAGATCGGCACACCTCGCAGGTCGGCGAGCAGCAGCGCCCCCACCGCACCGTGCGACACGATCGTGACGTCACCCGGGTCGGTCAGCGCCCCGACGGCACGGACGATGCGGGTCTGCGCGTCGACTGCCCGCTCCCACCCACGCACCGAGTCGTCCGGCGCGGCGAAGAACGCGTCGACGACGGCCTCGAACTCGGCGGGCGGGAGGTAGCCCGTCGCACTGCGGTCGATCTCGCCCAGTGCGGCCTCCGTCGAGTGCGCGAGCCCCACCGCGTCCGCCAGGATCACCGCCGTGTCGATCGCCTTCTGCTCGGTGCTCGACACGATCCGACGGACCCCGGGTCCCCAGGCGACCGCAGCGGCACCGGCAGCGCGCGCACGACCGTCGGCGGACAGCCCCCACGACTCAATCGGGACCGCCGGGTCCACGACGACCTGGGCGTGGGTGAGGAAGAACGAGGGCACGGCGTCACTCCAGGTCGTCGGCGGCCGACGGGTCGACGATCCGCACGCCGGCGACCTCCCCGATCCGGGCGACGAGGGCCGATCCGTCGGAACGCCCCGCGACGTCGATGCGCACCGCCGTGGCATCCGCCCGGTCGGTGTCCTGCCGCACGAGCCGGGCGACCCGCCACCCGCCGGCCGTCACGAGGGCGAGCACGTCCGGCAGGACGCCACGGCCGGCGTCGTAGACCACGTCGAGCGTCATCGACTGCTCGGCGGTGCGGGACAGCGCCTGCACGATCGCGGTGTAGCCGAACACGATCACGAAGTGCAGCGCGGTGACGACCAGCGCGAGCAGCCAGAGTCCGGCGCCGGCGGCCATGCCGATCGCCGCCGTCTCCCACACCGCGGCGGCCGTGGTGAGGCCTCGGACGGCGCCGCGTCGGGTGAGGATGAGCCCGGCCCCGAGGAACCCGACCCCGGAGACGATCTGCGCTGCGACGCGCGAGGGGTCGAGCACGACGTGGTCCGGCACGAGCACGTCGCTGAACCCGTACTTGCTCACGAGTAGCATCAGCGCCGACGCGGTCCCGACGATCGCCTGCGTGCGGATGCCCGCGCTCTTCGACCGGAGCTGCCGCTCGAGGCCGATCAGCGACGCGAGGGCGAACGCGAGCAGGACCTCGCCGATCTGCACCCACCCCTGGCCGGCGAGCGGCTGTGTGAGGTTCTCGATCGTCACGCGGACCGACGCTACCCCGCTCTGCGTCGCCGCGTGACGCCCGGTGTCCGTCCGTGACGGGACACCTCGACGGGATGCCGCGGTGCCGCGAAGGTCGACGAGACGACCGCGCGACGAGACGACCGCGCGACGAGACGACCGCGCGACGAGACGACCGCGCGACCAGACGACCGCGCGACCAGACGACCGCGCAACGCGACGACCGCACGACGAGGGGACCCGGATGGCCGACGACGACCCGACCGCTGACGACCCGACCGCTGACGACCCGACCGGCAGCGACCCGATCGATCGGCCGGTCCCGGGGGCCCGGCGTGCCAGCCGCCTCGCCCTCGCCGCCTGCCTCGGCGCCGGGTTCGCCACCCTGCTCGACCAGGCGGTCGTGAGCTACACGGTTCCCTCGCTCGCCACCGAACTCCACGCTCCCACGGGCGCCGTCCAGTGGTTCCTGGCGGTGTACTCGCTGACGTTCGGCGTCGGACTCGTCCCCGGTGGGCGGCTCGGCGACGCGTTCGGACGACGTGGGCTGTTCGTCGGAGGACTCGGACTGTTCGCCGTCGGCGCCCTCGTCGCGGTCCTCGCGCCGGGCATCGGCTGGGCGATCGTCGGACGCTCCGTACAGGGCTTCGGCGCCGGCGTGGTGTCCGCACAGGTGCTCGGCGTGATCCAGGACCGCTTCCGGGACCGTGAGCGCGTCCGAGCCCTCGCGGCGTACGGCGCGGCAGCGTCGGCCTCGGCGATCGTCGGCCCGCTCGCAGCCGCCGGCGTGCTCGCCGTCGCACCGCCGTCCACGGCCTGGCGGTTCGTGCTCGCGATCAGCCTGCCGTGGGTGCTCGCCACGGGTGTGCTCGCGCTGCGCGCTGTCCCGGCACGCGAGCGACGGGAACGCCGCCGTCCGGTGCTCGACCTGCCCGGGATCGTCCTCACCGCGATCCTGGTGGTGCTCGTGACCGTGCCCGTCATCGACCCGGGCGTGGGCAGCGGGGTGATCGCGGCGGTCGTGCTCGGTCTGGTCGGCACGGTCCTGGCCCTCGTGTGGTGGGAACGACGAGCGCACGGGCCCCTGTTCGCTCCGGCGTTGGTGCGATCCGGTGGCTTCGTGCGGGGCAACGCGGTCGCCGCGCTGTGGTTCGGCGCGGGCGTGGCCCAGTCCTCCGTCGTGACGGTCTTCCTCCTGCAGGGCTTCGGCCTGACTCCGGTCGTCGTCGCGCTCGTCCTGGCCCCGGGAGCCGCCGCCCGGATCGTCGGGTCGTGGGCGAGCACCCGGGCCCACGCCCGGTTCGGCGCACGGCTGCTCCCCGTCTGCCTGGCCGTGCAGGGCAGCGGGCTCGTGGCCCTCGCCGTGGCGGTCGGTGCCCTCGACGGGGTCGCGCTGTTCGCCACGGTCCTCGGCGTCGAGCTCGTCGTCGGTGCCTCGAGCGGCGTGTTCGAGCCCGCGATGCGCCACACGACGCTCCAACACGCGCTCCCCGGCGGCCACGGGGTCGCGGCGTCGTTCCTCCAGCTCACCCAGCGGCTCGCGGCCACCTTCTGCGTGGCGCTGGTCGCCGGCGTCTCGTTCGCGGGCAGGACCGGGGTCACCGTCACGCCCGGCGGGATGCGCGCCGCCCTCGTCGTGTGCGCCGTGTTGCTCGCCGGGTCGTTCGCGGCATCGGTGGTGCCACGCGGGGTAACACGCCGTCGTCGTTCGCAACAGACGATCGAGGCCGGCGACGTCCTGCCTAGGGTCGCTCGGGACGGACTCCGGGAGGAACGATGACCACACCCCCGTTCGCGATCGCGATCGAACTCGACGGCGACGGCGCGCACCCTGCTGCGTGGCGAGCGGTGGACCACGCGCCCGCCGAGCTGCTCAGCGGGAAGCGCGTCGCTGCGACCGTGCGGGCCGCCGAGCGAGCAGGCTTCACCGCCGTGACGTTCGCGGACGCAGCGGTCCCGCCGGGGACGGCGGCCGGTCGTGGTCCCGTCGGCCGGCTCGACGCGGTCCAGCGCGCGGCCTTCGCGGCACCGCTGACGTCGGCGATCGGCCTCGTCCCGGTCGCCCCCGCCGTCCACACCGAGCCGTTCCACGTCTCGACGCAGCTCGCCACTGCGGACCTGGCCTCCGACGGCCGCGTCGGGTGGATCGCCGACACGGCCGCCGACGTGCGATCCGCCGCCGTGTACGGACGTGCCCCGGTCGACACCGCCGAAGCCGTGGCGACCGCCGCAGACGCGATCGAGGTCGTCCGTCAGCTCTGGGACAGCTGGGAGGACGACGCGGTCATCCGGGACACCACGACCTGGCGGTACGTCGACCGGGCGCGCCTGCACCGGGTGACCGCCGAGTCGCCGCGGTTCTCCGTCGCCGGACCGAGCATCATCCCGCGGCCGCCGCAGGGGCAGCTCCCCGTCTTCGCACCGTTGGCCGGCGGCCTCCCGGCGGGCGCCGACGTCGCACTCGTCACGTCGAGCGCCGAGGCCACCCGTCGGGTCGCGGCCGCTGCCGGCGCTGCGCAGGTGTGGCTCGAGCTCGAGGTCGCCCTCGACCGGGCCGGAGTCTCCGCCGCACGCCGGGTCGCCGCCCTCGACGCCCACGAGCCGTGGGCGCCGGGCGACGTCGGGCGGTACGTCGGCGACTCCGCCGGCCTCGCGGACCTGCTCGCCGACCTCGCCGGGCAGGTCGACGGCGTCCGGCTCCGCCCCGCGGTGCTCGACGACGACCTCGACGAGATCGGCCGCGCGGTGCTGCCGGCCCTCCGTGCGGCCGGATCCTTCCGGTCGCCCAGACCCGGCGACCAGTTGCGTGACGTCCTCGGCCTTCCCGTCGCGGTCAACCGCCACGCAGCGTCCCGCACCGCCGCCCTCGAGGAGGCCACCGCATGCGCACCAGGACCCCGCGCAACCAGATCCAGTTCGGCGTCTTCTTCCAGGGGGTGAACTCGACGACGATCTGGACCGAGCCGGAGTCCGGCTCGCAGACGGCGTTCGAGTCCTTCCGTCGCATCGCGCAGACCGCCGAGCGGGGACTCTTCGCGGCGTTCTTCCTCGGCGAGGGACTCCGGCTCCGCGAGCACCTCGGGCAGGTCCACGACCTGGACGTCGTCGGTCGGCCGGACGCGCAGACCCAGCTCGCCGCCCTCGCAGCGATCACCGAGCGGATCGGCCTCGTCGCCACGCAGAACACCACCTACAACGACCCGGTCGACCTCGCACACCGCCTGCAGAGCCTCGACCTGCTGTCCGGAGGTCGCGCGGCCTGGAACGTCGTCACCACCGACAACGCGTGGACCGGCGCGAACTTCCGCCGCGGCGGGTACCTCGACCACGCGGACCGGTACACCCACGCCGAGCGGGTCGTCGAGACGGTCCGTGCCGTCTGGGACTCGTGGGACGACGGCGTGGTCGCCGCCGACCGGGGCGCCACGAGCTGGGCCGATCCTTCGGGCATCCACGTCGTCGAGCGCGATCTCGGGCACTACGCCGTCCGGGCCGAGGGCCGGCTGCCACGCAGCGCCCAGGGCCACCCCGTCCTCTTCCAGGCGGGCGACTCCGACGAGGGCCGCGACTTCGCGACCCGAGCCGCCGACGTCATCTTCAGTGCGCACCCCGAGTTCGAGGACGCCCTGACGTTCGCCGCCGACATCCGTCGTCGGACCCGCGCGGCGGGGCGCCCCGAGGACGACGTGAAGATCTTCCCCGGCCAACAGTTCGTCCTCGCGGACACCGACACCGAGGCCGAGGAGAAGGCGCGCTGGGTCGCCGAGCACCAGATCACGCCCGCCACCGCGATCGCGTACCTCGAGAACGT
Organism: Curtobacterium sp. A7_M15; assembly: GCF_030705415.1. Taxonomy (GTDB): domain Bacteria; phylum Actinomycetota; class Actinomycetes; order Actinomycetales; family Microbacteriaceae; genus Curtobacterium. Next base: position 18,458 of record NZ_JAUZED010000006.1, on the reverse strand, counting down.
CTGGGGCACGTCGCTGCAGTCGTACGACCCGGACGGGCCGCTCCCCGACATCGACCCCGTCGTCGAGGTCACCGGCTCGACGCGCGGCTCCGCGTTCCAGTTCCAGAAGTCGCAGGAGCTCGCGACGCAGTGGCGCGCGCTGTCCGAGGCCGAGGGACTCTCGATCCGCCAGCTCGTCACGCGCGTCGGCGTCCGTCGCGGAGGCATCGTCGGCGGCTACTCGACCGTCGCCGACCGGCTGGCCGAGTACGCCGACGCCGGGGCCGTGCACGGGTTCAACGTCTCGCCGTGGCTCGTCCCGTCCGGCCTCGACGACATCGTCGACCGCCTCGTGCCGCTCCTGCAGGACCGCGGCGTGTACCCGACGGAGTACCGCGGCGACACACTGCGGGACCACCTCGGCCTGCGCGGTCCGCTCACCCGGCGCGCTGCCGCCTGAGGCGGGCAGGTCCCGGGGAGCGGCGCACCGCCGTGGCGGCGACCGACCGACGGACGGGAGGCGCGGGTCGGCCCCGCACCGCGCCTCCCGTCCGTCAGGGGATCGCCGTAGGGTGAGCGTTTGGAGTTCCCGGGGGAGGCGGCCGACGCGCGTGCCGCGTCGACCTCTCCGGGGTCACCCCGGGGGACGCAGGACCAGCAGGACGACACGCCCCGAGCGGGACGGCGCGCTCCGCGCGCGCAGCCGCACGGAGGCACCGACGGGTCCTCCGGGAACCCCACGCCCCTCGCCGTCGTCGCCGCCGCCCTCGCCGACGCGTTCCTGACGGCCGAACACTGGGCGCCCGACGACCTGACCGCCGCCGGCTGGGCGGTGGTCGGCGTGGAGCGCGCCTACGTCGGACTCGCGGTCGCGGCGGCACTCGCGGCGTACCCGCGACCACCGGTCGACGCACCGCGACAGCTCGCGGCGGTGCTCGGGGCGTCGCCGCGGCTCGCCGAACTGCACCGCGCGCGCGAGTCCCGTCGACCGGTCCGGGTGACCGCGCGCCGGGTGACCTCGGTCCGGGCGCGTCCGGAGACCACGAGCCGACTGCTCGTCGACACGCTGCCGGAGCTCGCGCGCGAGCTCGACCTCACCGTCGGGCGGCTGCTCTGGCTGGCGGACACCCGCTCCTGGAACCGCCGGCCCGGTGCGTCCAGCCCGCTGCACCACCACCGGCACGAGTGGGTGCGTCGACCCGGTCGGACGCCGCGCCTGCTCGAGAAGCCGATGGACCTGCTCCGCCGGACGCAGCGGACGATCCTCGACGAGCTCCTCACCGCGCTCCCGGTGCACGACGCGGCGCACGGCTTCGTCGGTGGTCGGAGCGTCGTGTCGGGGGCCGCCGCGCACACCGGTCGGCAGGTCGTCGTCACGGCCGACCTGACGTCCTTCTTCGCGAGCGTCACCGCGCCCACCGTGTACGGGGTGTTCCGCTCGACGGGCTTCGCGGAGCCGCTCGCGCACGTCCTCACCGGGGTCTGCACGCACCGCGTGCCGGTGCACGTCCTCGGTGCCATGCCGGACGGCGGCAGGCCCGAGGAGCGCCAAGCACTGCGTGGCATGCTCCGGGAAGCCCACCTGCCCCAGGGTGCGCCGACCTCCCCGGCACTCGCGAACACCGCGCTCCGGCACCTCGACGCGCGGCTCGCGGGATGGGCGGCCTCGGTCGACGCCGTCTACACGCGGTACGCCGACGACCTGACGTTCAGCGGCGACGACCGGCTCGCCGCACGACCTGACGCCTTCCTGCGCGGCGTCGACCGGATCGTCACGGAGCAGGGGCTCCGACTCAACCCGTCGAAGACCCGGGTGCGCCGACGGGGCTCCCGGCAGTCGGTCACCGGGGTCGTCGTCAACGAGCGGACCTCGCCGGGGCGACGCGAGGTCGACCGGCTGCACGCGATCCTGCACAACGCCGCCGAGCACGGTCCGGCGTCGCAGAACCGTCGCGGACATCCCGACTTCCGGGCGCACCTGCTCGGCCGGATCGGGTGGGTCGAGCAGGTCCACCCGGGCCGGGCACGGCGTCTGCACGAGGAGTTCGCCCGGATCAGGTGGTGATCCCGGCCTGCCCGCCCGCGGGTGTGACGCCCGGTTGCAGCGGCCTCTCGCCCGAGGTCCGAGCGCCGGTAGCGTGCCGCCATGTCCCCGAGTGAGATCCCGGCCGACGCCCGCTACGAGGAACTGATCGCGCCGGTGCGACCGGTGATCGCCCGGATCGCCCTCGACGCCCGTGACCGCGAGCGCGAGGAACGGCCCGCGACGGAGCAGCTCGGCTGGCTCGTCGACGCGGGGTTCGCCCGCTGGCGCACCCCTGCCGAGTGGGGCGGCGTCGGGGCACGGCTGTCGGACGTCTTCCGCGCGGTCGCCGAGATCGCCGAGGTCGACCCGAACCTCGCGCACGTGTGGCGCAACCACTTCTCCTTCGTCGAGGACCGGGTGCACGCCGAGGGGTCGCCGTTCGATCGGGAGATCGTCGAGCGGCTCGGCGGCGGCGAGTTCGTCGGCGGCGGGTGGAGCGAGACCCCGAACCCCGCGGGCCCCGACATCAGCACGCGGCTGACCCCGGACCCGGACGGCGGCTGGCGCGTGACCGGCCGCAAGTTCTACTCGACGGGGAGCATCTACGCCCGGTGGATCACCGTGCTCGCGCTCGACGACACCGGAGCGCGGTTCGTCGCGCTGGTGGACGCGCAGGACCCCGGGGTGCGGATCGGTGACGACTGGGACGGCTTCGGGCAGCGCGTCACCGGCAGCGGGAGCGTCACCTACACGGACGTGCACGTCCCCGACGAGCGGGTCCTGCCGTACGCGACGCGCTACCCGTACCAGGAGCAGTACTACCAGACGGTGATGCACGCGATCCTCGTCGGCATCGGGCGTGCGGCGCTGCGCGAGGGGATCGGGGCGCTGCGCGATCGTCGCCGCGGGCACCACAACGGCACGGCCGCGGACCCGAAGGCGGACCCGGAGCTGCTCGGCACGATCGGCACGGTCGCGGCACGGGTGTACGCCGCCGACGCCGCGTTCACCGCGAGTCTCGGTCCGGTGGACGCCGCCGTCGACCGGCACGCCGGACTCCGGGCGACCGGGGCCGACCCGTCGGCGGACCCGGTGCTGCGCGCCGCGCTCGAACGGAGCTGGATCGCGGTCGCCCAGGCCCAGACCGTCGTCACCGACGCCGTCCTCGACGCGACGACCCTGGTGTTCGACGCCCTGGGGTCGAGCGGCACGTTCCGCTCCCTGGGGCTCGACCGACACTGGCGGAACGCCCGGACCCTGGCCTCGCACAACCCGCGCGTGCACAAGCGGCGCATCGTCGGGGACCTGCTCGTGAACGGCGCCAGCCCGCTCGACCGCGCGTAACCCACCGTCACGAGGCGCAACCCGACGACACCTGCACCCGCTGGGTCCGTGCCGCCCCGTACGGTCGTCGGCAACGGCCCGCCACGGACGCAGGGGAGGCGATGGTGGCGGGCCGCTCTGCACGAGTACGGAGGGACCACCGTGACCGAGACACCCGCACCGACGATCGTCGCCGTGCCGGACGCCGACCTCGCCGCCGCCGTCGCCCGACCCGGCGGGATCGCCCGGCTCGCCGACCGGATCCGGGCCTCCGGCGCCGTGGTCGTCGCGATCGGCACCGACCGCTTCGACGCCGAACGCGGTCGCGGACACCGGCTCGACCCGACCGCCGCGGCGCTCGCCCTCGGTCGTGCACTGCCCGAGCACGGACTGCTGGTCGCCGCCGCCCCGACCCGGGCGCACCCCTACAACGTCGCCCGCCGGGTGCTCTCCCTCGACCACGTCCTGGACGCCCGGGTCGGACTCGTCGTCGGCGCGCGGGACCACGGGCTCCCGGCGACGGAGGAGCAGCACGACGCGGCCGAGTTCGCCGAGGTCGTGCGCGGGTTGTGGCGGACGTGGCCGCTCGACAGCATCGTCGGGGACCGCGACGCCGGCCGCTTCGCCGACACCGACCGGATCGTCCCGCTCGACCACGACGGCGGTCCCGACGGCTACCGGGTCCGCGGGCCGTTGACGACGCCGTCGAGTCGGCAGGGCGAACCCGTCCTCGCGGTCTGGCACGACGTCGCGGACGAGGGTGCCGACCTGGTGCTCGGGGGCGCGGCCCACCCGCTCGCACCGCTGCCGGCCGCAGCCGACGGGGCGGGGCCGAGCCGCGCCTCCCGGACCACGACCGGCCACGGTGCGGGCCCACGGACGCTGCGTGACCTGCTGGGTCTGCCGGTCCCCGCGCCGGTCGGCGCATGAGTGCCGCCGCGGACGCCGGGCTCGTCCTCGGGGTCAACCTGCAGGGCTTCGGCCAGCGGCCGGCGGCCTGGCGGACCCAGGACGTCGAGCCGACCGACCTGCTCAGCGCGGGGTTCTGGGAGGACCTCGGCCGGATCGCGGAACGCGGTCTGCTCGACATGGTGTTCTTCGCCGACCACCCGGCCCTCAGCGACCCGAACGTCCGTGCGTACGGGCTGCTCGAGCCCTTCGTCGCCCTCGGGGCGATCGCCGGCGCGACCACGCACCTCGGGCTCGTCGGGACGGCCTCGACGACCTACAACGACCCGGTCGACCTCGCCGAGCGGCTGCTGTCGCTCGACACCGTGTCCGGGGGCCGGGTGGCCTGGAACGCCGTGACGACCTACGACCGGTCGGTGTCGGCGAACTTCGGCGTCGCGACGAACCCGGAGCGACCCGAGCGGTACGCCCGCGCGGGCGAGGTCGTCGACCTCGTGCAGGCGCTCTGGCGGTCCGCCTCGACCGGGGTGCCCGTCGACCACCACGGCGAGTTCACCGAGTTCGCCGGGGCGATCAGCGTCCCGCCGTCGGCACAGGGGCACCCGGTGGTGTTCCAGGCCGGGGGATCGCCGCACGGTCGGGACCTCGCTGCCCGGGTCGCCGAGGGCGTCTTCGCGGTGGAGCTGACCCCCGAGCCCGCCCGGGAGCACTACCGCGCCGTGAAGCAGGCCGCCGAGACGTACGGCCGGCGGTCCGCCGACGTGGCGATCGTCCCGGGGCTGTCGCTCGTGCTCGGCAGCACGGAGGCCGAGGCGCAGCGACGGTTCGACGAGCTCGAGGCCCTCGCCCCCGACGGCTACGCACTCCGGGCACTCGGGACCCACCTCGACGCCGACCTCACCGACCTCGACCCGGAGGCGCCGATCCCGGCGACGATCCTCGACCGCGAGGTCGACCCGGTCACGTACGGCCCCTCGCTCGGCTACCACGAGACCGTCGTGCGCTGGGTCCGCGCGCACAACACGTCGCTGCGCCAGGTCCTGCGCGGCTTCGGCGGGTACGGCGCCCGGATCGTCGTCGGCACGCCGGAGCAGGCCGCCGACACGATCGAGGAGTGGTACCGCACCGGCGCCGCCGACGGCTTCAACCTCATGATCGACGAGTTCCCGCGGGGCCTCGAGACCGTGGTGGACCAACTCGTGCCGATCCTGCAGCGGCGCGGGGTGTTCCACCGCGAGTACGAGGACGTCACGTTGCGCGGGCGGCTCGGCGCGCGGGTGCGCGGGCTGTAGCGCGCGGGCGCGCGCGGCGGCGGCGCGGAGACGCAGTGTGCGAGGTTCCGCTCGCTGTGGGAGCGTGCGCGCCTCCCACTGTGCGCGGGACCTCGCACAGTACGTCGCGCTCGCACCGTGCGAGGCGCACAGGGCCTGGAGGCGCGGATCGGCACCGCCACCACCCTGCGGCCCGCAGCGTGCGAGGTCCAGTGCGCGGTGCGAGCCTCGCGAGCCGGCACGGTGCGCGGAAGCTCGCACACTGCGAGCGCGCCGAGCGCGAGCGCGCCGCGCGCCGCGTGACGCCGTGTGACGCCGGGCCGGGGGCGCCGCGTCACACGGGGCAACGTCCGGTCACGCTCCGCAACACCCGTCGTGCCCGGGCCCGGTCGGCCGTAGCGTCGCCCCATGACCGACTACCTCGACCGTGAGCACGACAAGACCTTCACGAAGGTCTACAAGCAGCAGACCCCGGACATCCTCAAGGCCTTCGTGCAGTTCGACGAGTCGGTGTTCCAGGCCGAGGGTCGCGAGATCCCGCTGAAGTACCGGGAGCTCATCGCGCTGGCGGTCGGCATCACCACGCAGTGCGTCTACTGCATCGACGGCCACAGCCAGCGCGCGGTCACGGCCGGCGCGAACGAGGCTGAACTCGCCGAGGCCGCCTGGGTCGCCACGGCCATCCGGGCCGGCGGCGGGTTCGCCCACGGCCGCCTCGGCTTCAAGTTCGGCGCCGACGCCGCGGCTCCCTCGGAATCCCACTCCCACTAGGAAGCGCACTCCATGCCCGACCGCATCACCCTCGTCACCGCCCTGCAGGGCGCCGGCTGGCACCCCGCCGCCTGGCGCACCGCCGGCCCCACGGCGCAGCGCCTCACCAGCCTCCGGCACTGGCGCGACGTCGTCGTCGAGCAGGACCGCCTCGGCGTCGACGCCGTCACCATCGAGGACTCCTTCACCGCCGGCCCGGTGGACCACGCGGGCGAGCTCGACACGAGCACGGTCGTCGGTCGCCTCGACGCCCTCCTCGTCGCGAACGCCGTCGCCCCCGCGACCCGCGCGATCGGTCTCGTGCCGACCGTCTCGGTGACGCACACCGAGCCGTTCCACGTCGCCACGGGCCTCCAGACCCTCGACCACGTGTCGCTGGGGCGAGCCGGGTGGCGGATCCAGGTGAGTCCGACAGCCCGCGAGGCCGCGCTCTTCGGCCGCCGCCCCGGCGGCGACGACGCCTCCGTCCTCTTCGACGAGGCGCGTGAGGTCGCGGAGGTCGTCTCGCGACTCTGGGACAGCTGGGACGACGACGCGATCATCCGCGACGTCACCACCGGCCGGTTCATCGACCGCGACCGCATCCACAACGCCGAGTTCCAGGGTGCGTTCGTGTCGGTCCACGGTGCGTCGATCGTGCCGCGGTCGCCGCAGGGCCGCCCGCCGGTCTTCTCGCTGGCGCACCGCGCCGACGCGGCCGCGTTCGCGGTCGACGCTGCGGACGTCGTGCTGGTCACGCCCGGGTACGGGGGACTGGGCCCACGCCAGCCGGTACCCGACCGTCGCGGAGCGGCGGGCGGGCCGAGCTGGTGGGGAGAGGCGCGGGTCGTCCTGTCGGAGGTCCGTGACGCCGAGCAGGCGGCCGGCTCGGACGTCCGTCGTCCGGTCCTCGCCGACCTCGCGGTGCTCATCGGGTCGTCGCCGGCTGCGGCCGCCGACGCGCTGGCCGCGCTCGACGCCGCTTCCGGTACGCCGTACGCATCGGCCTCCGACACCTCCGTGCTCGCGACGACCGTTCCCGAGCTCGTGTCGCTGATCGCCGAGCTGCGGGACCTCGGGTTCGCCGGCGTCCGACTCCGCCCGCTGCGCATCCCGCTCGACTCGACGGCGATCGCTCGCGAGCTCGTCCCCGCCCTCGTCACGGCCGGCCTCCGCGCCGACGTGGCCTCACGTCCCACCGCCGACCTGCGCACGCGGCTCGGCATCGCGCCGGCGGTCAGCCGGTACGCCACGTCCACCCAGGGGGTCTCAGCATGAGCGCCAAGCGTCAGGTCCACCTCGCCGCCCACTTCCCGGGCGTCAACAACACGACCGTCTGGAGCGACGACCGCGCCGAGAGCCAGATCGCGTTCTCGTCATTCGAGCACTTCGCCCGGAACGCCGAGCGCGGGTTGTTCGACTACCTGTTCCTCGCCGAGGGGCTGCGGCTCCGCGAGCAGAAGGGCCGGATCCACGACCTCGACGTCGTCGGGCGCCCGAACACGCTCGCGATCCTCGCCGCCCTGGCCGGGGTGACGGAGCACATCGGACTCGTCGGCACGCTGCAGACCACGTTCAACGAGCCGCTCGAACTCGCGAAGCAGCTCGCAACGCTGGACCACCTCACGGACGGGCGCGCGGGGTGGAACGTCGTGACGAGCTCGGATGCGTTCCACGGTGCGAACTTCCGTCGGGGCGGGTTCCTGGACCACGCCGACCGGTACACGCGGGCGGCGGAGTTCATCGAGCTCTCCCGCGAGCTCTGGGACTCGTGGGAGTCCGACGCAGTGGTCGCCTCGTCAGTGTTCGCCGACCGCTCCCGGATCCGGGACGTCGACCACCACGGGCCGCAGTTCGACGTCTCCGGGACCTTCCCGGTGCCGCGCAGTCCCCAAGGGCACCCCGTCGTCGTGCAGGCGGGCGACTCCGACGAGGGACGTGACCTGGCTGCCCGGCACGCGGAGGTCATCTTCTCCCTGCACACCGAGTTCGACGACGCGAAGTCGTACTACGACGACATCACCGCACGACTCGAGCGTGCGGGTCGCTCGAAGGACGAGCTGCACATCCTGCCCGCGTCGACGTTCGTGCTCGGGGACACGCCTGCCGAGGCAGCCGAGAAGGCCCGAGCGATCCAGCGCGCGCAGGTCAGCCCGGCGACCGCGATCGCGTTCCTCGAACAGGTGTGGAACCGAGACCTGTCGTCGTACGACGTCGACGGGCCGCTGCCCGACGTCGAGCCGGACCTCGAGGGTGCCGCCATCACCCGCGGCCGCGCGCGGCACACCCGTGACGTCCCCGCCCTCGTGCGCTCCTGGCGGGACCTCGCGGAGTCGGAGCACCTGTCGATCCGCGACCTCGTCATCAAGGCGTCGACCCGTGGCGGCTTCGTCGGGACGCCGTCGCACATCGCCGCCGAGATCGACCGGTACGTGCAGGAGCGCGCGACCGACGGCTTCGTCGTCGTGCCGCACACCAACCCGTACGGCCTCGACGAGTTCGTCGACACGGTCGTCCCGCTGCTCCAGGAGCGTGGCGTGTACCGGGAGTCCTACGAGGACGGTGCGACGCTCCGCGAGACCCTCGGTCTGCCGGGGACCATCCGTTCGCGCGACCGGTCGGGCGTGCTCGCATGACGGTGTCGAGCCTCGCGATCCTGGTCCCGGGGAACTTCGACGACGACGCGCCGGTCGACGGGCTCGACGCGACGCTCGACCTGTTCACGAGCGCCGAGCGGCTCGGCGTCGACGGCGCCTGGGTCCGACACCGCCACCTCGAGCACGGCATCGGCTCCGCCGCGGTGTTCCTGGCGGCCGCCTCGCAGCGCACGAGCACGATCGAGCTCGGCGTCGCCGTCGTACCGATCGGCTGGGAGAGCCCGTTCCGCCTCGCCGAGGACTTCTCGCTCGCCGACGTCCTGTCGCACGGCCGCGTCCAGGTGGGCCTGTCGACGAGCTCGCCGCACGAGGACATCCTCGGCGACCTCGTGTTCGACGGCGACTGGCGCTCCTTCGACCGCGGCTACGGACGCGTCACCCGGTTCGTCGACAACCTGCGCGGGGACTTCCTCGGCGGGGACGACACCGTCATCCAGAGCCCGGGGAACGTCCAGCGTCCGCGACTCCAGCCGTACGCTCCGGGGCTCGTCGACCGGGTCTGGTACGGCGGTGGGTCGCTCCGCTCGGCCGCCTTCGCGGGCAGCGCCGGGCTCAACCTGCTCATCGGCAACCTCACCTCGGGCGAGGGGACCGACGACTACGGCACCGCACAGCGGAACCAGCTCGCCGCGTACCGGTCGGCGCTCCCCGCCGGGCGCGCGCCGCGCGTGGCGTGGGGCCGGTGCGTCGTCCCGACAGACTCCGCCGACCGCGTCTCCCGCGAGCGCTACCGGGCCTGGTACGAGTCCCGGCTCGCCCGGCAGACCGCGCCGCAGGGACCGCGCCGCACCCTGTTCTCGGCGGACCTCGTCGGCCCGGCGGACCAGATCGTCGAGCAGCTCGTGCACGACGCCACGCTCGCCGAGGTCGACGAGTTCCGCATCGAGCTGCCGTACGAGTTCGCCGGCGACGAGTACGAGCAGATCGTGTCGGACGTCGTGTCCCGGGTCGCGCCGGCCCTCGGCTGGGCGCCCGCGCAGACGGCGGTGGCGGCATGACCCGGTACGTCCTCTCACGCATCGGACAGGCGGTGCTCGTCCTCTGGGCGGCGTGGACGATCTCGTTCTTCGTCCTGTACGTCCTGCCGAGCGACCCCGCCCGGATCATGCTCGGTCCGGACGCCACCGACGTGACCGAGGCGCAGCTCGACGCCCTCCGTCACCAGTACGGACTCGACCAGCCGGTCCTCGTGCAGTACTTCCAGCACCTCGGCTCGCTGCTGACCGGCGACCTCGGTCGCTCCATCGGCGTCGGACGACCCGTCACCGAGGTCATCGGCGAGGCCGTCGGGCCGACCGCGCAGATCGCCGTCGTCGGCCTGCTCCTCGCGATCGTGTTCGGCGGTGGACTCGCGGTCCTCGCGACGTGGACCCGGAACCGCGCCCTCGGCCAGTTCCTGCTGCAGTTGCCCCCGGTCGGTGTCGCCGTCCCCGGATTCTGGTTCGCCCTGCTGCTCGTCCAGTGGTTCTCGTTCGGCCTGCACGTGTTCCCGGCGTTCGGCGGCGAGGGCCCGGCATCCGTCGTCCTGCCCGCGGTCACCCTGGCGCTGCCGACGGGCGCGACGATCGCCCAGCTGTTGTCGAAGTCCCTCGTGGCGACGCTCCGCGAGCCGTACGTCGACACCGCGTACGCGAAGGGCGCCGGACGGTGGCGCGTGCAGCTCCGCCACGCGCTGAAGAACGCCGCGCTGCCGGCCCTCACCGTGACCGGCCTCATCGTCGGGCAGCTCTTCTCCGGCACCGTCGTCACCGAGACGGTGTTCTCCCGCCCGGGCCTCGGCCGGGTCACCGCGACCGCCGTGCAGGGGCAGGACATCCCCGTCGTGCAGGGCATCGTGCTCGTCGCCGCGGCGATCTTCGTCGTCGCGAACCTCGTCGTCGACCTCGTCTACCCACTCCTCGACCCGCGCGTCGTCCTGGCGGGGAGCCGCCGGAAGCTCCGCGAGCGGGACGGCGCGACACCGGGCGGCGGCGCGGGCGGCGCCACCTCCGGCAGCGGCACCACCGCTCCGACACCCCAGGGGGTCCCCGCATGACCGAGACCACGCAGCTCGCGATCGGCCGTCCCGCGGCGCTCGTCACCGACCGCGTCCCCGGCGGCGCGACCGCGCTCCGGGGCCTCGTCACCCGGCCGACCCTCACGCTCGCCGTGCTCTGGCTCGCCGTGGTCGTGCTCGCAGCGGTGCTCCCCGGAGCCCTGACCCACCACGACCCGCTCGCCGCGGAACCCGCCGTGAAGCTCTCCGCACCCGACGCCGCACACTGGTTCGGCACTGACCAGCTCGGTCGCGACCTGTACGCCCGGGTCGTGCACGGCACGGCGCTCACCCTGCAGGCGGCGATCCTCGCGATCCTCATCGGGCTCGTCGGCGGCTCCGTGGTCGGGCTCCTCGCCGGGTTCGTCGGCGGGGTGGTCGACACGGTGCTCATGCGCGTCGCGGACGTCCTGCTCGCCATCCCGAGCCTGCTGCTGTCGCTGACGATCGTCACCGTCCTCGGCTTCGGCACCGTGAACGTCGCGGTGGCTGTCGGCGTCGCGAGCATCGCCACCATCGCCCGGATCATGCGCTCCGAGGTCGTCCGGGTCCGGACCGCGCAGTACGTCGAGGCGGCCACGGCCAACGGCAACCGCTGGTGGCGTGTCCTGCTCGTGCACGTGCTGCCGAACGCAGCCGGTCCCGTGCTCGTCCTCGCCGCGCTCGAGTTCGGCACCGCGATCCTCGCCGTCTCCAGCCTCAGCTTCCTCGGCTACGGCGCCCGGCCGCCGGCGCCGGAGTGGGGGTCGCTCGTCTCGACCGGCCGTGACTTCATCGCGACCTCGTGGTGGCTGACGACCATCCCCGGTCTCGTCATCGCGGTCACGGTCCTCGCCGGCAACCGCGTCGCCCGGGCCCTCGACACCGAACGGCGGGCCGTCCGGTGAGCCTGATCAGCATCCGCGACCTCACGGTCGCGTACGGCCACGGCCGGCACGCGCGCACGGCGCTGCACGGCGTCTCCCTCGACGTCGGGCGCGGCGAACGCGTCGCGATCGTCGGCGAGTCCGGGTCGGGCAAGTCGACGACGGCGCACGCGGTCCTCCGGCTCCTGCCCGCAGCGGCAGAGCTGACGGGAGGCACGGTGCGGCTCTCGGGGACCGGCGCCGATTCCGGGGACCTCGACCTGGTCACCGCCTCCGACGCCGAGGTGCGCAGCGTGCGCGGCGTCCGGATCGGCTTCGTGCCGCAGGACCCCACCGTCTCGCTCAACCCCGTCACGCGGATCGGTCGTCAGGTCGCCGAGGTGCTCGAGATCCACGGCATCGCGACGGGAGCCGACGCACACGAGCGCGCCGTGGAGGAACTCCGCCGCGCCGGGATCGACCGACCGGAGCTCCGGGCGAAGCAGTACCCGCACGAGCTTTCGGGCGGCATGCGGCAGCGGGTGCTCATCGCCATCGCGCTGATCGGCGACCCGGAACTCCTCGTCGCCGACGAGCCGACGAGCGCCCTCGACGTCACCGTGCAGCGGACGATCCTCGACCACCTCGACCGGCTCGTCGCCGAGCGCGGGACGAGTGTGCTCTTCATCACGCACGACCTCGGGGTCGCCGCGGACCGGGCCGACCGGATCGTGGTGATGTCCGAGGGGCGGATCGTCGAGCAGGGCACGCCCGCCGAGGTGCTCGGCGCACCGCGCGAGGCGTACACCCGCGCACTCATCCGAGCGGCGCCCAGTCTCGACGACGTGACCGTGTCCGTGGGAGCCGAGCCGCGCCTCCCGTCCGACCGCGACGACCCGCTCGTCGTCGCGACGGGCCTGCGGAAGTCCTTCGCCCGCGTTGCCGCCGTCGACGGCGTCGACGTGACCGTCCCGCGTGGCCGCACCCTCGCGTTGGTGGGGGAGTCCGGGTCCGGCAAGTCGACCACGGCGCGTCTCGTGCTCGGCCTCGAACGCGCCGACGGGGGCACCGTCCGGTTCGACGGCGAGGACGTGACCGCTGCCCGCGGTGCGTCCCTGCGGGCGTACCGGCGTCGCGCGCAGATCGTGCAGCAGAACCCGTACGCGGCCCTGCACCCACGGCTGTCGGTCGGGTCGGTCATCGCCGACCCGCTCGCAGCGTTCGGGATCGGCACCCGACGCTCCCGCGCGGCCCGTGCGGCGGAGTTGCTCGACCTCGTCGCCCTGCCCGCCTCGGCGGCGGGACGTCGACCGTCGGAGCTGTCGGGCGGCCAGCGACAGCGCGTCGCCATCGCCCGGGCGCTCGCGCTCGACCCGTCGTTCATCGTGCTCGACGAACCGGTCTCGGCGCTCGACGTGTCCGTCCAGGCCCAGATCCTCGATCTGCTGGCGTCCCTGCAGGAGACGCTCGGCGTCTCGTACCTCTTCATCTCGCACGACCTCGCCGTCGTCCGCCGCATCGCCCACGAGGTGTCCGTCCTCCGGGGCGGGCGCGTGGTGGAGCACGGCGGCGTCGCCGACGTCCTCCACCACCCGCAGCACGAGTACACCCGTGCCCTGCTCGACGCGATCCCCGGGCGATCCCGGCGCGCCACACCCCTCACCCCTTCCGAAGGAGCCTCATGACCATCCACCGCACCCCGATCCGTCTGGTGGCCGCGATCGCGGCCGGTACCGCGGCGGCCCTGGTGATGGCCGGCTGCTCGTCGGGCGGCACCGCGTCGTCGTCCTCGTCGTCGAAGCCCGTCGACGGCGGTTCGCTGACCTACGCGATCGCCAACGACCCGATCACGCTCAACCCGACCGGGACCGGCGCCGGCAACGACACCCTCGCCATCACCCGGCAGCTCGTGGACTCACTGCTCTGGCAGGACCCGTCCGACGGTTCGCTCAAGCCCTGGCTCGCGACGAAGTACTCGGCAAACAGCGACGCGACCGCGTTCACGTTCGACCTGCGGTCCGGCGTGACGTTCTCCGACGGCTCGGCGTTCGACGCCACTGCGGTGAAGGACACCTTCGACGACATCGCGAAGGCGGGGGCGTCCAGCACCGCCGCCGCGTACTTCTCGGGGTACCGGGAGACGAAGGTCATCGACGACGACACCGTCGAGGTCGACTTCACGACCCCGAACGCCGCGTTCCCGAACGCCACGGCCTCGGTCGCGCTCGGCATCGTCGCACCGAAGACCACCGAGACGCCGTTCGACGACCGCGCCGACGGCAAGGCCGTCATCGGGACCGGGCCGTTCACGCTGTCCTCGTACACGAAGAACACCGCCACCGTCCTGACGAAGCGCAAGGACTACGACTGGGGTCCCGCCGCGCGGTCGAACGCCGGGGCAGCGCACCTGTCGAAGGTCACGTTCCAGGTCGTCCCGGAGGCGAGCGTCCGGACCGGCAGCCTGCAGTCCGGTCAGCTCGACGCGATCAGCAGCGTGCAGCCGAGCGACGTGGACACCGTGAAGTCGCAGTACGAGCTCGTCACCCGCGCCAACCCCGGGCAGGTGTTCGGCCTCACGTTCAACCAGAAGCGCCCACTCGTGGCCGACCTCGCCGTCCGCAAGGCGATCGCGCAGGCCGTCGACCCGAAGACCGTGCGGGACACGTCCCTGAACGACCTGTTCAAGGTGGCGACGTCCGTGCTCGGTTCCACCACCCCGGGCTACGAGGACACCTCCTCGGCGATCTCGTACGACCCGACCGCGGCGAAGCAGGCCCTCGACGACGCCGGGTGGAAGACGGGGTCGGACGGCATCCGGGCGAAGGACGGGCAGAAGCTGCAGCTCAAGCTCATCTGGATCACGAACTTCGGGCCGAACCAGACGTCGCTCGAACTCATCCAGCAGGAGCTGAAGAAGATCGGCGTCGGTCTGACCCTCGAGAGCGGCACCGTCCCGCAGTACCTCGCCAACACCACGAGCGGGGACTGGGACCTCGCGTGGGACAACAGCTCCCGCGCCGACGGTGACGTCCTCCGGTCCAAGTTCTCGAGCAACGGTGCCCAGTCGATCGGTGCCGCCGACAGCACGCTCGACGCCCTCTTCACGAAGGAGCTCTCGCAGTCGTCCGCCACCGAGCGCGCCGCGACCTTCGCCGAGATCCAGCAGCGCATCGCCGCCCAGGTCGACTTCGTCCCCGTGCACGAACTCACCAGCATCATCGCGACCGCGAAGGACGTGCACGGCATCGCGTTCGGCGCCGACACCCGCCTCGACCAGCTCACCGGCGCATGGACGGACGCAGCATGACGGCCGTCCCCCTGTCGGTCCTCGACCTCGTCCCGGTGTCGTCCGGATCGACCGCTGCCGCGGCGCTGGCGAACACGCTCGACCTCGCCCGCGCCGCCGAGCGGTCCGGCTACACCCGGTACTGGCTCGCTGAACACCACCTCAACCCCGGCGTCGCGGGCAGTGCTCCGAACATCGTGATCGGTGCGGTGGCTGCGGCGACCTCGACGATCCGGGTCGGCAGCGCGGCGACCCTGGTCGGCAACGTCCGCGGGCTGCAGATCGCCGAGACCTTCGGCACGCTCGCCGCGCTCTACGGCCCGCGCATCGACCTCGGGCTCGGCCGGTCCGGTGCCCCCGCGCCCGGTACTCCTGCGCGCCTGCCAGCCGCGTCCCGCGATGCCGAGGTCGTCGACGGCCTGCTCATCCCGGCACCGTTCGACTTCCGGATCGCTCCGCGCAGCCGGTTCGCGCTGCAGGGCGAGCTGCTCGGCCGGGTGCCGGGCGACGTCGACCGGTTCGAGGGCGAACTCGACCTGATCCGGGCGCTGTTCGCCGGCACGTGGTCGCACGACGGCGCGGTGGTCGAAGCACCGCCCGCCGCCGGTACCCCCGTCGAACTCTGGATCCACGGCTCCACCGGCGGGGCGAGCGCACGGGCCGCCGGCGCGCTCGGCCTGCCCTACGGTGCGAACTACCACACGTCGCCCGGAACGGTCCTCGCGTCGGTCGGGGCGTACCGGGAAGCGTTCCGACCCGGCGTGCTCGACGCTCCGCACGTCATCGTCTCCGCGGACGTCGTCGTCGGTCGGGACGCCGACGAGGCTGCAGAGCTCGCGCTCGGGTACGGCCAGTGGGTGCACTCGATCCGCTCGGGCGTCGGGGCGATCGAGTACCCGACGCCGGACTGGGCGCGGGAGCACCCGCTGGAGGGTGACGCGGCGGCGTCGGTCGCGGACCGGATCGCCACCCGGTTCGTCGGGGACGCCTCGCAGGTGGCAGACCAGCTCGAGACACTCCGTCGGGTCACGGGTGCGGACGAGCTCCTCGTCACGACGATCACCCACGACCACGAAGCGCGGGTGCGGTCCTACGAGTTGCTCGCGGCCGAGTGGGCGCGTCGCGCTGATGTCCCCGCGGCGGCAGCGACGGTGCGCTGATGCGCTTCCAGCTGCTCGACATCGTCCCGCACCAGGAGGACCCGGTCACCGGGCACATCGTGCCGCCCTCGGAGCGCCTGGCGTCGGTCGTCGAGACCGCGCGGTTCGTCGAGGAGCTCGGGTTCGACTCGTTCGCCGTGGGGGAGCGGCACGCCGGTCCGTTCCTCTCCGCCGCACCGACCGTGCTGCTCGGGGCGATCGCGGCCTCGACCTCCCGCATCCGCCTGCAGACCGGCGTCACGGTGCTGTCGATCCTCGACCCCGTCCGGGTCGCCGAGGACTACGGGACCGTCGACCAGCTCTCCGGTGGTCGGCTGGAGCTCACGGTCGGCAAGGGGAACGAGGTGCTGCAGTACCCGATCTTCGGACTCGACCTCGCCGACCAGTGGGACCTGCTCGCCGAGAAGTACGCGGCGCTCCGCGCGTTCTGGGGTCCGGCTCCCGTCGACTGGGCGGGCGGGCCCGGCACGAACCCGCAGCACGGACTCACCACCCTGCCGCGCCCGTTCCGTCCGGGCGGACCTCGCGTCTGGCACGGGTCGGCCTCGTCGAGGGTGTCGGTGGAACTCGCTGCTCGGTGGGGTGACCCGCTGTTCAGCGCCAACGCCATCCAGCCCCTCGAGGCCTACGGGGTCCTCGTCGATCGCTACCGGCAGGCGTTCGCCGAGGCCGGCCACACCGACCGTGTGCCGTACGTCGGTGCCGGCGCCGGTGCCGGCGGGATCTTCGTCGCGGCGACCTCACAGGAGGCGAAGCGGCTCTACGGTCCGGTGTACGAGGGACTCGTCGCACGCCGCGACGTTCCCGGGAACAACACGCCGTTCCGTGACATCGACCACGCCGTCGCCGAGGGACCGGCGCTCGTCGGCAGTCCGCAGCAGGTGGTCGACAAGATCGGCCGTTTCCACGAGCGGCTCGGTACGGACCTGCAGTCCGTGTCGTTGCCGACCACGCTCCCGCTGGCGGACCAGTTCGCGACCCTGGAGCGGTTCGCCGCCGAGGTGGTGCCGGTGGTGCGCGCGGCGTTCCCGACGACCCTCTGGACGGCTGCCGACGAGCACGGTTCGACCGTGCCCGAGGGGACCGTCGCGGCGTGAGCGGGGCCGGTGGGCCGGCGGGCGAGCATCATGGGGTCGAGGCGTCAGGAGGTCCCGATGAAGCTCACCGTCCACGTGCAGATCACCCTCGACGGTGTCGCCCAGGCGAACGGCGGCAACAACGAGTACACCGACCCGGGGTTCACCCGAGGCGGCTGGGCGCTCCCGCTCGGCGACGACGAGGGCGTCCAGTACATCCTGGACGACTGGCGCCGACCGGACGCCTTCCTGCTCGGCCGCACGACGTACGACGTGTTCGCTCCGTACTGGGGCTCGCAGGTCGGTGACGGCGGGTTCGGCGACGCCATCAGCTCGAAGCCGAAGTACCTGGTGTCGAACACGGTGACGAACCCGGAGTGGCAGGGCACGACCGTGCTCTCCGGGGACGTGCTCTCCGGCGTCCGAACACTCAAGGCCCGATCTGGTGGCGAGCTCTTGGTGGTGGGGAGCGTCCGGCTCGCGCAGTGGCTGTTCGAGCACGAGCTGGTCGACGAACTCGACCTCGTGCAGTTCCCGGTGATCCTCGGCGAGGGGAAGCAGTTCTTCCCGTTGCACGGGCCGGACCTCGCGCTCGAGCTGCTCTCGTACCGGGTGTTCGGGACGGGTGTCGTCGCGCGGACGTTCCGCGTCGGGGGTCGGCCGGCGTACGCCTGAGGCGGAGGCCGGGGGCGGGGCTCGTGTCCGCCGGGCTGCCGGGCTGCCGACTCGATGCGACGTGGTCGTTGTCGTACGACATCGGCGGTGTCGCTGTCGGGCGTCCGCGAATGTCTGCGTGTGCAACGGGCGACGTCGTCGTTGTCGTGCGACATCGGTGGTGTCGCTGTCGGGCGTCCGCGAATGTCTGCGTGTGCAACGGGCGACTCGGTCGTTGTCGTGCGACGTCGGCGTTGTCGCGTCCGTCGGGGAGCCTCCTCGGATGCCCGCGCGTGCAACGAACGACTCGGTCGTTGTCGTACGACATCGGCGGTGTCGCTGTCGCGCGTCCGCGGATGTCCGCGTGTGCAACGGACGACGTGGTCGTTGTCGCCCGACGTCGATCGTGTCGTATCGGGTCGGGACCAGCAGCGGCGCCCGCGCCCCGCCGGCGCCCGCCCCCCGCCCGCCCGGCGACCCGGCGCCC
>NZ_JAUZED010000059.1 GCF_030705415.1 Curtobacterium sp. A7_M15 | reverse complement strand
CGCACCAGGCGCGTGGGGAGCGCTGCGGCCTCCGGCGCGGTGCCGTCGAGCGTCGCGAGCAAGCGCAGTGCCGCGGCCCGGCCGAGGTCGGCGCCGGGGAGCGCCACGCTCGTCAGGGCCGGCGCCGTGACCGAGGACGACGGCAGGTCGTCGAACCCCGCGACGGCGAGCTCCCCGGGGACCGCGATGCCGAGCTGCCCGGCGACCCGGAGCACCCCGTAGGCGAGGGTGTCGGCAGCCGCGACGACAGCCGTGACGTCGTCGTCCTGCCAGGCCTCGAGGACGTGTTCGGTGGCCGAAGCCGCAGCGTCCACCGTGAGGTCGGCGCGGGCGGTGACCTCGGAGACCTCGATGCCGACCGCGGCGCACTCCCGCTCGAAGAGCCCCCGACGTACGCCGAACGTGGCAGCGCGCGACGTCCCGTCGAGGTACCCCACCCGCCGGTGCCCGCGTTCGTGCAGGTGGGCGACGAGCTCGTGGACGCCGGGGGAGAGGTCGTAGTTGACGGCCTCGGGGCCGCCGGGGGCGTCGAGCAGCACCACGGGCACGGTGGCGGTGATCGTCTGGTCGGCGGCGGGCGCGTCCACCAGGATGCCGGCCGGTCGGAGCCGTTCGAACCGCCGGACGTCTGCCGCCACGGGCTGTGCCCCGCGCTCGGTGACGGAGAGCACGAGCTGGAAGCGGTCGCCGACGGTGTCGCGGACGCCGCGGATCACCTCGGCGAAGAAGGGGTTCGACAGGTCGGGGGCGATCAGGACGACGAGGTCGCCGCTGCCCCGGGCGAGGGAGCTGGCCGCGTGGTCGACGACGTAGCCGAGTTCCTCGACGGCGTCGCGCACCCGCGTGGCGATCGGCACGGAGACACGGCCGCGGTCCTTGCCGTTCACGACGAGCGACACGGTGGCGATGCTCGTCCCCGCGCGCTCGGCCACCATCGCAGCGGTCACACGACGGCCGGGGGCGGCGGAGGATGGCACGGGTCGATGCTACCGAGCAAGGAAGCCGCGCTCCGAGCGAGACCGCGACGACTTGACGTCAAGCGCTTGACGTGTTTGCATGTCAAACGCTTGACGTGCCGCGGGGGCTGATCCTCGCCGCGGATCCCCACCGCGTCGAGCCTCGACCTCCCGATCCCCGAAGAAGTGGAGCGCCCCGCGTGCCCGAGAAGATCATCCTCGACTGCGACCCCGGCCACGACGACGCCGTCGCCATCCTGTTGGCCCACGGCAACCCGGACATCGAGCTCCTCGCCGTGACGACCGTCGTCGGCAACCAGACGCTCCCGAAGGTCACGCGCAACGCCCTCGCCGTCGCCCGCATCGCCGGGATCACCGGGGTGCCGTTCGCCGCCGGTGCCGATCGTCCGCTGCTCCGCGAGATCGAGGTCGCCGGCGACATCCACGGCGAGAGCGGACTCGACGGGCCGATGCTCCCGGCGCCGTCGTTCGAGCTGGACGAGCGGCACGCGGTCGACCTCATCATCGAGACGGTCATGGCGCACGACCCCGGCACGGTCACGCTGGTGCCGACCGGTGGCCTGACGAACATCGCCCTGGCTGCCCGCAAGGAGCCTCGCATCGTCGAGCGCGTCAAGCAGGTCGTGCTGATGGGTGGCGGCGTGCACGTCGGCAACTGGAGTCCGGTCGCCGAGTTCAACATCGTCATCGACCCCGAGGCCGCCGCGATCGTCTTCGACGCGGGTTGGGACGTCGTCATGGTCGGCCTGGACCTGACGCACCAGGCGCTCGCGACGCCCGAGGTCGCCGAGCGCATCGCCGCCGTCGGCACCGGCCCGGCCGCGTTCGTCGGGGAGCTGCTCGACTTCTTCGGCCAGACCTACAAGGACGCCCAGGGCTTCGACGCCCCGCCCGTCCACGACCCCTGCGCCGTCGCGTACGTGATCGACCCGACCGTCGTCCGCGCCGTCACGGTCCCGATCCGCGTCGAGACGCAGGGCACCCTGACCCTCGGCATGACCGTCGCCGACTTCCGTGCGCCCGCGCCGGAGGACTGCCGCACGAGCGCCGCGATGGAGCTCGACCACGGCCGGTTCTGGGACCTCGTCGTCGACGCCCTCGAGCGCATCGGCGAGACCCCCGACACCGGATGGACGCCGCGGACCGCAGCCACCACGACCACCACGGAGCACTGACCCCTCATGACCACCACATCGACGACGAAGTCGATCGGCGCCCTCACCGCTGCGCTCCTCGCCGCCTGCGTCGCGTTCCAGCTGAACGCGAGCATGCTGAGCCCCGCCCTCGTGACGATGGCCCGCGAACTGCACACGGACGACGCCACCATCGGCCTGTCGCAGACGCTGTTCTTCACGCTGGCCGCGCTGTTCTCGCTGTTCCTCCCGCGCCTGTCCGACATCGCCGGACGCAAGCGGGTCCTGCTCGGCATGCTCGTCGTGATGCTCGTCGGCAGCGTCGTCGCCGCGCTCGCGGTGAACGTCCCCATGCTGTTCGCCGGACGCATGATCCAGGGCGTCACCGGCCCGGTCGTCCCGATCGGCCTGCTCATCCTCCGCAACGAGATCACCGACCCGAAGCGGTACGGTGCCGCGCTCGGCCTGCTCACCGCTGTGAACGGCGGCATCGCGGGCGTCGATGCCCTCGCAGGTGGGTGGATCGCGACGCACTTCGGCTTCCGCGGGATCTTCTGGGTGATCGCGATCGTCACCGTCGTCGCGGCGCTCATGGTCGCCGCCTGGGGTGTCGAGTCGAAGCCGTCGGCGGGGACGCGGATGGACTGGTGGGGTGTCCTGCCGCTCGTCGTCAGCGTCGGCTCCCTGCTCACCGCGTTCAACGAGGCGGGCAAGCTCGCATCCGCGAACTGGGGGCTCGTGGTCGGCGGGATCATGCTCGCCCTCGTGGCCTTCGGGGTCTTCTGGGCGGTCGAGTCGCGGGTGCGCGAACCGCTCGTCGAGACGCGGTTCCTCAAGCACCGTGGGACCTGGGCGCTCCTCGTCACGACCCTGCTCACCATGACCGGCGTGTTCGCGGTCGTGAACGGCCTCGTCACGAGCCTCGCGCAGAACGCCGACGTCGGGTTCGGGATGGAGCCCGACCTCGCCTCGCTCGCGTTCCTCACCCCGTACGCACTCGTCGGCTGGATCGTCGGGCCGTTCGCCGGTCGGCTCGCGCCGACCCTCGGCTACCGCGCCGTCCTGCGCGTCGGGCTGGTCGGGAGCATCGTCGCGACCGTCGTCATGGCGATCGTCGGCGTGCACTCGCTGCCGGTGCTCATCGCCGCGACGGTGCTGATCGGCATCACCTACGCCGGCATCGCGAACATCATCCTGAACGGACTCGGCATCGTGCTCTCGCCGGAGTCGAACCCCGGCTTCCTGCCCGGGCTCAACGCCGGCGCGTTCAACCTCGGCGCCGGCATCAGCTTCGCCGTCCTGCCGGCCCTGCAGATCGCGCTCGGGACCGGCGGGTCCGCGGGCACCGCCGGGTACTCCGGTGGCATGCTGCTCGGTGCCGTGATCACCTGCGCGGCACTCGCCACGTCCTTCCTCATCCCGCGCCCGGCCTCGGCCGAGACAGGAGCCGCCGCATGACCGGCATCGTCGTCGTCGGGAGCCTCAACGCGGACCTGGTGGTCCGCACGGAGCGCTTCCCGAAGCCCGGTGAGACCCTGCAGGGGTCCGACCTCGCGATCCTGCCGGGGGGCAAGTCCGCCAACCAGGCGGTGGCAGCCGGGAGGCTCGGGGGCGCCGTGCGGATGATCGGCGCGGTCGGCGACGACGGGAACGGTCGACTGCTGCGCGACTCCGTCGCGGCGGCGGGTGTGGACACGACGCACGTCGCCGTCCGGGAGGGCGTGGCCACCGGCACCGCCGTCATCACGGTCGACGGCGCCGGGGAGAACACGATCGTGATCTCCGCCGGTGCGAACGGCACGCTCACCCCGGACGACGTGCCCGCCGACGCCTTCGACGGTGCCGGCGTGCTCGGGCTCTGCCTCGAGGTCTCGATCGACGTCGTCCTCGCCGCCGCCCGCGCAGCGAACGCCGCCGGGGTCACGGTGCTCACGAACCTGTCCCCGTTCGGCGACGTCCCGGCGGAGCTGCTCGAACTGACCGACGTCCTGCTGGTCAACGAGCACGAGGCCGCCGAGCTCGGGGAGCACGGCGTCCGGCGGTCGATCGTGACCCGGGGCGGATCGGGCTGCGTCGTGCACGACGGCGACGCCGAGCCGGTGTCGATCGACGCCGTGCGGGTCGACCCGGTGGACACCACGGGGTGCGGCGACGCGTTCATGGGTGCGGTGGCCCTCCGGCTCGCCGCCGGGGACCCGCTCGTCGGGGCCGCGCGGTTCGCCGTCGGTGTCGGGGCGTACGCCGCGACGAAGGCGGGCGCACAGGCGTCGTACCCGACCACCGCGGAACTCGAGGCGTTCCTGGCGGGGTGAGCTGCGCCTCCCGGGCCGTGCCGATGCGACGGGGCCGCTAGCGTTGTGGCATGCGCGTGGGAGTCCTCGACATCGGGTCCAACACCGGCCACCTGCTCGTGGTGGACGCCCACGGTGGGGCCGCGCCACTGCCGGCCTCGTCGTTCAAGCAGCCGCTGCGTCTCGCCGAGCACCTCGACGACGCCGGTGCGGTGACGGAGGCGGGCGTCGAAGCCCTGACCTCGTTCGTGGCGGACGCCGTCCGCGTCGCCGAGGACCGGGGGTGCGAGGACATGCTCGCGTTCGCGACCTCGGCGGTCCGCGACGCGGTGAACTCCGACGCGGTGCTCGCCCACGTCGAGCAGGCGACCGGCGTCGAGCTCGCCGTGCTGTCCGGCGGTGACGAGGCACGGTTGACGTTCCTCGCGGTCCGGCGGTGGTTCGGGTGGTCGGCCGGTCGCCTGGCCGTGTTCGACATCGGCGGTGGGTCGCTCGAGATCGCCGGCGGAGCGGACGAAGCGCCCGACGTCGCGTGGTCGATGCCGATCGGTGCCGCACGGCTCGCCCGGTCCTACTCCGCGGCGGGGACCCCCACTGAGGACGACGTCCGCCGGATCCGTCACGAGGTCCGGGTCGAGATCGCCCGCGACGCCGGTCTGCTGTTGCGTGCCGGGCGGCCGAACCGTGCCGTCGCGACCTCGAAGACCTTCCGGTCGATCGCACGGATCTGTGGCGCAGCCCCCTCGGGAGCGGGGCCGCTGGCGCCGCGCGCGCTCGACGGCGACGTGCTGCGGGCGAAGCTGCCGGCGCTCCTGACGATGTCGGTCGCCGAGCTCGCCGAGCTCCCGGGGGTGTCGCCGAGCCGCGCGCACCAGGTGGTGCCGGGAGCGCTCGTCGCCGAGGCGTGCCTGGACATCTTCGACCTGCCGGCGCTCGAGATCTGCCCGTGGGCGCTCCGCGAGGGCGTGATCCTCGAGCGGCTCGACCAGCTGTCGGTGCTCGGCTAGGCGTTCCTCGGGGGCGCGAGCAGCCACGGCCGGATGAGCTTCGTGACGAACGGGAGCACCCAGAACGTCATGATCGGTGTGAGCACCAGCGTCGTCGCGAGGACGCGGGGCAGGACGGCGATGTGCCCGAACGGCGGGACGAGCCAGGCCATCAGGTACGTGAACGCGAGGTTGACCGGGAAGAAACCGAGCCAGATGCTCACGGCCTGCTTCCACCGCGGCGGTGCGCTCGATGCCGGGGCGTCGGCCGGTGCGTCGAACCAGCCCTCGATCCCGGTGCGCTTCTCGACACGGGACTCCACCACGAGGTCACGCCCGAGGTCGAGCCACCGCAGTCGGTCGTCGGAGTTCTCCCACGTGGCGAGCGAGTCGTGGTCGGCGAAGCGGTAGAGCATGTGCCATTCACGGCTCGTCGCGTGCGAGCGGACCCACCCGGAGCCGAGGAAGCCCGGGTAGCGGTTGGCGAGGTTCACGCCGGACTGCACCCAGCGCGTGACGTCGGGGATCCGTTCGGGTTCGACGAGGCGGGTGATGGAGACGGTGACGGGCGGGCCATCGGTCGCGGGTGGCGACGACAAGGCCCCAGGCTCTTCTGGAGTCATGCGTCCAGTCTGACCGACGCGTGTTTCCTCCTCATGTCACAGCCGCGCGACCGCGGCTAGGTTCGTGGTGTGAGCGAGACCGAGCGTGGTCGGCACGAGACGTCGACGGAGCGGTGGGACCGGAACTGGAACGACATCCAGCAGGAACTGCGCATCGTCCAGACCGGCACCCAGATCCTCGCCGGGTTCCTGCTCACGCTGCCGTTCCAACAGCGGTTCGTGTCGCTGAGCGACCGCCAGGAGACGATCTACCTCGTCCTCGTCGTGCTGGCCGTGCTGGTCACCGTCGTCGCGCTCTCCGCGGTCGCGTCGCACCGGCTCGTCTTCCGGCAGCGGCAGAAGCACGACCTCGTCCGGGTCGGGAACATCGTCCTCATCGCAGCGCTCGCGGCCAGTGCGCTGCTCTTCTCGGGCACGGTGCTGTTCGTATTCGACGTGGTGGTCGGTGACGTCGGAGGGCTCGTCGGGGGGGATCGTGGTGTTCGTCGGGACCGCACTCCTCTGGGTGTCGATCCCGCTCGGACTCCGGCGGACCCGCAAGGACGGCTAGCTCGCCTGCTTCCCCGCGGCCGGCTTCTTGGCAGCCGGCTTCTTCGCTGGCGACTTCTTCGCAGGTGCCTTCTTCGCGGGAGCCTTCTTGGCCGTGGTCTTCTTCGGTGACTCGTCGGCCGTGGACCCCTGCTCCCCGGAACCGGACCCGCTCCGGGAACGCGACCGCGTGCCTCCAGAGCCGGACCGCTTCTTGTCCACCGACGCTCGCAGGGCTGCCATCAGGTCGATGACGTCACCACCCTCGTCGTCATCGTCCTCGGCGCGCTCGCCGAAGGTCTTCTCGGTGTCGATGTCGTCCCCGGACTCGAGCTTCGCGTCGATGAGCTGCTGCAGCTCCGCCTGGTAGGCGTCGGTGTACCGGTCCGGGTCGAAGTCCGTGGACATGCTGTCGACGAGCGACGAGGACATCTTCAGCTCGTTCGCGCTGACCTTCACCTTCGTGTCGAGGCTCTTGAAGTCCGCGGCGCGGACCTCGTCGCCCCAGAGCAGCCCCTGCAGCAGGATGACGTCCTCGTTCACGCGCAGGACGCCGAGCCGGGTCTTCTGCCGGAGCGTGAACTGCACGATCGCCAGCCGGTCGGTCTTCGCGAGGGTCTCGCGCAGGAGGACGTAGGCCTTGGGGGAGCGCGAGTCGGGCTCGAGGTAGTACGACTTCTCGAACATCATCGGGTCGACCTGGTCGACGGGGACGAACTCGAGGACCTCGATCTCGTGCGACTGCTCCTCGGGGAGCTGCTTGAAGTCGTCGGCCGTGAGCACGACGGTCTTGTCGCCGTCGTCGTAGGCGCGCTGGATGTCGGCGTACTCGACCTCGTGCCCGAACTCGCACACGCGCTTGTAACGGATGCGTCCCTTGTCCTCGTCGTGGACCTGGTGCAGTGACACGTCGTGCGTCTCGGTCGCTGCGTAGACCTTGATCGGCACGTTGACGAGCCCGAACGCGATGGAGCCCTTCCAGATCGACCTCATGCGCACATGATGCCCGCTGCCGGCTGCGCGTGCTCGCCATCGCGAGGAATATGAAATACAGTATATGTACCAGCGACCCGAAAGGTGCCCATGTCTGCCCTCCGTCCCAGCCCGATGCGCCGCCGAGTCCGTGGCCGCGTCCTGCTCATGCTGTGCGTCATGTACGCGATCGCCTACATCGACCGCACCAACATCTCGACGGCTCTGCCGTACATCAAGGACGACCTGGGTCTCACGGACACCATGGCCGGCTACGTCGTCGCGGCGTTCGCACTGCCGTACGCGTTCCTCCAGATCTTCGGCGGTGCGATCGGCGGTCGTATCGGACCGCGCAAGATGCTCGCGATCGTCGCGGTGCTGTGGGGCGTCGCGACGCTGCTGACCGGCTTCAGCGTCGGACTCATGTCGTTGATCGGCGCGCGACTGCTGCTCGGACTGACCGAGGCGGCAGCGTTCCCCACCGCGACGCAGGCGATGAGCAAGTGGATCCCGATCGACCGGAACGGCTTCGCCCAGGGCATCACGCACTCGGCGGCCCGCCTCGGCAACGCACTCGCGCCGCTCATCGTCGCCGGGCTCATCATCGTGGCGGGCTGGCGCAGCTCGTTCCTCGTCGTCGCCGCGCTCAGCGTGATCTGGGCCGGGCTCTGGTGGGTGATGTTCCGGGACCGCCCGGCCGACCACCCGAAGATGACGTCCCGGGAGCTCTCGGAGCTCGGCGAGCTGCACACCCCCGCGGGGGCGAAGGAGCGCGTGAAGACGCCGTGGAAGCAGCTCGTCCCGCAGATCCTCCCCGTCACCTTCGTCGACTTCGGGTACGGCTGGACGCTCTGGGTGTTCCTGACCTGGCTCCCGACGTTCCTCAGTGACACGTACGGCCTCGGCATCGGCGGCTTCGCGCTCTACACGTCGATCATCCTGCTCGCCGGGGTCGTCGGGGACACGGTGGGGGGCATGCTCAGCGACCGGATCGTCGCGCGGGGTGGGGACGTCCGGCACGCTCGACGCGTCATCCTCGTCATCGGCCTCGGCGGAGCGCTCCTGTGCCTCACCCCGCTGCTCTTCGCACAGAGCCTCCTCGTCGCGACCGTGGCGCTCACGCTGTCGTTCTTCTTCCTCGAGCTCTGCAACGCCAACCTCTGGGCCATCCCGATGGACGTCGCGCCCCAGTGGTCCGGTGCCGCGTCCGGGCTCATGAACACCGGGTTCGGCATCGCCGGCGTCCTGTCCCCGATCGCGTTCGGCGTGCTCATCGACGCGTCCGGTTGGGTCGCTCCGTTCGGCCTCTCGATCGGCCTGCTCGCCGCCGCCATCGTCGTCGCCTGGTTCATGCACCCGAAGCGCCTGCGCATGGTCGACGGCACGCTCGTCGTCGGCGGTGCGACGCCCGCGACGACCGAGACGGCGTCCCGGTGAGTCGAGCGATGACGCTCCGCGGCCTGATCGCCGAGCGTGCGCGCGCGACCCCGGCGCACCCCTACCTCGAGGACGCCCGGTCCGACCGGGTGCTCGACCACGAGACGCTCGCCCGTGCCGTGGGTGACTGGGAGCGGGTGTTCGACGACCTGGGCATCGCGCCGTCGGGCGCGGTCCTCGTGGACCTCGGCGACCCGCTGTCGTTCGCCGTGGTCCACCTCGCGGCGATCGCGACCGGACGCCGGTCCGTGCCGGTGGACCCGGCACAACCTGCGGCCGAGGTGGCGCGGCTCGGATCGCTCGTCGGCGGAGCGTCGCTCGTCGTGTCCGACCGTGACGGCCGTGTCGCACTCGACGGAGTCCCGTCGGCGCGGATCGGCGCGGAGTTCGGGCCGGCGCTCGTGGTGCGCGGTTCCGTGCCCTGCTGCGACCCGGACGGGCCGGGCGAGGGGTCGGCCGTGCTCTTCACCTCGGGCTCGACCGGCACGCCGAAGGGGGTCGAGATGCCCGAGTCGCAGCTCCTCTTCGTCGCACGGCAGGTCGCACGGCACAACGGCCTCACACCGTCCGACCGCGGGTTCAACTCGCTCCCGCTCTCGCACGTGAACGCCGAGGTCGTCGGGCTGCTGGCGACCCTCGTCGCCGGGGCCACCCTGGTGCTCGATCGTCGCTTCCACCGCACCGGGGTCTGGGAACTCCTCGCCGAACGTCGAGTGACCTGGCTGAACGCCGTGCCGGCGATCCTCGCGGTCCTCGTGAAGACCGGACCGCTCGTGTTCCCACCGAGCCTCCGCTTCGTGCGCAGTGCCTCTGCACCGCTCCCGGAACCCGTCCGTGCGGCACTCGGCGATGTCCCACTGGTGGTCAGCTGGGGCATGACCGAGGGGGCGTCACAGATCGCGGCCACCCCGCTCGGTGCGCCGGCCCGACCGGGGAGCGTCGGTGTCCCCGTCGGCTCCGAGGTGCAGGTCCGGGACGAACACGGCGCGGTGCTGCCCGCCGGTGCCGTCGGGTCCCTGTGGGTCCGCGGCGAGGGCATCGTCCGGTCCTACCTGTCCGGACGCGCGGCCGAGCGGTTCGACGCGGACGGCTGGCTCTGCACGGGCGACCTCGGCCACGTGTCGGACGACGGGTGGATCTGGCTCGTCGGACGTGCGGACGACGTCATCAACCGCGGCGGCGAGAAAGTTTACCCGGCCGAGGTCGAGGACGTCCTGCTCGGGGATCCCCGGGTGCTCGAGGCGGTCGTGGTCCCTCGTCCGCACGACGTCCTCGGGAGCGTCCCGGTCGCCTACGTCGTCATCCGTCCGGACTGCGACACGGACCCCTCCGTACTGCGCGCCGCGCTCCTCGAACGCGCCGAGGCCGAGCTCGCACGATTCCGTCGCCCGGCGGAGGTCTTCGTCGTCCTGGACCTCCCGCGGGCGTCGACCGGGAAGGTCCGGCGGGTCGAGGTCCGGGCCATGGCACAGCGCGCCTGATGAGCGGGTTCTCCACGGATCCCGCTTCGCTGAACCGCGCTGGCCGCGGCGCGAGCACCATGGTCCCATGAGCCAGCTCGACAAGCAGGACCCGCGCGACCAGTTCCCCCGTCCGCCGTTCCCGGCGCAGACGCAGCAGGGGTCCGGGCTGGCGAGCGCCATGGACCCGGCACCCGACCACGGCGAGACGAGCTACCTCGGCACGGGGCGGATGCCCGGCTACCGCGTGCTCGTCACCGGTGCCGACTCGGGCATCGGGCGAGCTGCGGCGATCGCGATGGCGAAGGAGGGCGCGGACGTCGCCCTGAACGCCCTGCCCGAGGAACGCGACGACCTCGAAGCCGTGCGGGACATCGTGGGCGACCTCGGGCGGAAGGCCGTACTGCTCCCCGGCGACCTCACCGACGAGGGGTTCTGCGGCACGCTCGTGCGCGATGCGGTCAGCGAGCTGGGCGGGCTCGACGCCCTGGTCCTCGTCGCCGGTCACCAGAAGGTCCACGACGACGTCACGGAGCAGTCGACCGAGGACTTCGACCGCACGATGAAGGTCAACCTGTACTCGATGTTCTGGTTGGTTCGCGCGGCCGTGCCGCACATGGCGCCCGGCAGCGCTGTCGTCACGACGAGCTCGGTGTCCGCGTACCAACCGCAGGACCGGATGATCGACTACGCGGCGACGAAGGCTGCCATCATCACCTACACGAACGGACTGGCGCGGCAGCTGGCGGCGAAGGGGATCCGGGCGAACACGGTGGTCCCGGGTCCGGTGTGGACGCCGCTGCAGCCGATCAGCTACCCGGGCGACGAGATCGCAGCCTACGGGCAGGACACGCCGTTCGGCCGACCCGCACAGCCCGTCGAACTCGGCAGCGCGTACGTGTACCTGGCCGGCCCCGAGTCCTCGTACACGTCCGGCACGACCCTCACGGTGGCAGGAGCGACCGGAGTGGCGCTGTGAGTCCGACGTCGCGCAAGACCGTGGTCCTGGTGGGGGACCGGCGCATCGCGCTGACGAACACCGACAAGGTGCTCTACCCGGAGACCGGCACCACCAAGGGCCGCGTGATCGAGTACTACGAGCGGGTCGCGCCGTGGATGATCCCGCACGTGAAGGACCGCCCGGTGACCCGGAAGCGCTGGGCGAACGGGGTCGACGGCACGGTGTTCTTCGAGAAGAACCTGCCGGACTCAGCACCGGACTGGATCCGGCACCACACCATCCACCACTCCGAGCACGACAACGAGTACCCGATCGTCGACGACCTGCCGACCCTCGTGTGGATGGCCCAGCAGGCCGCGCTCGAGCTGCACGTGCCGCAGTGGCGGTTCGGCCCCCGCGGCGGGCAGCAGAACCCCGACCGGCTCGTCCTGGACCTCGACCCCGGCGACGGCGTGGGGCTGCCCGAGTGCGTCGAAGTGGCCGTCGCCGCGCGCGAGATCCTGCACGGCATGGGCCTCGACCCGTACCCGGTGACGTCCGGCTCGAAAGGCATCCACCTCTACGCCGCACTGGACGGCCGCGCCTCCACCGCGCACGTCTCCGAGGTGGCCCACGAACTCGCGAAGGCGCTCGAGCAGGACATGCCGGAGCTCGTCCTGTCCTCGATGAGCCGTGCCGAGCGGCGCGGCAAGGTCTTCGTCGACTGGTCGCAGAACAACGGCAACAAGACGACCATCGCGCCCTACTCCCTGCGCGGCCGTGACCGGCCGACGGTCGCGGCGCCCCGCACCTGGAAGGAGCTCACCGAACCCGGGCTCGCGCAGCTCACCCTCGACGAGGTCCTCGAGCGCCTGGAGGAACGGGGCGACCACCTGCACCCGGTCGCCTCCGCCTCGTTGGCGGTCGGGCGCGACGACCACGGGCACTGGGACAGCGACCGGACCCAGCAGGCGAACGACGCGGAGCGGCCCGCGCGGGACCGCCTCGCCGCCTACCGGGCCAAGCGCGACGCGTCGAAGACCCCGGAGCCCGTGCCCGAGGACGCGCCGACGGTCCGGAAGGACGGGACACCGACCTTCGTCATCCAGGAGCACCACGCCACCCGCGACCACTACGACTTCCGGCTCGAGCACGAAGGGGTCCTGGTCAGCTGGGCGCTGCCGAAGGGTGAACCGACGGACCCGGGGAAGAACCACCTCGCGGTGCAGACCGAGGACCACCCGCTCGAGTACGGCACGTTCGAGGGGACGATCCCGAAGGACGAGTACGGCGGCGGGACGGTCACGATCTGGGACGACGGCACGTACGAGCTCGAGAAGTGGCGCGAGGGCGAAGAGGTCATCGTCACGCTGCACGGCCGGACCGGGGGCGCTCGCCGACTCGCACTGCTGCACACGCGTGGTCGCGGCCGTGGGCGGGACGGGGACGAGAAGAACTGGCTCATCCACCGCACGAAGGACCAGCCGGACCGCCTGGCGGACGGCGGAGACGGGGCGGGGACGAGCCGCGCCTCCCGATCCGCATCCACCGACGGCGACCGAGCCGCACGCATCGACCGGACGGCGGAGTCGCGCACCCCTCCTGCTGATCGCCGGACCATGCAGGCGTCCCTCGCGAAGGGTCAGCCGGCGCTCGACGCGTCGGACTGGGCGTTCGAGATGAAGTGGGACGGCATCCGGGCGCTCGCGACCGTGCGGGACGGGTCGGTGACGCTCCGCAGCCGCAACGACAACGACCTGACGGCGCAGTACCCCGAGCTGCAGGAACTCGGTGACCGCGCCGGGGTCGACGGCGTGTTCGACGGCGAGATCGTCGCGCTCGACGACCGGGGCCGGCCCTCGTTCCAGCTCCTGCAGAACCGGATGGGACTGACCAGGCCGCGCGAGGTCGAGGCGGCTCAGCGCGAGACGCCGGTCCGGTTGCTGCTCTTCGACGTCCTCGAGGCGGACGGGCACGAGCTGACCCGCCTCGCGTACGACGCGCGTCGCCAGGCGCTCGAGACGGTCGTCGAACCGGGCGGTGCGATCGACGTCCCGCCCGCGTACGAGGGCGATCTCGCCCGGGCCATGGCGGACTCGGCCGAGCAGGGACTCGAAGGGGTCGTCGCGAAGAAGCGGACGTCGAAGTACGCCGAGGGTCGGCGATCCGAGGCGTGGCTCAAGCTGAAGCACCACGCCACGCAGGAAGTCGTGGTCGGCGGGTGGAGGCCGGGGAGCGGTCGTCGAGCCGGCGGGATCGGGTCGTTGCTCCTCGGTGTCCCGGGGCCGGACGGACTCGAGTACATCGGGAAGGTCGGCACCGGCTTCCGCGACCGCGACCTGGACGAGATCGGAGCTGCGCTCGCCGCGCTCGAGCGGAAGACCTCGCCGTTCGTCGACGTCCCACGACCCGATGCCCGCGACGCACACTGGGTCACCCCGAAACGTGTGGGCGAGGTCGAGTTCGCCGAGTGGACGTCGGACGGTCGGCTGCGCCAGCCCTCGTGGCGGGGGTTGCGGGCGGACAAGGATCCTTCGGACGTCGTCCGGGAATCGTGAGCATGCGTCCGCATGGGGTCAGCCGGCGGCGAACTTCCGTCCCCCGTTCCGCGCCCGTCCGGGGGACGAAACGTGGGCGGACCCGCGCGATCCGGGACCTGGCTGTTACGTTCGCCGGGACGAAAGGGCGCGAGCATGAGCGCGAGCAAGTACCTGCCCCCGTTCACCACGGAGGAACGAGTCACGATCGCAGGGGACCGATCGGTGCGGGGTGGCGCCGTGGAGCCTGGCGTGGCGGTGGCGGAGCCCGAGGTCACCTACGCGGACTTCCTCGGTGACGAGGTCGACGAGGTCGACGAAGTCCACGGGGTCGCCGGGGCCGCCGAGTAGACCAGAGAAGACGGCCCGTGCGCCGGATCAGGGGACGCACGGGCCGCCGTCCAAGCGTCGTGACCGGTCGTTCAGGGATGACCGGCCACGACGCGCTTCGCACCAGGGACGCACGACGCTCCTGGTAGACCCGTACGTAAGACGTGGCGTCGAGCGGAAACGTCACGCGAGAACCGAAGAAATTCGACGAGGAGCCGATCCTGAGCGACGCTGACGCCCTGGCGTCCCTGTCGGACGCCTCCCTCGTCGCGCGGAGCGCCGACGGTGACACCGTCGCGTTCGGCGTGCTGATCCACCGCTACGGCCCGCACATGCGCGCCTACGCCGCCCGGATCCTCGGACACGGCGACGGCGAAGCCGAGGATGCCGTGCAGGAGGCAGCGCTCCAGGCCTGGCAGCGGATCGACCGCGTGGACGACCCCGACCGCGTGCGGAACTGGCTGTTCCGGATCGCGGCGAACAAGGCACTCGACCGCCTCCGTCGGCGGCATCCGCACCTCGATCTCGAAGTCGTCGTCGACTCGTCCGACGACCGCCCCGTCGACGAGGTGGTCAGCACGCGGCTGCAGGTGCAGGAGCTCGCGCGTATCGTGCAGGCACTCCCCGACGCACACCGGGCCGTCTGGGTGATGCGGGAGATCGGCGGGGCCTCGTACGCCGAGATCGCCGAGGCGACGGGGATGCCCCCGGCGACGGTGCGCGGGGTGTTGGCGCGGGCACGCCGTCGTGTCCTCGAGCAGATGGAGGGGTGGCGATGACCGACGACGAACGGTTCGGTGGGTTCACCCTCGAGGAGCTCTCCGACTACCTCGACGCGGACCGCACCCCGGCGCGGCCGGACATCGATGCCGACCCCGAGGCGGCCGAGGCGTTGGTGCGGCTGGAAGCGCTGCGGACGGCTTCGCACGACCTGCTCGACGCCGAGGCAGCAGAGGACGCCGCATCCGACGCCGGGTGGATCGCCAGCGTGCTCGCATCGGTGCGGACGACGGCGCACGCGGGGCGCGACGTCCCCGTGCCGGACGAGGACCCCGCGTCGACGCTCGTCGTGACCGAGGGTGCGCTCCGGGCGCTCGTGCGCTCGCTCGGCGACGAGGTACCCGGCGTGGTCGTCCGACGGACCCGGTTCACGGGCGACGTCACCACCGCCGGTGGACCCGTCGACGTGGAGGTGTCGATCGCCGCGAGTGCCGACGGACCGGTGCACCTCCGAGCCGAGGCGCTCCGGTCGATCGTCGAGGACGCATTCGCGGCGCACGCACCGTTCGAGGTCCGGTCACTGATGGTGCGGGTGGCGGACCTCATCGAGGGAGGTCGATCGTGACCGATGACGTGCGCAGTGTCTCTCGCGGGCTGACCGCGGTCGTGCTCGGGATCAGCGGGGTCCGTTCGGTGCTCCCGCCGGGGCCGAACCTCGCCACGCTCATGCGGGACGTCCGCTCCGTGCTCGACCTGCCGCGTGACGGTGGCGCGGTCCTCGTGCAGGACCGGCCCGAGGGCGCGCGGATCCGCGTGGTCCTGACGTCGGACCGGCGGGTCCCGACGCTCGCACTCGTCAGGAGCGTCCGCGACGCGGTGGTCGCAGAGGCCACGTCCGCGCTCGGTCGGCGGCCGTCGGACGTCACCGTGCGCGTCGTCGAGATCGACTGAGCCGGGCTGCGTCGCCCCGCTCGTGGTTCAGGCCGCGGGCGCGGGCCCGTCGGCCGGTTCGGCGTCGTCCGCGACGGGCAGGTCCTCGGCGATGAGTTCGTCCTCTTCCGGTTCGACCACCTCGGCAGCGGCCGCCTTCGCCTCGTCGATGGACTCCTGGGAGCGGCGGAGGAGATCGTCGTCGTGTGCGTGCTGGTCACTCATGCGTGTGACGCTACGCCGGGGCCCCTGAGTCGGCGTCGTGACGTCGGTCGCTCGACGGGCGAGCAGCCGGAGGCTCGAAGTCGACCGCCGATGTCGGGGCCGGGGTCGTCGGCATCGCGGGGATCGCCGGCGTCCCGAAGGCATCGGCAGCGTCGAGCACCGCACGGGTCGCCGCAGCGGCGGTCCGGAGAGCGTCCCCGATCGGCATCGCACGGTGCGCTGCCGTCCGGACCTCGACGCCCCACGGCTCGTCGAACCCGAGGTCGCGCACGGTGCGGACGAACCCGGGGAGGTCCCACGCCCCGGCGCCGGGCAGGTGGCGAGCCTCGCGGGACTCCTCGGAGAGGGTCATACCCGACGGCGTGTGGAGCAGGCCGTCACTCAGTTCGACAGCCGCGAGCGAACCCGGAGCGACACCCTCGCGGATGGAGGCCAGCGTGGAACCGCCCCGCAGCGCGTGCATCACGTCCACCAGGAGGCCGCCGTTCGGATGGCCGGCGGCGGTGACGAACCGCGATGCCCGTTCGACCGTCGGCAGGTTCGACCAGGGCTCCGGCTCGAGGACGAGCTGCGAGCCGACCTTCGCGGCCTGCCCGGCGAGTTCGTTCCAGTCGTCGACCATGGCCGACGGCGAGACACCGGGCAGCGTGACGTCCGCCCGCGCGACGACCTGCCACGCGCTGAGCGTCGCGGCTGCCTCGAGCACGACACCGCGGTCGGCATCGTGATCGGTGGTGTGGCTCGAGCAGGTCCACCAGTGTTCGAGCGGTCCGAGCTGCACCCAGACGATCCCGGCGCCGTCGAGCATGCGGCGCAGTTCGGGGAACCCGACCGTCGCCCGCACCTCGTGCAGGTCGCCGAGCGACAGCGAGAGTCCGGCGAAGCCGGCAGCACCGACGGCGCCGATGCGCTCGCCGATCGGTTCGTTCCCGGCCCATGTCCAGGACGTCGCGAGCAGGTCGTGTTCCTGCACGGCGGCACCTCCGTTCTCCGGACACACGACCCGCCCCGTGCCGATCCGTCGTCCCCACTGTGGCGACACCGCTCACCCCAGCGCTGTCGAGTCATTGGTACTCGGTGCTGCTGCGAGCGCTCCCAGGCCGCCGACACACGGGCGAAACCCGTCGCGTCAGACGATGACGGTGCGGACCGAGCCCACGCCGGCGATCGTCCCCTCGAGGAGGTCGCCGCGGTCGATGACACCGACGCCGTCCGGCGTACCGGTGAAGAGGAGATCGCCCGGCGCGAGGGACACGAACCGCGAGAGCTCCGCGATGGTCTCGGCGACGGACCAGATCTGGTCCGCGAGGTCGCCGGACTGCCGGAGCTCGCCGTCGACCCGCAGTTCGATCGCGCCCGAGGTCGGGTCGACGTCGGCTGACGGGACGATCGCGCCGATCGGGGCCGAGGCGTCGAACCCCTTGGCGGCGTCCCACGGGCGGCCGAGCCGCTTCGCCTCGGCCTGCAGGTCGCGCCGCGTGAGGTCGATGCCGACGGCGTAGCCCCAGACGTGGTCGAGGGCTGTGTCGACCGGGATGTCGACGCCACCGCGCCCGAGTGCCACGACGAGTTCGACCTCGTGTTCGAGGCGCTCGGTGACCGACGGGTACGGGGTGTCGGAACCGTCGGTCACCACCGCACCGGCCGGCTTCGAGAAGAAGAACGGTGGCTCGCGATCCGGGTCGTGGCCCATCTCGCGCGCGTGCGCCGCGTAGTTGCGGCCCACGCAGAACACCCGCCGGACGGGGAAGCGTCCGCCGGTCGTGGTGGGGACGGTCGGGACGGTCGGGGCCGGGATGACGAGCTCGCTCACTCGTCAAACATGCCACCGACGGGCGGGCGCCCGGTCAGCCCTCGCTGATCGAGGCTTCCCACCGCAGCTTCCGTGCTCGCGCCCGCTCCTGCCGTTCGCGCCACTCGATCCGCATCTCCTCGAGTCGCTCCAGGTCCCCGGCGGCGCGGACGAGCGGTCCGTAGTGCGGGTTCGCGAGCAGCTTGGGCGTGCGTCGCTCCATGCGGTCCAGACGCGCCTTGAAGGACCAGTCATCTTCGTCGGAGATCATCGTCCTGTCGTTCCTTTCCTGTCCGGCGTCGCCGCGCAGTCATCGTTTCGTGATCATCGAGGGCTCGTCGGACCCACTCGTCGTCATCCGTGACCCAGGTCTGGGTCATCAGAGCGTCGGTCATCAGTGCGGCAGCGTCGCGCCGTCGCTCGTCGGCCGAGAGAGCCCGCTCGACCACCCACGACCAACGCTGCCACCAGTGGTCCCGGTGCCCCAAGAATTCTGTGTTCCTGCGCGCCCGGCGCCCCTCGACCACCGTCACCACGACGCTCGCGACCGCCACCAGGGCGCTGAGCAACGACACGCTCGCGCTCGTCCAGCCTGCATCCATGCGGTCCACCCTGACGCGAGAGGACCGGCCACGCGTCGAACGTGGCCGGTCCTGTGGAGCGTGATCCGCGCCTCCCGAGTGTGGAGGAGAACGCGGACGCACGTCAGTTGCCGGGGGCAGCCCCCTCGGTCTCCCCCTCGCCCGGGTCGCCACCCGTGCCCCCGGTCGCCGGCTCGTCCTGCGGCCAGCCCGAGAAGCGCCACGAACCGACGCTCGGGTGGTCCTCGCCCTTCGTGTACGCGAACCTCCGGGCGGCGTCCCGAGCCTCCGAGAGCTTCTCGAGCAGTGCCGCGTGCGCCGATGCGTCCACCCGGGTCAGGGCGTCGTGCGCGAGCGCGAACCGGTCCATCTCGTTGCGCATGAGCATGTCGAACGGGGTCGTCGTCGTGCCCTGCTCGAGGAACCCGTGCACGTGCAGGTCGTCGTGCCCGTTGCGGCGGTAGGTCAGCTGGTGCACGAGCGACGGGTACCCGTGGAACGCGAAGACGGTCGGGGTGCCGGGGAGGAAGAGCTCGTCGTAGCGCTCGTCGGGGATCGGGTGCTCGTGCTTCCGGGGGTCGCCGATGGACAGCAGGTCCACGACGTTGACGAGCCGCACGCCGACGGCGGGTGCGTGCTGACGGATGATGTCCGCCGCGGCGACCGCCTCGACTGTGGGGACGTCCCCTGCGCAGGCGAGCACGACGTCGACGTGCCCGACGGTCTGCTCGGTGCCGGCCCAGTCCCAGGTGCCGAGCCCCGCGGCGACGTGCTCGACCGCGTCGGGCAGGGACAGGAAGACCGGCTCCGGGTGCTTGCCGGCGACGATCACCTCGATTCGGTCGGTCGTCTCCAGCGCGTGTGCCGCGACCGCCAGCAGGCTGTTCGCGTCGGCCGGCAACTTGATGCGCACGAGGTCCTGCTGCTTCGACGCGACGACGTCGAGGAAGCCCGGGTCCTGGTGCGAGAAGCCGTTGTGGTCCTGGCGCCAGACGTGGGACGACAGCAGGATCGACAGGTTCGACACGGGGACGCGCCAGTCGATGTCGGTCGAGGACTCGAGCCACTTCGCGTACTGACCGACCATCGAGTCGATGATGTGCGCGAACGCCTCGTACGTGTTGAGGATCCCGTGGCGGCCGCTCAGCACGTAGCCCTCGAGCATCCCCTCGAGCAGGTGCTCGGACAGCACCTCCGTCACCCGGCCGTGCGCACCGAGGTGTTCGTCCCCGACGCCGCGCTGGGCACGCCAGACCCGCGAGGTCACGTCGAAGACGGCGTCGAGCTTGTTCGACACCGTCTCGTCCGGGCCGAACAACCGGAAGGACGACGGGTTCCGCTGGATGAGCGCGGCGAGCCACGGGCCGAGCGTGCCGGTGGCGCTCGCGTCCTCGCCGACCGGGACCCCGAACTCCTCGAGCCCGGGGCGGTCCAGTGCGGTGCGGAGTCGGCCGCCGTTCGCGTGCGGGGTCGCGCTCATCCGGAGGTCGCCCGCGGGCCGGATGGTGGTGAGGATGCCGGTCGGACGTCCCTCGTCGTCGAAGAGCTCCTCGGGGCGGTAGGAACGCATCCACTGCTCGAGCTGACGGCGGTGGTCGTCGTTCTCGCGGACCGCGGGCAGCGGGACCTGGTGTGCACGGAACGTGCCCTCGACCTGCTCGCCGTCGACCTCCTTCGGGCCGGTCCACCCCTTCGGCGTGCGGAGGATGATCATCGGCCACCGCGGACGGAGGTCGGCGGCACCGGCCTGCTGTCCGGCGGCCGCGCGCTGTGCCTGGGCGCGGGCGGCCGCCTGGATGTCGTCGATCGTCGCGAGGGCGCGGCGGAGGGCACCGTCGAACAGGGCGTGGACGGCGAACGGGTCGTCGTCGACGCGGGCGGAGTCGACCACGATCGGCTCGTACCCGAGCCCGCGGAAGTACGCGTGCAGGTCGTCGCGGGGGATGCGCGCCAGCACTGTCGGGTTCGCGATCTTCCACCCGTTCAGGTTGAGGATCGGCAGCACCGCACCGTCCGAGACCGGGTCGAGGAACGTGTGCGCCTGCCACGACCCGGCGAGCGGTCCCGTCTCGGCTTCACCGTCGCCCACGACGCACGCGACGACGAGGTCCGGGTTGTCGAGTGCCGCTCCGTAGGCGTGGGCGAGGGAGTAGCCGAGCTCGCCGCCCTCGTTGATCGACCCCGGGGTCTCCGGCGCCGCGTGTGAGGGGATCCCGCCCGGGAACGAGAACTGCCGGAAGAACTTCCGCAGCCCGTCGGGGTCCGGGGTGATGTCCGGGTAGAGCTCGCCCCAGGTGCCGTCGAGCAATGCGTTCGCGTTCATCGCGGGGCCGCCGTGGCCCGGCCCGCAGATGTAGAGGAGCTGGCGGTCCGTCTCGGCGATCAGCGCGTTGCAGTGCGCGTAGACGAGGTTGAGCGCCGGCGACGTGCCCCAGTGCCCGAGCAGTCGGGGCTTGACGTCGTCCGGGGTGATCGAGCGGTCGAGCAGCGGGTTGTCGAGCAGGTAGATCTGGCCGACGGTGAGGTAGTTCGCGGCGCGCCACCAGGCGTCGATCGCGCGGATCCGGTCGGTGCTCGAGGGGGATGCGGGGGCCATGACCCCACGGTACGGAGGCGGTCGGCAGGGAATCCCAGAAATCCGTCCAAACCGAACCGGACGGGGTGCCGAATGCATGTCACAGGGGCGGGAACGCCCAGGGTGCTCTCCGGTCACGAACGGCCGGGCCACAGCGAACACACAGCACGGCACGTGCACAGGAGCACGTCGCCACCGGCCGGAGCCCCCGAGACAGCAAAGGAACGATCACCATGCGCAAGAGCCTGAAGACCTCCATCACCCTCGCCACGACCGGCGCGCTCGTCCTCGGCGGTGCCGCGTTCGGTGTCTCGGCCGCGCAGGCCGACGGCACCGTGCACACCGTGTCGTCGTCCTCGTCGAAGATCCCCGGCCCGGTCGCGTCGGTGCCCGAGGTCCTCGGTGGGAACACGGCCGTGAAGCTCGACTCCGGCT
>NZ_JAUZED010000058.1 GCF_030705415.1 Curtobacterium sp. A7_M15 | reverse complement strand
GGTGCACGTTCCTGACGGACGTGCACCGCGCCTCCTGGCACGTTTCGGCCTGTCGGCTGCCCGGCGGGCCGCGCTCGGTTTGTCCTGAGTGGGGATTAGGGTTCTGCCCATGGCCGGAGGCACCAAGTCGACCACGCGCTCGCGCGCGTCCTCGTCGTCCCGCGGAAGCGGGACGCGTGGTCCGTCGCGCACCCAGGCCACGACGAAGAAGCTGCCGCAGGCCGCCCCGACCCCGGCCTTCCGTGAGCAGAACCCCCTCGTGACGTTCTGGCTCGCGATGGCGCACGGCGTCGGCGCGGTCTTCCGCCTGCTCGGCACCGAGACCCTCGAGAAGGACCAGCGGCGGGACGGGTTCCCGTTCCTGCTCTTCGTGCTCGCCGTCGCGGGTGCGGTGGTCGAGTGGCTCAACCCGACGAACGCCGTCTCGGTGGCGCTCGACGCGTACACGTTCGGCGGGCTGTTCGGACGCCTGGCCTTCGCGCTGCCCGTCATCATGGTCGTCTTCGCCGGGTGGCTCTTCCGGCACCCTGCGTCCGTGCACGACAACACCCGGATCGGGATCGGCCTCGGGCTGCTGCTCGTGTCGATCTCGGCGCTCTGCCACGTCTTCGGCGGGCAGCCGAGCGCCTCGGACGGCATGCCCGCACTGGCGACCGCCGGCGGTGTCATCGGCTGGGTCGTGATCGCCTGGCTCGTCGCGGTCGCCACCGAGTGGGTGGCGGTGCCGGTCGCGATCCTGCTGCTCGTGCTCTCCCTCTTCATCATCACCAAGACGCCGCCGAACAAGATCGGTCGACGCCTGCACGAGCTCTACGCGTACCTGTTCGGTGCGCCGGCGCCCGCGTCCGAGTCGGACGAGTCCGTCGCCGAGGTGCCCACGGCACGCACGAAGCCGACGAAGAAGCGCGGCGCGAAGGGCGACACCGACTTCCAGCTCTTCGACGACCTCGGCTTCGACGACGACAAGGCCGCGTCCGAGTCCGACGCCGACGGTGACGGCACGACGATCCCGTGGTGGCGTCGCAACAAGTCCGGGCGGGAAGAGGACCCCGCCTACGACAGCCCCGTGATCAGCGGTGCGACGGCGGCCGTGCCCCCGGCCGCCGCTGCCGCGCCGGCCCCCGGCCCGAACGCCGGCGCCGCCGCCGGTCTCATCGACCACACGCCGGCCGAGCCCGGTTCGGTCAACCTCAACGACTCGGTCGAGCAGGACCTGCAGGTCGCCGAGCAGGCGCTCCGCGACTTCGGGACCCCGGTCCCCGAGCGCCCCGCAGCGGCTGAGGTCGTCCGTCCCGACGCCTCGGTGTCGCCGGTGGTCTCGCCGTCGCTCCCGGCCGAGGACCTCGGGGTCGAGGCCGCCGACGACGTGGACGGCCTGCCCCCGGTGGCCGGCCCCGACGAGGACCCGGCAGCGCCGTACCGTCTGCCCGCCGCCACGACGCTGAGCTCCGGCACGCCGTCGGTCGCGCGCAGCCAGGCCAACGACGACATCGTCGCCGCCATCACGAGCGTCCTCACCGAGTTCAAGGTGGACGCGAAGGTCACCGGGTTCTCCCGCGGACCGACGGTGACCCGGTACGAGATCGAGCTCGGTCCCGGCGTGAAGGTCGAGCGGGTCACCGCCCTGTCGAAGAACCTGTCGTACGCGGTCGCCTCGAACGAGGTCCGGATCCTGTCACCGATCCCGGGAAAGAGCGCGATCGGCGTCGAGATCCCGAACACCGACCGCGAGACGGTCTCCCTCGGCGACGTCCTGCGCTCGAACGCGGCGCGGAAGTCCAAGCACCCGATGACGATCGGCGTCGGCAAGGACGTCGAGGGCGGCTTCGTCGTGGCCAACCTCGCGAAGATGCCGCACCTGCTCGTCGCCGGCTCCACCGGGTCCGGCAAGTCGGTGTTCATCAACTCGATGATCACCTCGCTGCTCATGCGTGCGAAGCCGTCCGAGGTCCGCATGGTCCTCGTCGACCCGAAGCGCGTCGAGCTCTCGATCTACGCCGGCGTCCCGCACCTCATCACGCCGATCATCACGAACCCGAAGAAGGCGGCCGAGGCGCTGCAGTGGGTCGTGAAGGAGATGGACATGCGGTACGACGACCTCGCGTCGTTCGGGTTCCGGCACGTCGACGACTTCAACAAGGCGATCGCGAACAACGAGATCGTCCTGCCCGCCGGCAGCGAGCGGAAGCTCAAGCCGTACCCGTACCTGCTCGTCGTCGTCGACGAGCTCGCGGACCTCATGCTCGTCGCACCGCGCGACGTCGAGGAGTCGATCGTCCGCATCACCCAGCTCGCCCGTGCCGCCGGCATCCACCTGGTGCTCGCGACGCAGCGCCCGTCGGTCGACGTCATCACCGGTCTCATCAAGGCGAACGTGCCGTCGCGCATCGCCTTCGCCGTGACGAGCGTCACCGACTCCCGGGTCATCCTCGACCAGCCGGGCGCCGACAAGCTGATCGGCCAGGGTGACGCGCTCTTCCTGCCGATGGGGTCGTCGAAGTCCCTCCGAGTGCAGGGTGCCTGGGTGCAGGAGAGCGAGGTCGCCGAGGTCGTCCAGCACGTCACCCGGCAGGCCCGCCCGGAGTACCGCCAGGACGTCCAGGCCGTGGTGGAGCGCAAGGAGATCGACGCGGACATCGGCGACGACCTCGAGCTGCTCCTCGCCGCGGTCGAGCAGGTCGTGTCGACGCAGTTCGGGTCGACCTCGATGCTCCAGCGCAAGCTCCGCGTCGGGTTCGCCAAGGCCGGACGCCTGATGGACCTCATGGAGTCCCGCGACATCGTCGGGCCGTCCGAGGGCTCCAAGGCACGCGACGTGCTCGTGACGACCGACCAGCTCCCGGCCGTGCTCGCGAAGCTCCGGGGCGAGGAACCACCTGCGGGTGCTGCCCCGGCCGCTCCCGCGGTCGCTGCGGCAGCCCCGGCCCCGGCGCCGGCGTCCGCCCCGACCGACGACGGCGACCGCTACGGCGCCGACCCGGTGGCGGACATGACGCGCGGGTACGATGAAGTGGACGACGAGCCCGATGAGGACGCGTGGGGACTGACGGGCAGGGAGTGAGTGCGATGACCGCCTCGGACAGCACTGAGACCACGCACGGCGCACGCTTCCCGTGGCGCGGACGACTCCTCCGCAAGGGTCCCGGCCCGGCGTCGACGGGCAACGTCGCGAACATCATCACGGTCGTGCGCATCCTCATGGCGCCGCTGTTCTTCGTGCTGCTCCTGGCGGACGCCGGCGCGGACGGCCCGCTGCGCATCTGGGCCGCGATCACGTTCGTCGTCGCCATCGTGACCGACAGCGCGGACGGGATCATCGCCCGACGACAGAACCTCGTCACCGACTTCGGCAAGCTCGTCGACCCGATCGCGGACAAGGTGCTCATCGGCGGCGCCCTCGTGGCGCTCTCGGTCCTCGGTGAGCTCCCCTGGTACGTGACCGTGCTGATCATGGTGCGCGAGATCGGCATCACGGTGTTCCGCTTCGCCGTGCTGTCCGACCGCGTGATCCCGGCGAGCCGCGGCGGCAAGATCAAGACCGTGCTGCAGGCCGTGGCGCTGACCGCGGCCCTCTTCCCGTGGTGGAACCTCGTCGGGGACTGGGCGCACTTGGTGAACGGCGTCCTGATGACCGCGGCGTTCCTCGCGACCATCCTGAGCGGTCTGGACTACCTGTGGCAGGCATGGAAGCACAACCGGACCACCGCGTGACGGAGGCTGAACGACCGTCCCGCACCGCGCCTCCCGACCGCACCGACCCGGTGCCCGTCGCGCCCGACCTGATCGCGGAACTCACCGCGCGTGGCGAGACGGTGGCTGTCGCGGAGTCCCTGACCGGCGGTCTCGTCGTGGCGACGTTGGTCGGCGTCCCGGGTGCCAGTGCCGTGGTGCGGGGCGGGGTGGTCGCCTACGCGACGCCCGTCAAGCACACCGTGCTCGGCGTCTCGTCGGCGCTGCTCGCCTCGAACGGTGCGGTCGACCCCGAAGTGGCCCGCCAGATGGCCTCTGGCGTGCGTGAGGCGCTTGCAGTCGACGGCGAACCCGCGACCTGGGGGATCAGCACGACCGGTGTGGCCGGACCG
Source organism: Curtobacterium sp. A7_M15 (assembly GCF_030705415.1). GTDB lineage: Bacteria > Actinomycetota > Actinomycetes > Actinomycetales > Microbacteriaceae > Curtobacterium. The sequence continues at coordinate 18,006 of NZ_JAUZED010000058.1, read as the reverse complement.
GACCCGCAGGACGGCAAGCCCGTGGGGACCGTCTTCGTCGGCATCGCGCACGCGGACGGCGCGCAGGCGTACGAGTTGCACCTCGACGGCGACCGCGATGCAATCCGCCGGGCGACCGTCTCCGAACTCCTGGCACGGATGTCGTCCACGATCCGGGCCCGGGAATAGGTCCCGTTTCCACTGGGTTACATCTCACGCAATCTCCAGCAGGAGAGCAGCCCGCGTGGTTAGCATGCTGCGAACGGCAACGGTACTGTTGCGGAACCCGTACTCGGCCATCAGGACCGAGCGGGCCTGGAGACGACAGGAAGGAGGAGTTCTCATGGTTCTCGTTCGTCAGGAAATCGGCGACGTTCTGCGTGACTTCCGCTTGCAGAAGGGCCGGACTCTCCGTCAGGTCGCGTCCAAGGCCAGTGTCGCGCTCGGATACCTCAGCGAGGTCGAGCGTGGGCAGAAGGAGGCCAGCTCGGAGATCCTCGCGTCCGTCGCGGACGCGCTGGACACCCCGATCTCGACCATCATGCGTGAGGTCGGCGACCGTCTCGCAGTGGTCGAGGGGCTCACTCCGGTGCCCGACACGCTCCCGGACGACCTCGTCGCCGAGTTCGACAACGACCTCGCGGTGCGCTGACGCCACCGCTTCCCGGACGCCCTCGCTGGTTCGCCAGCGGGGGCGTTCGGCGTTCCCGGGGGTGCGTGCTGGCGCCGGGGCGGCGCGGTTAGGCTGGGACGATGCGTGTGAGCGAGTTCTGGCGTGCGGTCGACCAGGTGTTCGGCGACGCCTACGGTGCCGTCGTCACGCGCGACGTGGTGCTCGAGGAACTCGGCGGGCGCTCGGCGGCCGAAGCGCTCGACGCCGGCGTCGACGCACGCCGCGTGTGGGAAGCGCTGTGCGAGTCGCAGGACGTCCCACTCGAGATGCGGCACGGCAAGGGACTGGCGGAGCCACGCGACTGAGCCGCGGTCGTCCGTCCGAAACTCTGTTCGGCGTGTTGCTCGAACGGGTGTTCGATCGGTGGTAGCTTCCTCCACAGCGGCGCTGTCCGGAGAACTCGTCCACAGATCGCGCGGCCAGCGGCAGAGATGTCGGTGGCCCGCCCTAGGTTCGAGTCAACGGGAACAGCCCGAAGCCTTGTCGCTGAAGCACCGGCCCTGCACCACCGGCCGGGTGGACGCGACAGCCTACAGGCGGCCGACACCGAGCACGAAGGAAGCACACCATGCCATCACCCCAGGACCGCGAGAAGGCCCTCGAGACCGCTCTCGCCCAGATCGACCGCCAGTTCGGCAAGGGCACGGTCATGCGCCTCGGCTCGGACGAGCGCGCCCCCGTCGCCACCATCCCGACCGGCTCGGTCGCACTCGACGTCGCGCTCGGCATCGGTGGACTGCCGCGTGGGCGCATCATCGAGATCTACGGCCCGGAGTCGTCGGGTAAGACGACCCTGACGCTGCACGCGATCGCCAACGCCCAGCGTGCCGGCGGCATCGCGGCCTTCATCGACGCGGAACACGCGCTCGACCCCGAGTACGCGAAGAAGCTCGGCGTCGACATCGACGCGCTCCTCGTCTCCCAGCCGGACACCGGTGAGCAGGCGCTCGAGATCGCCGACATGCTCGTCCGCTCCGGCTCCATCGACCTCGTCGTCGTCGACTCCGTCGCCGCGCTCGTGCCCCGTGCCGAGATCGAGGGCGAGATGGGTGACTCGCACGTCGGTCTGCAGGCCCGACTCATGTCGCAGGCGCTCCGCAAGCTCGCCGGTGGCCTGAACCAGACGCAGACCACGATGATCTTCATCAACCAGCTGCGCGAGAAGATCGGTGTGTTCTTCGGCAGCCCCGAGACCACCGCCGGTGGTAAGGCGCTCAAGTTCTACGCGTCCGTCCGACTCGACATCCGTCGCATCGAGACGCTCAAGAGCGGCACCGACGCGGTCGGCAACCGCACCCGCGTCAAGGTCGTCAAGAACAAGATGGCTCCGCCCTTCAAGCAGGCCGAGTTCGACATCCTGTACGGCACGGGCATCTCGCGCGAGGGCTCGTTGCTGGACTTCGGCGTCGACCACGGCATCGTCAAGAAGTCCGGTGCCTGGTACACGTACGACGGCGACCAGCTCGGGCAGGGCAAGGAGAACTCGCGTTCCTTCCTGATCCAGAACCCCGAGATCGCGGCTGAGATCGAGGGCAAGATCCTCGCGAAGCTCGGTGTCGGCGGTGCGTCGGCCGAAGCGGTCGAAGCCCCCGTCGAGTCGATCGCGCCGAAGATCGCGGAGCGCAAGGGCGCGTGACCACCGACCACGACGGCGACGAGGGCCTCGCACCGGTCACCGACCTGTTCGGTGCACGCGGTGCGCGGTCCCGTCGCCGGTCCGCGGCTGACCCGGGCGACGGACCCGTCCGTGGCGGTACGACCGACGCCTCCGCAGGCACTGACGTCACCGCGGGCACCGACGCCGACGCCGATGCACCGGTGCCGCTGCCGTTCCGGGGCGCGCAGGCGCAGGCGGAGTGGCTCTCGCCCGTCGTCGGCGACGGCAGCGGTCGGAGTGCCCGGGCAGAGCAGGACGGCTACGACGACGACAGCACGGCCGACGCCACGACGGCATCCGTGTTCGCGATCGACGGCGGCGCCGAACTCGACCCCGCGGACGCCCCTCGGCCGATCGACGAGCAGCGTGCCGACGCCGAGCGGCTCAGCATGCGAGCGCTCGGACGGAAGGGTGTCAGCGAGTCCGAGCTGCGCACGCTGTTGGCGAAGAACGACCTCGACCCGGACGTCGTCGAGCACGAGATCGAGCGGCTGACGCGCGTCGGCCTCGTCGACGACGTGGCGCTCGCGACCGACCTCGTCGACCGGCTGCACGACCGCAAGGGCCTGGGACGTCAGGGCGTCGTCGCTGAACTGCGGCGCCGTGGCATCGACCAGGTCGCGATCGACGCGGCGCTCGAGGCGGCGGCCGACGACGAGGACGACGAGTTCGTCCGGGCGATCGACCTCGCCCGGAAGCGCGCCGGGCAGCTCCGGGGTCTCGACCGGGCGACGGCGGAACGGCGGCTCTCGGGCTTCCTGATGCGCAAGGGCTACAACGGCGGGGTGGTCCGGATCGCGGTCGAGCGTGCGCTCGACGGCGGGGGTCGTCCGCCAGCGGGACCACGCGGTTCCGTGCGCTTCGAGTAGCCTCGCCGCGGTTTTACACTGGGACGACCATGGCCACCGTCGCAGCGCGCCCCCGCACCTACCAAGTCCGCACCTACGGGTGCCAGATGAACGTGCACGACTCCGAGCGGCTGAGCGGTTCGCTCCAGGCCGCCGGGTACGTCGCGGCCGACGGTGAGCAGGCGGACGTGGTCGTCATCAACACCTGTGCCGTGCGCGAGAACGCCGACAACCGTCTCTACGGCAACCTCGGGCAGCTCGCCGGCATCAAGCGCGAGCACCCCGGCATGCAGATCGCGGTCGGTGGGTGCCTGGCGCAGAAGGACAAGAACGTCATCCTCGAGAAGGCGCCGTGGGTGGACGTCGTCTTCGGGACGCACAACATGGGGTCGCTGGCGACGCTGCTCGAACGTGCTCGGCACAACGACGAGGCACAGATCGAGATCCTCGAGTCGCTCGACGTGTTCCCGTCGACCCTGCCGACCAAGCGTGACTCGACGCACAGCGGCTGGGTGTCGATCTCAGTCGGCTGCAACAACACGTGCACGTTCTGCATCGTGCCGTCGCTGCGCGGCAAGGAGAAGGACCGCCGCCCGGGTGACGTGCTCGCCGAGATCCAGGCACTCGTCGACGACGGTGCGATCGAGGTGACCCTGCTCGGTCAGAACGTCAACTCGTACGGCGTCGAGTTCGGGGACCGTCAGGCGTTCGGCAAGCTGCTCCGCGCCGCCGGTCAGATCGAGGGCCTCGAGCGGATCCGTTTCACCAGCCCGCACCCGGCCGCGTTCACCGACGACGTCATCGACGCCATGGCCGAGACGCCGAACGTGATGCCGCAACTGCACATGCCGCTCCAGTCCGGGTCGGACCGCGTCCTCAAGGCCATGCGCCGTAGCTACCGGAGCGAGCGGTTCCTGGGGATCCTCGACCGCGTCCGGGCGAAGATCCCGCACGCGGCGATCTCGACGGACATCATCGTCGGGTTCCCGGGTGAGACCGAGGCCGACTTCGAGGACACCCTGCGCGTCGTGGAGCAGTCGCGGTTCGCCTCGGCGTTCACGTTCCAGTACTCGATCCGGCCGGGGACACCCGCGGCGACGATGGACGAGCAGCTGCCGAAGGACGTCGTCCAGGAACGCTACGAACGCCTCGTCGCGCTGCAGGAGCGCATCACGGCGGAGGAGAACGCCGCCCAGGTCGGACGGACGGTCGAGGTGCTCGTCGCCACCGGCGAGGGCAAGAAGGACGACGCCACGCATCGGCTGTCGGGCCGTGCCGAGGACTCCCGGTTGGTGCACTTCTCCGTGCCCGCCGGCTCGGACGCGCCACGCCCCGGAGACGTCGTCACCGTCGAGGTCACCCGTTCGGCCCCACACTTCCTGATCGCCGACGGGGACGCCCCGCTGCGGATCCGACGCACCCGCGCCGGCGACGCGTGGGATCGTGCGCAGGCCGAGAGCTGCGGTGTCCCGACGCCGACGCCCACCGGGTCCGCCGACGGGCCGCGGCCGGTGTCGCTCGGACTGCCGAGCCTCCGTGTCGGCCGCTGACGACGAGCGGGCCGCGTCGCACGAGCGGGCCGCGTCGCACGAGCGGACCGCGCCCCACGAGCGGACCGCGCCCCACGAGCGGGCCGCCGACGACGAGCGCGCCGCCGACGCCGACCTGATCGCGGTCGTCGGCGCGACCGGCACCGGCAAGTCCGACCTCGGCATCGCCATCGCCGAGCGGCTCCGGGCCGCCGGTCGCGGTGCCGAGATCGTCAACGCCGACGCCATGCAGCTCTACCGCGGCATGGACATCGGCACCGCGAAGCTCAGCGTCGAGGAGCGCCGCGGCATCCCGCACCACCAGCTCGACGTCCTCGAGGTCACCGACGAGGCCAGCGTCGCCGCCTACCAACACGACGCGCGGGCGGAGATCGAGGCGATCCACCGCCGCGGGAACGTCGCGCTGCTCGTCGGCGGCAGCGGCCTCTACGTCTCGGCGGTGCTCTTCGACCTCGCGTTCCCCGGGACCGACCCCGAACTCCGCGCCCGCCTCGAGCGCGAGCACGAGGAGCTCGGGCCGGGCATCCTGCTGGAGCGCCTCCGCGGGCTCGACCCGGCCGCAGCGGCGACCATCGACGCCCGCAACCCGCGGAGGTTGATCCGAGCACTCGAGATCGCGAGCCGATCCGAGGTGGTCACGCCGAGCCTCCCGTCCGCGCCCCGCGCCTGGCGACCCGCTCGGGTCCTGCACCTGCACCGCGAGCGAGCGCAGCTCATCGCCGCGCTCCACGAGCGTGCGGAGCGCATGTTCGACGCCGGTCTCGTGGAAGAGGTCCGTGGCCTGCGGGAGCGCGGCCTCGAGTCCGGGCGGACCGCACGGGCGGCGATCGGCTACTCGCAGGCGCTCGACGTCATCCGGGGGGACGCGACCGTCGAGCAGGCCGTCGAGGCGACGGGCATCGCCACCCGCAAGTACGCCCGGAGGCAGGTGTCGTGGTTCCGGCGGTACGCCGATGCAGAGGTCCTCGACGTCACCGGTGCCGACCGGGCTGCACTGACAGCGGCTGCCCGTAGGATCGTCCCGTGACCGAGCTGCACTTCACCAAGGGCCAGGGGACCGGCAACGACTTCGTCCTGTTCGCCGACCCCGACGCGTCGGTCGACCTCACTCCCGAGCGCATCCGCGCCATCGCCGACCGTCGATTCGGTGTCGGCGGCGACGGTGTCATCCGTGCCGTCCGGTCCGAGGCGCTGCCGGAGGGGCAGGCGCTCGTCGCCGAGGATCCCGCGGCGACCTGGTTCATGGACTACCACAACGCCGACGGCACGGTGGCCGAGATGTGCGGGAACGGCATCCGGGTGTTCGCGCGCTACCTCACCGAGTCCGGGTTGGTCGACCTGACCCCGGGCGAGACCCTGACGGTCGGCAGTCGCAAGGGACTCGTCGACATCCAGCGGACCACCAACGGCTTCTCCGCCGACCTCGGACGCTGGGGACTCGGCATCGAGGGCGGTGGCACCGACGACGTGCTCGTGCGGGCGAAGAACCTCGACGGAGCACGACCCGGGCTCGGCATCGACGTCGGCAACCCCCACGTGGTCGTCGCGGTGGCGACCGAGGACGAGCTCGCCGAGGTCGACCTCACGTACGTCCCGGTGCTCGACCCGCTGCCAGCGGCCGGCGCGAACGTCGAGTTCGTGCTGCCCGGCGAGCCGCTCGTGCAGGACGGGGTCGGTCAGATCACGATGCGTGTCCACGAGCGCGGCAGTGGCGAGACCCTGTCGTGCGGCACCGGGGCCGTGGCCGCGGCCCTCGCGACGCGGTACTGGGCGGGGAACGGAGCGCCGGACACCTGGCGGGTGCGTGTGCCCGGCGGGGTCGTCACGGTGCGCATCTTCGCGGCGGAGGACGGTGAGCACGTCGCGCTGTCCGGGCCGGCGGAACTCGTCTTCTCGGGTGACCTGACGGTCTGAGCCGGGCCGTGCCCTGTCCAGGAGGCGCGGTCCGGCGAGCCGACGCCGGTCACGTGGGTCGTGCCTCCTGGCCAGTGCCGTGGTGCCGACGGGCCGACGGGCCGGCGGGCCGCGCGGTCGCGCAGTCCGCGCTGCGCCGCGTTGCGCCGCCTTGCCGCTTCCGCCTACTCCGCCCCGCGGTGCACCCGCAGCACCCGGAAGCCCTTGTCCGTCGACGCCCGCGACACCTGGAACCCTGCGTCGAGCGTGTCCCGCAACCAGCGCTGCAGCGAATCGCCCCCGAGGTCCTTCGACACGACCAACCAGGCATCCCCACCGACCTCGAGCCGAGGGAGCCACGTCAACAGGATCTGGTGCAGCTCGTCCTTGCCGACCCGGATCGGCGGGTTCGACCAGATCGTCCGGAACCGCAGATCGGCGGGGACGTCGTCCGGGAGCGCGACCGTGACGTTGTCGGCGCCGGCAGCCGCGGCGTTCGCGCGGGCGAGACCGAGCACGCGTTCGTTCACGTCGACGCCCCACACCTGCGCAGCGGGGGAGTCGAGGGCCATGGTGATGGCGATCGGACCCCAGCCGCAGCCGACGTCGAGCAGTGCCCCGTCGTGCGCGGGCGGCGGGACCGATCCGAGCAGCACGCGCGTGCCGCGGTCGAGCCCGTCCGGGCTGAAGACCCCGGCGGCGGTGGTCAGCGTGAGCGGACGACCGGCGAGGGTGACGTGGATCTGGCGCTCACGCGTGTCCGACGAGGGGTTCGCGGAGAAGTAGTGGTCGTTCGCCATGGATGAACCGTACCGGCAACCCCGTGTGTCCCGAGGCCCCGAGCGGTACCCTGTGGAGAAGATGACGGACACCACGAACCGAGACGCAGAGACCACCGACGACAGCGCTGCTGGTGTCGTCGAGCGGGTCCTGCGCAACGCCGACTCCCGCGCGAGCTCCTCGATCTTCGCCCCCGCGCAGGCGATCCAGACCCGAGCGGTCGACGACCACGCCTGGACGGGCGACGGCGAGCAGTACGACCGCGAAGACCGCGCCGCCCTCCGCCGCGTCGCCGGTCTCTCCACCGAACTCGAGGACGTCACCGAGGTCGAGTACCGACAGCTCCGCCTCGAGCAGGTCGTCCTGATCGGCGTCTACCCCCAGGGCGACGCCGCCGACGCCGAGAACTCCCTGCGCGAGCTCGCCGCCCTCGCCGAGACGGCGGGTGCCGTGGTGCTCGACGGGCTCCTGCAGCGCCGACCGAACCCCGACCCCTCGACCTACCTCGGCAAGGGCAAGGCCGAAGAGCTCGCGATGGTCGTCAAGGCCACCGGCGCGGACACGGTCATCGCCGACACCGAACTCGCCCCGTCGCAGCGCCGTGCGCTCGAGGACGTGGTGAAGGTCAAGGTGATCGACCGTACCGCCGTGATCCTCGACATCTTCAGCCAGCACGCCAAGAGCCGCGAGGGCAAGGCGCAGGTCGAACTCGCCCAGCTCGAGTACCTGCTGCCGCGTCTGCGCGGTTGGGGTGAGTCGATGTCCCGCCAGGCCGGTGGGCAGGTCTCCGGCGGCGCGGGCATGGGTTCGCGTGGCCCCGGTGAGACGAAGATCGAGCTCGACCGCCGCCGCATCCACACCCGGATGTCGAAGCTCCGCCGCCAGATCGCCGGGTTCCGTCCGGCGCGCGAGGCCAAGCGCGCCGACCGACACCGCAACGACGTCCCGAGCGTCGCGATCGCCGGGTACACCAACGCGGGCAAGTCCTCGCTGCTGAACCGGCTGGCGAGCGCCGGCGTGCTCGTGCAGAACCAGCTCTTCGCGACGCTGGACGCCACGGTGCGCCGGACCGAGAGCGCGAAGGGCCGCGAGTTCACCTTCGTCGACACCGTCGGCTTCGTGCGCAACCTGCCGCACCAGCTCGTCGAGGCGTTCCGATCGACTCTCGAAGAGGTCGGCGAGGCCGACGTCATCGTGCACGTCGTGGACGGTTCGCACCCCGACCCGGCAGCCCAGCTGGCCACCGTCCGCGAGGTCATCGGGGACGTCGGCGCCCGCGAGATCCCCGAGATCGTCGCCTTCAACAAGTCGGACCTCATCGACGAGTCGCAGCGGCTCGTCCTCGTCGGTCTCGTCCCGGACGCCGTGTTCGTCTCGGCCCGCACGGGCGAGGGCGTCCAGGACCTCCTCGACGCGATCGAGTCCCGGCTCCCCGAACCCGACGTCGAGCTCACCGTGGTCGTCCCGTACGACCGAGGTGACCTCGTGTCGTCGCTGCACGACGCGGGCGCGGTCGAGACCGTCGACTACGTCGAGGACGGCACCCGGCTGCGGGTGCGCGTGTTCCAACGGCAGGTCGCGGAGCTCGACCCGTTCGTGGTCGCGCCCGTCGCGTCCTGAGGCGCGCCCGGCGCGTGCTGCGGCGCGGGGCGTGCTGCCCTGGAGGCGCGGCGCGGGCCCGCCTCGCTCGTTGCAGTCCGCAGTGTGCGAGGTTCCCGTCACGGTGGGGGCCCGCGAGCCCGTCACGGTGAACGGGACCTCGCACAGTACGAACGCCCCCTCGCACGGTGCGAGGGGGCGTTCGTCGCGCCGGGTGCTGCCGCAGGTCAGATCGAGCGGAGGACCGCCACGACCTTGCCGAGCACGGTGGCTGCATCGCCGAGGATCGGCTCGAAGGCGCTGTTGCGGGGGAGCAGCCACGTGTGGCCGTCGCGCTGCCGGAAGACCTTGACGGTCGCTTCCTCGTCGAGCATGGCGGCGACGACGTCCCCGTTCTCGGCCGTCTGCTGCGACCGGACGACGACCCAGTCACCGTCGCAGATCGCCGCGTCGATCATCGACTCACCCACGACCTTGAGCATGAAGAGGTCGCCCGTGCCGACCAGCTGTCGGGGGAGCGGCACGATCTCGTCGACGTGCTGCTCGGCGGTGATCGGCACACCGGCCGCGATCCGCCCGACGAGCGGCACGAGCGTCGTCGCGTCGACGTCCGGGCCCTCGACATCGGGCGTCGGCTCGTCCACGAGGACCTCGAGCGCGCGGGGACGGTTCGGGTCCCGCCGGATCCACCCGCCGAGCTCGAGCTGGCCGAGCTGGTGCGAGACGCTCGACAGGGAGGAGAGGCCGGCAGCATCGCCGATCTCGCGCATGCTCGGCGGGTAGCCCCGGCTGGCGATCGACGCTCGGATCGCGTCGAGGATCGCCTGCTGCTTCGCCGTCAGTGGCTTCTGGCCCCGCAGTTCGTCCGCCACGTCGTCTCGCCCTTCGTCGGTGCCGGGACCATGCCCGCGGGAATGTCGGTGGTCCCCGCTTGACTTGTCCTAGTCGATCGAAACAGTATCCGACCGGTCTTCGCCGGACAAACACCTGTTCGAGCGTGTCGGCAGAAAAACCCCCAGAAATCTCCGCACAGGACTTGTGCGGTCCGTCATTCGAAACTATGTTCGGTACACGACTTCGGTCCACCCGAACGGGAAGGCAAGAACGACATGAGCACCATCGCCATCGCTGACATCCAGCGCACCGCGCCCGCCGTGTGTACGCGCCTGCGCCTCACGCGTCGCGGCCGGGTCGTCCTGACGACGCTCGCGGCGATCCCGCTGCTGATCGGTGTCGCACTCGCCGTGCTGAACGGTGGGCAGGCGTCCGCCGGCAACACCGAGTCGCACGCCCACTTCGAGACCGTGACCATCCAGCCGGGCGAGACGCTCTGGCAGCTGGCGCACGAGACGGCTCCGAACGCCGATCCTCGCGACTTCGTGCAGGACGTCGTCAGCCTGAACGCGCTCGACGGGTCCGCGCTGCAGGCCGGGCAGGAGATCGCGATCCCGGCCCAGTACACCGCCGCGCACTAGCCCGCCGACGCCGCGCACGAGCCCGACGACGCCGCGCACGAACGGTGACGCCACGCACCGTCCGGACGGCCGGTCTCCGGACGGGGAGCGCGGCCTACGATGGATCGGTGGCATTCACGCTCGACGACCTCCCGATCCGCGACGACCTGCGCGGGCAGAGCCCCTACGGCGCCCCGCAGAAGCACGTGCGCGTGCAGCTCAACGTCAACGAGAACACGCATCCGGTGCCGGCTGACGTCGCCGAGGACATCGTCTCCTCGATCCGCCAGGCGCTGACCACCGTGAACCGCTACCCCGACCGTGAGTTCACGGAGCTGCGACGGTCCCTCGCGGACTACCTCCAGCGCGATCTCGCGCCGGGGCAGGCACTCGGCCCGGAGCAGATCTGGGCGGCCAACGGCTCGAACGAGGTCCTGCAGCAGCTGCTCCAGGCGTTCGGTGGCCCAGGTCGCACCGTGCTCGGGTTCCCCCCGACGTACTCGATGCACTCGATCCTCGCGTCGGGCACCGGCACGACGTGGATCCCGGCGCAGCGTGACGACGAGTTCCGCATCGCACCCGAGACGGTGGTGGCCGCGATCCGCGAGCACCAGCCGGACATCGTGTTCCTCTGCGGCCCGAACAACCCCACGGGGACACCGCTCCCGATCGAGACGATCGAGGCCGCCTACGCCGCCACCCACGGCATCGTGATGGTCGACGAGGCCTACGCCGAGTTCATGCCCGCCGATGCTCCGAGCGCCCTCACGCTGCTGCCCGGTCGTGAGCGCCTCGTGGTGTCCCGCACCATGAGCAAGGCGTTCGCGTTCGCCGGGGCCCGTGTCGGCTACATGGCCGCGCACCCTGCCGTCATCGACGCCATCCGGCTCGTGCGGCTGCCGTACCACCTCTCCGCCCTCACCCAGGCGGCGGCGGTGGCGGCGCTCCGGCACGCGCCCGCGATGCTCGCGATGGTCGACGACATCACCCGGCAGCGCGACCGCATGGTGAAAGAACTCCGAGCGATGGGCTACCGGACCTACGAGACGTGGTCGAACTTCGTGCTGTTCGGCGGCGTCGCGGACCCGCACGCCGCGTTCGAGGCCCTGCTCGAGCAGGACGTCATCGTGCGCGACCTCGGCATCCCGAACCACCTCCGAGTGAGTGCCGGCACGGAAGAAGAGACCACCGTCTTCCTCGACGCCATGCGCCGGATCGCCGCCGATCAGCCGCCGGTTAGGGTTGCAGCATGACCGCGCGCACCGCCACGATCAGCCGGAGCACGAGCGAGTCGAGCATCGAGCTCGAGCTCGACCTCGACGGCACCGGCACGTCCGACATCTCGACGAGCGTGCCGTTCTTCGACCACATGCTGACGGCGTTCAGCAAGCACTCGCTCATCGACCTCCGAGTGCGGTCGACGGGCGACACCCACATCGACGTCCACCACACCGTCGAGGACACCGGCATCGTGCTCGGACAGGCCCTCAAGCAGGCCCTCGGGGACCGTTCCGGCATCGGTCGGTACGGCGACGCCCTGGTCCCGCTCGACGAGGCACTCGCCCAGGCCGTGGTCGACGTCTCCGGTCGGCCGTTCCTCGTGCACTCCGGCGAACCCGCTGGCTTCGAGTTCCACCGGATCGGCGGACACTTCACGGGCTCGATGGTCCGCCACGTCTTCGAGGCGATCACCTTCAACGCCGGCATCACGGTGCACGTCCGCGTGCTCGAGGGTCGCGACCCGCACCACATCGCCGAGGCCGAGTTCAAGGCGTTCGCGCGGGCGATGCGCACCGCGGTCGAACTCGACCCGCGTGTCGACGGCATCCCCTCGACGAAGGGCACGCTGTGACCGCCGGGGCGAAGCCGAACGTCGTCGTCCTCGACTACGGGTCGGGCAACGTCCACTCCGCAGCGAAGGCACTCGAGCGTGCCGGCGCCGACGTCACCCTGACGTCGGACAAGCAGGCGGCGCTCCGGGCCGACGGGCTGCTGGTGCCGGGCGTCGGTGCGTTCGGCGCCGTGGTCGAGCAGCTCGAGGGCGTGCAGGGCGGTGAGATCGTCGACCACCGCCTCGCGGGTGGTCGACCGGTGCTCGGCATCTGCGTCGGCATGCAGGTGTTGTTCGCGCGCGGCATCGAGCGCGGTGCCGACGTCGAGGGGCTCGGTCAGTGGCCGGGCACGGTCGAGCAGATCCAGGCCGAGGTCCTGCCCCACATGGGCTGGAACACGATCGACGCGCCGGACGACTCGGTGCTGTTCGAAGGCCTCCACGACGAGCGCTTCTACTTCGTGCACTCGTACGGCGTGACCGACTTCCCGCTCGACGCGTACGGCCCGTTCCGTGCGCCGCGCCTGACGTGGGCCGAGCACGGGCAGCGGTTCGTCGCCGCGGTCGAGAACGGCCCCCTCACGGCGACCCAGTTCCACCCCGAGAAGTCCGGCGAGCCGGGCATCCGACTGCTCCGCAACTGGGTGCAGTCGCTCTGACGCGCCCCGCGAACCCCCGCAACGAAGACAGGACCATGACCGAGCTCTCCACCACCCTGCCCCTCGTCCTGCTGCCCGCCGTGGACGTCGTCGACGGCCAGGCGGTGCGCCTCACCCAGGGCGAGGCCGGCAGCGAGACCTCCTACGGCGACCCGGTGGCAGCAGCGCGGACGTGGCGCGACCAGGGTGCCGAGTGGATCCACCTCGTCGACCTCGACGCGGCCTTCGGTCGCGGTGACAACCGCAAGGTGATCGCACACGCCATCCGCGAGGTCGAGGGCGTCGCCGTCGAGCTCTCCGGCGGGATCCGCGACGACGCCTCGCTCGAGGCGGCCCTCGCGACCGGCGCTGCCCGGGTGAACCTCGGCACCGCCGCGCTCGAACAGCCCGAGTGGGCGGCCCGCGCGATCCGGAAGTACGGCGAGCAGATCGCGGTCGGGCTCGACGTGCGCGGCACGACGCTGTCGGCGCGGGGCTGGACGAAGGACGCCGGCGACCTGTGGGAGGTCCTCGACCGGCTCGAGGAAGCCGGGTGCGCCCGGTACGTGGTGACCGACGTGACGAAGGACGGCACCCTGCAGGGCCCGAACGTCGAGCTGCTGCGCGAGGTGTGCGACCGCACCGACCAGCCCGTCGTGGCCTCCGGCGGGATCTCGACGCTCGACGACCTCCGTGCGCTCCGCGAGCTCGTGCCGCACGGCCTCGAGGGCGCGATCATCGGCAAGGCGCTCTACTCCGGGGCGTTCACGCTGCCGGCCGCCCTCGATGTCGCCTCGGAGTAGCCGCGTGGCGGGCATCTCGAACGGTCGTGGCACCGGACCCGACGGGCCCGAGGGCGATGGACACCCGGACGACGCGCACACGCCCGGCGGGGCGGCGGACTCCGCGGGCTTCGCCTGGGCCGGCCGGACCTTCGACCAGCACGACACGACGTTCGACGACGACGACGGCCTCGCCGACCCCGCGGTCGTCGCCGCCATCACGGCACTGCCGGACGGCGGCTCGCAGCGTGCGGTCGTCGACGCGCTCCGCACCGCTCGACTGCTCATCCCGCTCATCGCCGAGGCCGGCGACGTCGGCCACACCGATGCGGGCAAGCTCGTGGACAAGACGCAGGAGCTCTCCATCGTGACGGTCGCCGGCCCGGACGGCCGCAGCGTCATGCCCGCCTTCACCTCCGTCGAGGCGATGCGCTCCTGGGACCCGGACGCGCGACCGGTGCCCGCCGACTCCCGTCGTGTCGCCATGGCCGCGGCGAGCGAGGAGACCCAGCTCGTCGTCCTCGACCCCACGGCGCCGACGGAGTTCGTGCTGCGTCGCCCCGCGGTGTGGGCGATCGGGCAGGACCTGCCGTGGACCCCTTGCTTCGAGGACCCGGAGGTCGCCCGGGCCTTCGCCGACTCCGTCGTGGGCGAGCGTGCGGTGGCGCGGGTCGAGCTCGCTCCGGGGGACCCGATCGGACGGTTCGCCGGGGCCGAGCTGACGGTGGGGCTGGCGCTCCACCCCGGACTCGACCAGACGCAGGTGCAGGAACTCGTCGGTCGCCTGCAGCAGCGGTGGACGGCGGACGCCGTCATCGCGGAACGCGTGGACAGCATGCGGGTGGCGCTGCGCCCGGCGTGAGTCGCGCCTCCAGTCCGACCAGCGGCCGACGGACGCGACGCGCACCGGCGGACCGACGGGAGGCACGACCCGCGCCCGCCCCGCGGCCACCGACCTCCGCGGGTCGCCACCACGGCGGTGCGGCCCGGCCCGGCGGTCGGTCGCCGGTACGATGACGGGGTGAGCACGAACCCGACGACCACCCCCGGAACCGGCGAGACCACCTACGGTCCCACCGGACGGCCCGTCCGGCAGTTCGCGGTGCCCGAGGAGCTCGACGGCCACGGTCCCGCTCGCATCATCGCGCTGTGCAACCAGAAGGGCGGCGTCGGCAAGACCACGACGTCGATCAACCTGGGTGCGGCGTTGGCGGAGTACGGGCGGAAGGTCCTCGCGGTGGACTTCGACCCGCAGGGCGCGCTGTCCGCCGGCCTCGGCGTGCGGACCCACGACATCCCGACCGTCTACGACCTGCTCATGGGGTCCATCAAGGACCCGAACCAGGTGATCCAGCCGACGAACACGCCCTACCTCGACGTGATCCCGGCGAACATCGACCTGTCCGCGGCCGAGGTGCACCTCGTGAACGAGGTCGCGCGGGAGCAGATCCTCGCGAGCGTGCTCCGCAAGGTCGCGAACGACTACGACGTGATCCTCGTCGACTGCCAGCCGTCGCTCGGGCTCCTCACCGTGAACGCCCTGACGGCGGCGCACGGCGTCCTCATCCCGCTCGAGTGCGAGTTCTTCGCCCTGCGTGGTGTGGCGCTGCTCATCGAGACGATCGACAAGGTGCGCGACCGCCTCAACCCGGCGCTGCAGCTCGACGGGATCCTCGCGACGATGTACGACTCGCGGACGCTGCACTCTCGCGAGGTCATGGAGCGCGTCGTGGACACCTTCGACGACCGTGTGCTCGACACCGTCATCGGGCGGACCGTGAAGTTCCCGGACGCCACCGTCTCGGCGCGGCCGATCACGCAGACCGCACCGGACCACGCGGCCGCGCATGCGTACCGGCAGCTCGCCAGGGAGCTCGTCGAGCGTGGCGCCGTCGCCTGACCCCGGACCAGACGGGCGGCCGACACCCCGGCCAGACGGGCAGTCCGCACCGGCGGGCACGCAGACCGCGCCCGGGTTCCGCGTCCGTCTCGCGGGGTTCGACGGCCCGTTCGACCTGCTCCTCTCACTCATCACGAAGCACGAGCTCGACATCACCGAGGTCTCGCTCGGCGCAGTGACGGGCGAGTTCATCGAGTACGTGCGACAGGCCGAGTCCCAGGACGAACTCGACGAAGCCAGCGAGTTCCTCGTCGTCGCCGCCACCCTGCTCGACCTCAAGATCGCCGGGCTCCTGCCGCAGGGCGAGCTCGTCGACGCCGAGGACGTCGCCCTGCTCGAGGCCCGCGACCTCCTGTTCGCCCGCCTGCTGCAGTACCGGGCGTTCAAGCAGGCCGCCGACTGGTTCGGTTCGCGCTGGCTCACCGAGTCTCGACGCCACGTCCGGAGCGTCCGGCTCGAGGAGCGGTTCCGCGCCCGCACCCCCGAGCTCGTCTGGACCCTGTCGGTGCAGGACTTCGCAGCGCTGGCGACCCTGGCGTTCGCACCGCGCGAGATCCCGACGGTGGGGCTCGACCACCTGCACGCGCCGCTCGTCAGCATCCGGGAGCAGGCCGCGATCGTCGTCTCGATCCTCCGCACCCGGGCCGACGAGGACGTCTCGTTCCGCGAGCTGGTCGCCGGTGTCTCGGAGACGGGTATCGTGGTGGCTCGCTTCCTCGCGATCCTGGAGCTGTACCGGAACGCGTCCATCTCGTTCGAACAGTTCGAACCGCTCGGGGAGCTGACGCTGCGCTGGACCGCCGAGGACTGGTCCGACGAGAGCCTCGCCAACCTGGGAGCCGACTATGACGGATGACGTGCACGACGCCTCGAGCGCCGAACCCGGCGGCGCCGACGAGATGGCCGACGCCCGCGCGATCGAACGGGAGATCCACGAGGCGCGCGAGCATGCCGCCCGGCCTGAGATCCCCGTCGACCGGCAGCTCGAGGCCATCCTGATGATCGCCGACGAACCCCAGTCGCTCGTGGCGCTCGGCGCAGCCGTGGGCGCTCCCGTCCCCGTGGTCCGGCAGGCCGTCGAACGACTCGTCGCCGACTTCGACGGCGTGGACGGCACGATCCGCCGCGGCTTCGAACTCCGCGAGGTCGGCGGCGGCTGGCGCTTCTACGTCCGGCAGGACCTCGACGACGTCGTCGAGCAGTTCGTCGAGGCCGAGCGCCCTTCGCGCCTGTCGCAGGCCGCGCTCGAGACCCTCGCGGTCGTCGCCTACAAGCAGCCGATCACCCGCTCGCAGATCGCCTCGATCCGGGCCGTCAACGTCGACGGCGTCGTCCGCACGCTCGTCGCGCGCGGCCTCATCGAGGAGTCGTTCACCGACGCCGAGACCGGCGCCATCAACTACGTCACGTCCGACCTGCTCCTGCAGCAGCTCGGCATCAACTCGCTCGACGAGCTGCCGCTCATCTCGCCCCTCCTGGACGACGGCGCCGGCGGCTTCGAGCAGAACGAAGGGATCCCCGATGGCCGCGTACGAGAATGAACGACGAGGCGGCCCACGGGGCGGGTCCGGTGGCCGCTCCGGCGGTCGCCCAGGAGGCGCGTCACGCGACCGCACCGCCGGCTCCGGCCGCGCGGGTAGCCGGTCCGAGGGCGCTGGTCGCGACGAGCGCGGTGGGTACCGCGGGCGTGACGAGCGTCCGTCCTCCGGCGGCTTCCGCGGTCGTGACGACCGTGGTGGGGCCGGCCGGCGGGACGATGACCGCGGCGGGTACCGGGGTCGTGACGACCGTCCGTCCTCCGGTGGCGGGTACCGCGGGCGGGACGACCGTGCGGGGTCCGGCCGGCGTGACGATGACCGTGGTGGGTACCGCGGGCGTGATGACCGTTCGTCGGGCGGCGGTGGGTACCGGGGTCGTGACGATGAGCGTGGCGGGTACCGAGGACGCGACGACGAGCGTGGCGGGTACCGGGGCCGTGACGAGCGTCCGTCGTCCGGCAGTGGGTACCGGGGTCGTGACGACCGCCGCGATGCTCCGCGCCGTGACGACGAGCGTGGCGGGTACCGCGGACGCGACGACGAGCGTGGTGGGTACCGGGGCCGTGACGAGCGTCCGTCGTCCAGTGGTGGCTACCGGGGGCGTGACGACCGCGGGGGAGACCGAGGCCGGTTCGTCGGCCGCGATGAGGACCGCCGAGGCAGCGACCGCGGCGGCTTCAACCGTCGGGACGACGACCGCGGCGGGTACCGGGGCCGCGACGAGCGCCCCGCGTCCGGTGGGTACCGCGGCCGTGACGACCGGCGTGACGCCCCTCGCCGCGACGACGACCGCCGCCGCGAGCCCGCTCGCGAGGACCGCCGCACCCCCGACGGCCGCCCCAGCACCGTCTGGCACAACGGTCGCCGGTACGTCGGCGGCACCA
>NZ_JAUZED010000057.1:3584-22267 GCF_030705415.1 Curtobacterium sp. A7_M15 | reverse complement strand
ACGGCGCGACCGGACCCGCTCAGCGCGTCGACGGTCTCCCGACGTCGTCCGTCTCCCCCACGAGCGCGTCGTCCGGCTCGACGGGCTCGTCCCGCTCGGCCGTCCCCGCCACCGGCCCCGGCACCGCGGAGTCCCCGGCGCCCGCGCCTCGGCCGACCGCCTCCCGCTTCCGCGCCCGTGCCGCCCGCTGCCCACGCGAGGCGAGTGACGGACGCCCCGTGAGCGGCACGCTCAACGGCGTCCACCGGAACAGCTCCGTGACGGCCACCGACAGCACGAGCACGAGCACGTACGTGACCAGCGTGAGCCAGGGCTTCGGCACGACACGTTCGAGCCAGCTGTCCCCGTAGAGCAGGATCCAGATCGCGAACGGGTGGCTGAGGAAGATGCCGAACGACCGGTCCGAGCCGTAGTCGACCACGCGTGCGAGGGGACTCCCGGGCCGGCGGCGGTCCGCCCAGCGCGCGCCGATCGCCAGGAACCCGACGAACACGGCGCTGCTCCAGAGCACCTGGATCGGCTGCAGGGGCGTGCCGGCGGCGTAGAGCGTCTGTCCGAGGCCGACCTGCAGCCACCACACACCGAGGGTGAGCGCGCCGACACCCACGAACCCCCAGAGGACGGCTCGTCGGTGCACCCGGATGAACCTGAGGAAGGCGTCCGCGTGGTCGGCGGCGATCGCCCCGGAGACGATGAAGAACACGTACGAGAAGAAGAACTGCTTCTGGTACCCGTGCATCCACGCGTCGCTCGCGGGGAAGTACTTGTACCCGGCGAAGACCACGAGCTGGAACACGAGCGCCACGACGAGGACCGCGACGTGGTGGCCGCGCGTCCTCCGCACCAGCCACGCGATGACGGGCAGCAGCAGGTACACCTGCATCGTCACCAGCAGGAAGTAGAGGTGGTACCAGGAGACGCCGGTGACGATGCCCTCGGCGTACGTCCGCACGAGGTCCGGCACATCGCCCCGACGGGTGGCGCTGAGGAGCCAGGACGACGCCACGTAGACGAACGACCACGCGAGGTAGGGCACGCCGACGAGCAGGAAGCGCTTCGGCCAGAACTGCGCCATCGGCCGCGGGCGGAGCGTGTAGCTGTAGACGAGCACGAACGCCGTCAGCGAGAAGAACACGAGACGGGTGAAGTGGAGCAGACCGAGCAGGGCGTTGAGGGGGACGTCGTCAGCGGCGACCGTGTGGCTCGTGGTGTGCACACCGATGACGCACGCGAAGGTCAGGATGCGGAGGACGTCCACCTCGTAGAGGTGTCGGGGCTTCCCCTCGGCGGTGCGGGTCGGCGACTTCGCGGCAGGGGCGGAGACGGCAGCGCCGGTCACGGCTGCTCGGCCATCGTCCGGACCTTCGCCCGCTGGACCTTGCCGGTCGGTGCGCGCGGTAGGTCGGGCACGACGACGATCTCGACCGGGCGCCGGAACCGTGTGAGGGACGCCTCGGCACGCGCGGTGAGGTCCGCGACCAGGGCCTCGGCGTCCACCGCGACGTCCGGCTGCGGGATCACGTACGCGATCGGCACCGCACCGAGGACGTCGTGCGGCCGCCCGACGACCACGGCCTCGAGCACGCGCTCGTCGCCGAGGAGCACGTCCTCCACCTCCGACGGGTACACCTTCTCGCCACCCCGGTTGATGACGTCGTCGGAGCGACCGGCGAGCGACACCCAGCCGTCCGCCGAGACCGAACCGACGTCACCCGTGCTCAACCAGCCGGCCGCGTCGAACCGCTCGGCGGCACGACCGAAGAGGTAACGGCGCACGATGCCCTCGCCGCGGATCCAGAGGGCCCCGACCTCGTCGGCGGGCAGCACGGTGCCGTCCTCGCCCCGGACCTGCACCTCGGACCCGACTGGCACGCCGACCGTTCCGACGCGCACGGGTTCTCCGAGCGGCGTGGCGGTGATCTGCGACGCCCCCTCGGTCATCCCCCAACTCACGACCAGCGGGACGTCGCCGAGCGCCTGTCGCACCGGATCGGGCAACGGTGCCGAGGCGCTGCGGACGAACCGGAGCCCCTCGGGGAAGTCGAGCGGACTCGTCTTCGCGAGGACCGCGAGGATCGCCGGGACCGCGTTCAGCCAGGTGATCCGGCGCTCGGCGAGCAGCTCCCAGAAGCCGGTCCGCCGGAACCGCTGGTCGAGCACGAGGGTCGCGCCGGCGACGAGGGTCGCGAGCAGCCCGACGACCTCGGCGTTCACGTGGAAGAGCGGGAGCGAGTTGAACCCGCGGTCCTCCGGCGTGAGACGGTTGTGCCGCGCCACGGCCCGGGCGACGAAGAGCAACTGCGACTCTGGGAGTTCGACACCCTTCGGGGTCCCGGTGGAGCCCGAGGTGAAGAGCACCACGGACCCCTCGCCGGGTGCGTCCGGGTTCTCCGACGGCAGGTCGCCGTCGCGGACGGTGGCCGGGAGGAACGTGGCCGCGTCGATCCCGCTCGCCGGCGCACCGAGGACGGTCGCATCCAGGGCACGGTCCGACACGACGAGTGAGGCGCCGCCGATCAGGTCGGCGAGACGGCCGGGCTCCGAGGGCGGCTGCCCGCTGTCGACGGGGACCGCACGCCGCCCGGTCGCGAGGGCGGCGAGGTGCACCACCGCGAACGAGAGCGGGTCGGCGAGGTCCACCAGGACCGCCCCGGACGGCGCGACACCGATCGCGTCGAACGTCGACGACCACGCCGACACCGCGTCCTCGAGCGCGTGGTAGCTCAGGACGCGGTCACTGCGCGCGTCCTCGAGGTAGCTGCGCTCCCCGTCCTGCGCCGCGCGGGCACGGATGGTCGAGCGCAGGTCGGTTCCTTCGCCTGCTTCCTGCACGGACTCAGAGTATTGCGGGAGCCTATGACCGTTCCGAGGGGAACCGGTGGAGCAGCCATTGCCAGAGCGCTTCCATGCGCGGCAGCCCGTCGCGGCCGATCGGCGTCGTGTCCTTGATCGTGCGGGAGTGTGACTCGGACGGCGTTCCGACCGCGATGTCGGTGAGGATCGCGTGCGGGTCCGCTCCGGGTCCGGGCGGCGCCGTGTCGGTGCGGAAGGGCCCGTCGGGACCGTCCAACCCGAGGACCTTCCACGAGCCGCGGATCCGGGGGCCGAAGACGTCGCGGACGTCGTCGATCGCGTACATCCGGGCGACCGGTGTCTTCCCCGGGCGGTCCATCCAGGCAGCGTGCTCGCTCCCCAGCGACTCCACGGGCGACGAGAACATCAGCGCGCCCTGCACCGGCCGGATGTGCGCGATGTACGCAGCCTCACCGCCGCCCTGCGAGTGCCCGGCGACGACGATGTCCTTCCACACGATGTCCGAGTCGCCCGTGACGAACCGTCCCCACCCGCCGTCCGGGTCGTGGTCGTCGAGGTAGGCGATCGCGTCACGGAACCTCGAGACGATCGAGCCCGACGGCTGCACCGAGCTGAACCGTGACGGCCGCGTGCCGTCGAACCGGTTCCGCTGTACCTGCCCGTAGCAGTGCGGGTCGGCCTCGCACGTGCCCGACAGCGTCTTGCCGAGGTTCCAGTAGTCGAGCCCGAGGACGTGGTAGCCGTCCCGCAGCGCTGCGGACAGGAACAACTGGTAGTCGGCGGGCCGGGCGCGGGTCGCCGGCAGGAAGAGCAACAGCGGCCCGCCTGAGTCGGTGCGCGCGGCGAAGTCGTCACGGTTCGGCTCGAGGCGCTGCCCGTTGATCGTGCCGAGGCGGAAGCGATGGAACTCCCCCGCCGGCCCGTGCTCGTCGCCACGGGGTCTGTCGGCCGCCGACACCCGGCCGTGCTCCGCGACCCGATCACCGCCGAGGACGTTCGCCGCGACGAGCGACGCCATGCCGATCGCGACGAGGACGACGGCCGCGAGGACCAGGAGCACCCGGTGCTTCATCGGCCGATGCGCTCCCAGACCTCGTCGGCGGACCGGATCGTGTCGGCGAGGCTCCCCGTGGCGTCCACCACGTGGTCGGCCAGTGCCAGGCGGTCTTCGTCGCTCACCTGTGCCGCGACCCGGCGTTCGGCTTCGTCGCGGGGCATGCCGCGGTGCTCCACGAGCCGCTCGATCCGTTGCGCTGCGGGGGCGTCGACCACCACGACGGAGTCGAAGCGCAGCGGCCGGCTCCCCCGGGCCTCGGCGAGGAGCGGCACGTCGTAGACCACGACGGCGTCCGGGTCCGCGGCCTCGGCTTCGTCGAACGCCGCCCGGGCGAGACGCCAGACCTCGGGGTGGGTGATGCCCTCGAGGTCCTTCCGCGCCGCGGCGTCCGCGAAGACGATCGCGCCGAGCGCCGGCCGATCGAGCGACCCGTCGGGTGCGATCACTCCGGGACCGAAGCGCACAGCGACCTGGGCGAGGCCGGGACTGCCGGGAGCGACCGCGTCACGCGCCAACCGGTCAGCGTCCACGACGACCGCGCCGTGCTCCGCCCAGCGACCGGAGACGGTGGACTTGCCCGCGGCGATGCCGCCCGTGAGACCGATGATGCGCACACCGACAGGCTACCGACCCGCAGCGGCGTGACCGCTGGTCGTGGGGTCACGCGATCTCGTGCACCGACGCACGGACCACGCGTCGCTGCATCGGCCGACCGGTCAGGCTCCAGCTCAGCGGCGTCCTCCGGGCGACGAGCACGAACCCGAGCGTCGCTGCTGCAGCTCCGGCCCAGAGGATGAGGGTGAGCACGGGGAACGGCACAGTCCCAGAAACCGGAGCGAGCGCGGTGGCGAGCCCGTGCAGGACGAGCTCGTGCGCGAGGAAGAGCCCGTACCCGAGATCCTGCATGCGTTCGCCGGCGCGCTTCGCCCTCGCAGACCATCGCCCGTTCGAGGCGACCAGCTGCATGCACGTCGCGACGAGGGTGGTCCCGACGAGCACGTTCCACGCGGACCGGAGCTCCCGAAGCAGGAGGTTGCTGCCGAACGCGCCCGGATCATCCACCGATGTCGCGATGCCGACGTACGCCGCGGCGAACATCCCGAGTACCGCCAGCATGCGCAGCAGGTTCGCGCGGAACCACCCCGTCACCACCTCGAGATTGGCGGCGAGCACAGCACCGCCGATGATCCAGAGCGGGTACCAGATGCAGAGCGCACCGAACGGGAACTGAACGGTGGCGAGCGCCAGGTCGAGCGCCACGACGGCGATCTGGGCCGTTGCTGCAACGGTGACGAGCACGATCTGCGCGCGTCGCTCCAGACGGACCATGACCTGGATGAGCGGCGTCAGCAGGGTCAGCTGGATGGTGACGATCACGAAGTAGAGCGGCGTCTCCACCAAGACGGTCAGGAACGACGACAGGACGCTCCCGATCCCCCCTGGTCCGGGGCCGTTCGCGATCATCTCGACGCCCGCGTACAGGGCGCACCAGACGAGGAGTGGCCCCACGATCGCGACCAATCGTCCGATGGCGGACGACGTCGACGCGGAACGCGCGATCAGGAACGCAGTGATGAAGACGAAGACGAACCGCCCCTCCGGCGAGAGGTCGAAGAGCACTGCGGTGAACCGATCATCGGTGGTGCGCACACGAGCGAAGCTCTCGGCGTGGTTCCAGACCACCGTCAGGAACATGATGATCCGAAGCGGCGAGATGAAGTGCACTCGCGATCGATCGTTGACTGATGCACGCACTGCGCTTCTCCGAAGTTTCAGGCGCGGACAGCGCAGCTTGAATGTTGCACATTCAATATATCACAGGCGCGGATGTCCGACATGCCGGAAGCCCGGCATCCCCTCTCAGGGATACCGGGCTTCCGGTGCGACTGCGCCGCTCGATCAGTTGGTCGAGCTGAGCTTCTCGCGGAGCGCTGCGAGCGAAGCGTCGTCGGCCAGGGTGCCCTGACCGTTCGACTCGGTCGCGAACGTCGAGGACGACGACGACGAAGCGGACGCCGGGAGGTCGAAGCCACCCTGCGCCTCGTCGGCGATGGTCTTCGCGACCTGCGCCTTGTGGGCTTCCCAACGCGCCTGGGCGGCAGCGTACTGACGCTCCCACTCCTCGCGCTGCGTGTCGAAGCCCTCGAGCCACTCGTTGGTCTCCGGGTCGAAGCCGTCCGGGTACTTGTAGTCGCCCTTCTCGTCGTACTCCGTCGGCATGCCGTAGAGCGCCGGGTCGAACTCGGAGCCTTCCGGGTCCACACCCTCGTTGGCCTGCTTGAGGCTGAGCGAGATACGGCGACGGTCGAGGTCGATGTCGATGATCTTGACGAAGACCTCGTCGTTGACCGAGACGACCTGCTCGGCGAGCTCGACGTGCTTGTTCGAGAGCTCCGAGATGTGCACGAGGCCTTCGATGCCGTCGGCGACGCGGACGAAGGCACCGAACGGCACGAGCTTCGTGACCTTGCCCGGTGCGATCTGGCCGATCGCGTGGGTGCGGGCGAAGACCTGCCACGGGTCTTCCTGCGTGGCCTTGAGCGAGAGCGACACGCGCTCGCGGTCCAGGTCCACCTCGAGGATCTCGACGGTGACTTCCTGACCGACCTCGACGACCTCGCTGGCGTGCTCGATGTGCTTCCAGCTGAGCTCGGAGACGTGGACGAGGCCGTCGACGCCGCCGAGGTCGACGAACGCACCGAAGTTGACGATCGACGACACGATGCCCTTGCGGACCTGGCCCTTGTGGAGGTTGTTGAGGAACGTGGTCCGGGACTCGGACTGCGTCTGCTCGAGGAGCGCGCGGCGCGAGAGGACGACGTTGTTCCGGTTCTTGTCGAGCTCGAGGATCTTCGCCTCGAGTTCCTGACCGAGGTACGGCGTGAGGTCGCGGACACGACGCAGCTCGATGAGCGACGCCGGGAGGAAGCCGCGGAGACCGATGTCGACGATCAGACCGCCCTTGACGACCTCGATGACCGTACCGGTCACGACACCGTCGGACTCCTTGATCTTCTCGACGTCGCCCCAGGCGCGCTCGTACTGCGCACGCTTCTTCGACAGGATGAGGCGACCTTCCTTGTCCTCCTTCTGGAGAACCAGGGCCTCGACCTCGTCGCCGACCTCGACGACCTCGTTGGGGTCGACGTCGTGCTTGATCGAGAGTTCGCGCGAGGGGATGACACCCTCGGTCTTGTAACCGACGTCGAGGAGGACCTCGTCGCGGTCGATCTTCACGACGGTGCCGGAGATGAGGTCTCCGTCGTTGAAGAACTTCAGGGTCTTCTCGACCTCGGCCAGGAAGTCATCAGCCGAGCCGATGTCGTTGATGGCGACCTGCTTGGGAGCCTTGGTCGTGGTGGTTGTCATGTAGAGATTGCTCCGAACGGACATGAGTCGGGCCGAGACGGCGAGGGAGCGACCCCCTGGTCCGAACCGGATGCCGGTTCGAGCCGTCCTGGCGATGTGTTTGGTGAGCGCGGATTGCGCCGCACAAGTCTAACCGCAGCGGGCGAGCGCCCACAACCGGGCGTGTCGCACCACGACGGCTCGTCGGAGCTCAGGCGAGGAGCGCGCTCCGGAGGGTGTCCAGCCCGATGCTGCCGAGCGCGAGGGCCCGGTGGTGGAAGGCCTTGAGGTCGAACGACGCACCCTCGCGCGCGGCCACCTCGTCGCGGATCGACTCCCAGACGCGCTGGCCGACCTTGTACGACGGCGCCTGACCGGGCCACCCGAAGTAGCGGGCCACCTCGAACTGCACGAACTCGTCGGACATGTTCACGTTCTGCCGCATGAAGTCGAGGGCGTACTCCCACGTCCACGCGCCGCCGTCCGGGTTCGTCTTCTGCAGGTGGACGCCGATGTCCAGCACCACGCGGGCCGCACGCATCCGCTGCCCGTCGAGCATGCCGAGGCGGTCGCCGTCGTCGTCGAGGAAGCCGAGCTGCTCCATGAGGCGCTCGGCGTAGAGCGCCCAGCCCTCGACGTGCCCCGAGGACCCGGCGAGCTGCCGCCGCCACGTGTTCAGCTCGCCCCGGTTGTAGACGCCCTGACTGATCTGCAGGTGGTGACCGGGGACGCCCTCGTGGTAGACCGTCGTCTTCTCACGCCAGGTACCGAACTCGGTGACGCCCTGCGGGACGGACCACCACATGCGGCCGGCGCGCGAGAAGTCGTCCGAGGGACCGGTGTAGTAGATCCCGCCTTCCTGCGTAGGGGCGATGCGGCACTCGAGACGCTTGATCGGGTCGGCGATGTCGAAGTACTTGCCGTCCATCTCGCGGATCGACTCGTCGCTCGTCTCCTGCATCCACCGCTGCAGGGCGTCGGTGCCGTGCAGCACACGGGCCGGGTCGGCGTCGAGGACCTCGATCGCCCGGGCGACGCTCGCACCGGACTCGATGCGGTCCGCGATGCGCTCCTGCTCGTCACGCATCCGAGCGAGCTCCTCGATCCCCCACTGGTACGTCTCGTCGAGGTCGACGACCGCACCGAGGAAGCGTCGCGAGTGCAGTTCGTACGCCTCGCGCCCGACGGCGTCGACCGGCGTCGCGAGCGGCATCAGCTCGTGCTCGAGGAACTGCCCGAATGACCGGTAGGCAGCAGCGGCGACCTCGGCTCCGCGGGCGAGCTCGGCCCGGAGCGGCTCGGGGACCGGACCGCCGTCGTCGAACGCGGCACCGTCGACGAGCTGCCGGAAGACACCGTCCGCGGCGCCGGTGCGGGTGGCCTGCTCGGCGATGAGCGCGACCTGGCGACGAGCCGGCGTGACGTCCTCGCGCGTGCCCTCGAGCAGGGTCTCGCGGATGCCCTCGATCGCGTCCGGGAGCGCGTGCAGCCGACTCGCGATGTCCTGCCAGTCGGACTCCGTCGCGGTCGGCATGAGGTCGAGCACGTCGCGCACGGACTGCGCCGGGCTCGCGATCACGTTGAGGTCGCGGAGGTGCAGCTTCCGGTCGTGGGACTCCTGGACCAGGTCGAGCTCGGCGCCGAGGTCGGTCTTCGTCACTCGGTCGACGGCGTCCACCGCGTCGGCAGCGTCCAACGCACGCTTCGCGGCGCGCGCAGCGTCCGCCAGTGCCGCCGCACCGGCGGGCGACGTGTCGCCGTACTCCCCCGTCCGCCCCGGGACCCCGATGTACGTGGCGACGGTCGGGTCGAGGTCGACGAGGGTGGAGACCCAGTCCTCGGCGACCCGGTCGACGGCGGACGGCTGGCGGACAGGACGGTCATCGGTCATGCTCACGACCCTATCCAGGACGGGTCGGGACGCGGAACCTGCGGGACGCCAGGCGCGGTGCGGGCCCGCCCCGTGCCTCCTGTCCGGCAGGCGGTCGCCGTCAGTGCGCTGCGGCTTCCCAGTTCGGACCGACGCCCACCGACACGTCCAGCGGGACGGACAGCTCGGCTGCGCCGCCCATGCGGGTCCGGAGGATGTCCTCGACGCGCTCCTGCTCGCCGGGCGCGACCTCGAGGATGAGCTCGTCGTGCACCTGCAGCAGCAGGTGCGACTCGAGCCCGCCGTCACGGAGGTCGGCGGCGACGCCGAGCATCGCGATCTTCATGATGTCCGCCGCGGAACCCTGGATCGGGGCGTTGAGCGCCGCGCGCTCGGCGTTCTCGCGAAGCACGCGGTTCGGGCTCTTCAGGTCGGGGAACGGGCGACGGCGACCGAAGATGGTCTCGGTGTAGCCGTCCTCGCGCGCCTGCTCGACCACGCCACGGAGGTAGTCGCGCACCGCGCCGAACCGGGCGAAGTACTCGGTCATGAGCGTCTTCGCCTCGGACTGCTCGATGCGGAGCTGCTTCGACAGGCCGAACGGGCTGAGGCCGTAGGCGAGGCCGTACGACATCGCCTTCACCTTGGTGCGCATCTCGGGGGTGACGTCGGCCGGCTCGACCGAGAACACACGGGCGCCGACGAACCGGTGCAGGTCTTCGCCCTCGTTGAAGGCCTGGATGAGCCCCGGGTCACCGGACAGGTGCGCCATGATGCGCATCTCGATCTGCGAGTAGTCCGCCGTGATGAGCGTCGTGTAGGGCTCGGCGACCGCGAACGCCGACCGGACCCGGCGCCCCACCGCGGTCTTCACCGGGATGTTCTGCAGGTTCGGGTCGGTCGACGAGATGCGACCGGTGCTGCTGCCGGTCTGCTCGTAGCGGGTGTGGATGCGGCCGTCGACGATCGCGGCGTCGAGCGTGTCCACGATCTGCCGGAGCTTGGTGGCGTCGCGGTGCTGGAGCAGCAGGCCGAGGAACGGGTGCGGGTGCTGTTCCTGCAGGTCGGCGAGGCTCGCGGCGTCGGTCGAGAAGCCGGTCTTCGTCTTGCGCGTCTTCGGCATCACGAGCTCGGTGAAGAGGACCTCTTGCAGCTGCTTGGGCGAGCCGAGGTTGACCTCGTGCCCGATCTCGGCGAAGGCCTGCTGCGCGAGTTCGGCCGCACGCTCCCCCAGGTCGTGCGAGAGACCGGTGAGCACCGGACGGTCGATGGCGACACCGGTGGTCTCCATGCCGGCGAGGACCGGCACGAGCGGGAGCTCGATGTCGTCGAGGACCGTGAGCGAGGACTCGTCGAGACGTGCGCGCAGGGCTGTGCTCACCCGGAGGACGAACCACGCGTGCACACCGACGTTCACCGGGTCGGTCTCGGGGACGAGCTGGTTCGGGTCGGCAGTCGGGAGCTCTTCCCCGAGTTCCTGGTAGACGAGGTCGGCCAGGGGCTGCCCCTGCTTGCCCGGCTGCGCGAGCCAGCCGGTCAGACGGGCGTCGCCGGCGATGCCGTTCACCTCGAAGCCGACCGTGGCGAGGGCCTTGATCGCCGTCTTGGCGTCGTGGAAGTGCTTCGGGGCGTCGGACGCGAACCAGGCCGCGAGCTGCTCGTAGTCCTTCGCGCCGCTGCCACCCGGCACGAGGACCGCGTCGTCGTGGGTGGCGATGCCGATGGCGCTGAGGCGTCCGTCGATGACCTCGACCGCGACGCCGAACCCGTTGGCCGCGTCCTTCGCCTTGCGCTCGAGCCAGTAGCCGAGCTCCTCGTCGATGATCGTCGTGACCTTCGGCGGCACCGGGGCACCGTCGTCGACGCCGCCCTCGGTCGCGGTGGTCTCGGACGGCTCGCCCGTGCCGGCGACCTTGAACACGCGGTCGAGCAGCGTGCGGAACTGCAGCTTCGCGAAGAGCTCGCGCACCGCGGTCTCGTCGAGCGGGCGGAGTGCGACGTCCGCCGGCCCCACGGGGAGCTCGACGTCGTTCACGAGCCGGTTGAGCTTGCGGTTCCGGATCGCCCGGTCCTTCTGCTCGCGCAGGTTGTTGCCGACCACGCCCTTGATCTCGTCGGCGTGCTCGAGGACCCCGTCGAGCGAGCCGTACGCCGTGATCCACTTCACCGCGGTCTTCTCACCGACCTTGTCGATGCCGATGAGGTTGTCGCTGGTCTCGCCGACGAGCGCCGCGATGTCGGGGTACTGGTGCGGCTCGATGCCGTAGCGCTCGTACACCTTGTCACGGTCGTAGCGTGTGAGCTCGGACACGCCGCGGACCGACGGGTACAGCAGCGTGACGTCGTCGTTCACGAGCTGGATCGAGTCACGGTCGCCGGACACCACGTACACCTGGTAGCCCTGCTCGGCACCCTGGCGGGCGAAGGTGGCGAGGATGTCGTCGGCCTCGTAGTCCTCCTTCGTCACGGTGGTGATGCCCATCGCCTCGAGCGCCTGCTGGAGGAGCGGGATCTGTCCCTTGAACTCCGGCGGGGTCTCGGAGCGGGTGCCCTTGTAGTCCTCGTACTCGCGCGTGCGGAACGAGAACCGCGAGATGTCGAAGGCGACCGCGAGGTGCGTCGGCTTCTCACGCTGGAGGAGCATGAGCAGCATCGAGATGAAGCCGTGGATGGCGTTCGTGTGCTGCCCGTCACGGTTCACGAAACTGTCGACCGGCAGCGCGTAGAAGGCCCGGAAGGCGAGCGAGTGGCCGTCGATGACCATGAGGGTAGGCTTTGCGGAGTCCGACACCCGGACAGCCTACCGACGCCATCCGACACGGGAGTCCGCCAGCGTGACCGACGAAGCCACCACCACCGGGACCGTCGACGAACGCCTCGCCGACCGCGGGATGGGCGAGCTCGCCGAGAAGATGGGCATGGTCATCACCGAGCTCACGGCCGAGCGCGCGGTGGGCACGATCCCGGTCGAGGGCAACCGCCAACCGGTCGGTCTGCTGCACGGCGGCGCCTACGTCGTCCTCGCCGAGAGCCTCGGCTCGATGGCCGCGAACGTGCACGCCGGCCCCGGTCGGTACGCGGTCGGCATCGAGCTGAACGCCTCGCACTCCCGGAGCGCCACGAGCGGCCTGGTCACCGGTACCTGCACGGCACTGCACCTGGGCGGCACGCTCACCACGCACGAGATCGTCCTCACCGACGACCAGGGGCGGCGCTGCTCCACCGTGCGCATCACCAACATGATCCGCAAAGCCCGCTGACACCAGCGGGCGTCACGAAGGAGTGACCCGTGCCCGCCACCGACTGGAGGATCGAACTGATCCTCGTCCCCGTCAGCGACGTCGACCGTTCCCGCGAGTTCTACGAACGGATCGGCTTCTCGATCGACCACGACCAGCGCGTCTCCGACGAGCTCCGGTTCGTGCAGGCGACACCGCCCGGGTCGGCCTGCTCGATCGCCTTCGGCGAGGGCATCATGTCGCCCGACGTCGTTCCCGGATCACTCAAGTCGATCCAGGTCGTCGTGCCCGACGCCGACGAGGCCCTCGCGCACCTGCAGGGCCTGGGCGTGGACGCGATCGGCGTGGACGAGATGCCGTGGGGACGCTTCGTCTTCTTCACCGACCCGGACGGGAACGCCTGGACACTGCAGCAGCTGCCGGCGCGCGGCTGAGGGATCAGTCCTCGGGCGGGCGCTGCAGCAGCAGTCGGGCATCGCCGAACCCGAGACGACGGTAGAGGGTCTCCCCCTCGACGCTCGAGTGCACCGAGGTCCGCTCCACGCCGAGCTCGTCGGCGACCTCGAGCAACGCGGTCACGAGGCGCTTCGCGACGCCCGCACCCCGCAGGTCGGGGTGGACGTAGACGGTCTGCACGTCCGCGGTCAGCCGTCGCCCGGGACGGTCCGGCGTCGGGGGCCGTGCCACGAGCCCGAGCCACGCCATGCCGAGCACCCGGCCGTCGCGTTCGGCGACCACGCAGCGGTGGGTCTCGGGGTGAGCGGCGGCGAACGCCGACATCGCCTCGCGGTACTCGTCCTGGGTCACCCCCGGCGTCGCTCCGCCTTCCTCGACGCTCCACTGCCACCGCAGGTCGGCCACCGCCGACATGTCGTCGGGCCTGGAGGAACGGATCACCACGTCGTCCATGGCTCCAGCCTGCCAGGTGGTCGGCCTGGTGCACGCAGTCCGGCTCCGGGAGGCTTCGGGAACGCAGAAGCGCCGCCGGACACCGGGTCCGACGGCGCTCCGTGAGCGAGCGGTTCGCTACTTCTTGGCGCTGAGCTGCTCGATGATCGCCTTGGCGACGTCGTGCATCGTGAGGCGGCGGTCCATCGAGGCCTTCTGGATCCAGCGGAACGCCTCGGGCTCGGTGAGGCCCATCTTCTCGTTGAGCAGGCCCTTGGCACGGTCGACGAGCTTGCGGGTCTCGAAGCGCTCGACGAGGTCGGCGACCTCGGCCTCGAGCGTGATGATCTGCTGGTGCCGCGAGAGGGCGATCTCGATCGCGGGGAGGAGGTCGTTCGGGGTGAACGGCTTGACGACGTAGGCGAGGGCGCCGGCCTCGGTCGCACGCTCGACGAGGTCCTTCTGGCTGAACGCCGTGAGGAGGACCACGGGAGCGATGTGGTTCTTGGAGAGCTTCTCGGCGGCGGAGATGCCGTCGAGCTGCGGCATCTTGACGTCCATCACGACGAGGTCGGGACGGAGGTCGGTCGCGAGCTGCACGGCGGTCTCGCCGTCACCCGCTTCGCCGACGACGTCGAACCCGTTGTCGCGGAGGATCTCGACGATGTCGAGGCGGATGAGCGACTCGTCCTCGGCGACGACGACGCGACGGGGTGCTGTTGCAGTTGCTTCTGTGTCACTCACACCCGGAAGCCTACTAGACGTCGGAAGTCGCGTTCGTCAGGCGGAGAGTCCTGCGTTGTACGAGTGGCGGGACCCGGAGGTCGGAACGGTCCCGCACGCCGTGAGCTGCCTTGTACGAGTGGCGGGACTCGAACCCGCACGCCGTGAAGCAGAGCATTTTGAGTGCCCCGTGTCTACCATTCCACCACACTCGCGTAGGGCATCAGGCTAGCAGCACGGCCGGCCCCTGCGGCGCCCGCGGGGAGGCGGACGTCGAACACCGCACCACCGAGCCCACCGTCGGCCCCGTGCACGAGGGAGCCGCCGTGCGCGCGGACGATCCCGCGCGCGATCGGCAGCCCGAGGCCGGCGCCGCCGGAGCGGGTGTCGCGCGCGTCCTCGAGTCGGACGAGTCGGTCGAACACGCGCTCGCGGTCCGCTTCCGGGATGCCGGGGCCGTCGTCCTCGACACGGAGTCGGGCCTCGTCGCGACCGGCACCGAGGCTGATCCGGACCGTGCCGGCGCCACCGGTGGCCCTCGCGGCGTTGTCGACGAGGTTGCCGAGGACCTGGGCGAGCCGGTCGGGGTCCACGTCGGCGGCGACCGGGTGCTCGGGGACCTCGACGCGGATGTCCGGACCGGGCAGTCGGATGCGGAGTCGTTCGACCTCGGCGGCCAGCCAGTCGACGAGGTCCGTCGGACGCCGGTCGAGCGCGATCCCCCGGTCGAGACGCGCCATCGTCAGCATGTCGTCCACGAGTCGTGCCGCGCGGTCTGCCTGTCGGACGACGTGCACCGCGAGCACCTCGTTCGTCGCCGGGTCGGCTGGCCCGTTGCGGACGAGGGTGTCGGCCGCTGCCCGGACCCCGGCGACCGGTGTCCGCAGCTCGTGGGCGGCGTCGGACAGGAAGGAGCGGACTCGTTCCTCGGCGGCGACGGCCTGTGCCTCGGCGCCCTCGACGGCGTCGAGCATCTCGTCTAGTGCGAGTGCCACCCGCCCGATCTCGGTGTCGGTGCGGGAGGGTCGGAGTCGGCGTCCGCGGTCCCCCGCCGTGATGCATCGGGCGGCGGCGGTCATCTCGTCGAGGGGACGCAGCGAGCGCCGGACGACGAGCACGACGCCGACGACGGCGACCCCGAGGAACGCGGCCGACGCGCCGCCCATCACCCAGCCGAGCTGCGTCAGCGTCTCCTGCACGTCACGCGTCCCGGCGGTCAGAGTGATGCGGGTGCCGTCCGCGAGGTCGGTGCGGAGGGTCAGCACGCCGTCGTCCTCGTGCACCGACGACGACGTGACGGCAGCCCCGTCACTGCTCGACGAGGCGGTGGTCGACGGAGCCGCAGAGGATCGCGCCGCCGGTCCGGGGAGGCCGGCCGGGTCCGGTGGTCCCTTCCGGAGTTGCTCGGGGCTGGGGCCGGCCTCGACCGCGGCGCCGTCCGGCTCGACGATCCGCACGGAGAGTCCCTGCGCCGACAGTCGATCCGCGAGGTCGCTCGCGTCCAGCACACCGACGAGTGCGGCCGCAGCGGACGCCCTGTCGCGCAGACGGTCCTCGACCTGAGCGGTCAGCCTGGCTCCGAGGACGGCCTCGACGGCGACGACGAGCGCGGTCAGCAGGACGGTGAGGAGCACCAGGATCGCGACGACCGTCCGCAGCCGGAGCGAGGTCGTGCGCAACCGTCCGTTGCGCATCACGCCGCTCCCCGGTCGACCGCGAGCCGGTACCCGAGACCCCGGACGGTGTGCACGAGCCGCGGGCCGTGCGCCTCCATCTTCCGACGCAGCGCGCTGAGGTGGACCTCGACGAGGTTCGGCGCGACGTCCTCGTACCCCCACACCTGTGTCGTGATCTGTCCCTTCGACACCGTCCGCCCGCGGCTCTCGGCGAGGAAGCGGAGGAGCCGGAACTCGGTCGCGGTCAGGTCGAGCAGCACCCCGGCGCGACGGACCGTCGAGCCGTCCGGGTCGAGCACCAGGTCGCCCACCTCGATCACGGACGGCACACGGCCCCGGCGCCGCAGCACGGCCGTCACCCGGGCGACGAGCTCCGCCATGGCGAAGGGCTTCACGACGTAGTCGTCCGCGCCCTCGGCGAACCCGCGCAGTCGGTCGTCGAGCTCGTCGCGCGCCGTGGTCATCACGACCGCAGCGTCCGACCGGGCCCGGATGCGAGCGGCCAGCAGGATGCCGCTCGGTCCGGGGAGCATCCAGTCGAGCAGGACGAGGTCCGGGGCGGTGCGGTCGAGGTCGGCGGCGATGGCGCGACCGTCCGCGACCTCGGCGACGGAGAACCCCTCGGCGCGGAGGGTCGTCACGACGGCGGTGCGGAGGGAGTCGTCGTCCTCGACGACCAGGATGCGGGCGGGTGCGGTCACGGCGGACACCGTAGGTCGGCTCCGCCAGCACGGAGCATGGAACGGCCTGGAGAAACCCTGTGCTCCACGAATGCTTCAGTCCTGCTTCAGATTCGAACCCGAGCGTCGTCCTCGTCGGTGGACCGCCCGGTCGACCGATCGACGAACAGGAGCACACGATGGAGAACGAACAGGGCACGAAGCGCCGGCGGACACTCCGCACGATCGGGATCGGGTCCGCCGCGGCAGCCGTGCTGGTCCTCGGCGGGATCGGGGTGAGCGCCGCCGTGGCCGCCCCCGCCACGCCGAGCCCGGCGGCGACCGGAGCGCCGTCCGGAACACCGACCGGCGCGCCCACCGATGGTCCGGCCGCCGGCCCGGGTGAGAACGACGCCACCGGCACCGCGCCCGAGTGCGTCGCCGGGCCGCCCGCCGACGGCACGGCACCGACACCGCCGAAGGACGGGAAGGCGCCGAAGCCCACGAAGGACGGGAAGGCACCGAAGCCGCCGAAGGACGGGAAGGCACCCACGCCGCCGAAGGACGGGAAGGCACCCACGCCGTCGAAGGACGGGAAGGCACCCACCCCGCCGGCCGCGCCCGGCGCGGACGCCACCTCGACACCGGAGCCGACGAGCGGATCCTGACCGCCTCGCACCCGCCGCGGGAGGCACGGGACGTCCGCCGACGGGCCGACGTGTGCCGTGCCTCCCGAGCCGGCGAAGCCGTCCCCTCAGGGTCGCTCGATCGCCTCGATCGCCGCCACGACACTCGCGCGCCGCGGTGATCGACGCGGCAGCGCCGCGAGCAGCGCTCGGAGGACCGGCTCGTCGGTGGAGCCGTCCGCGGTGCGCACCCACGCCTGCAGGGCGTCCACCCCGCCGTCCTGGAGGAGCGACTCGCGGAACCGGGACCGGACCCGGTCCCGCAGGTCGTCGACACCGGGCGACGCGGACCCCGGCAGGACCGGCCCGGGGTACCGGTCGACGGCCTGGAGGCGCGCCCCGCGGTCGAGCGCGGACAGGACGGTCTCGACGTCGGTGCGGATCCCCTCCAGGCGGTACGGCCGCGACGTCAGGCGCGCGTCGGGCGCGTGGTCTGCGAGGACGCGCCGGAGCCGCACCACCTCGGCCCGCAGCGTCTGGACGGCGCGCGCGTCCCCGTAGACCGCGACCGCGAGGTCGGCCGCGGGAAGACCCTCCGGGGTCGCGGCGAGCACCGCGAGGATCTCGGAGTGCCGTTCGGACAACGCGACCGAGCGCGATCCGAAGCGGAGCGTCGCGGTGTCGGACCCGAGCAGGGTGAGCTCGGCAGACGGGGACCCCACCGACCGGCGGGTGGTCCGGGCCGAGAGCGCTGCCAGCGCGAGCTCCGCCTCCGCCGCCGCCGCCGTCGCTGCCAGCAGCGGCAGCGTGTGGCGTTCGACGGCACGGTCGTCGCCCGTGATGTCGAGCGCACCGACGAGCGCGCCCGCGGCGTCGCGCAGCGGGACCGCCGTGCACGAGAAGCCCTTCACCGCCGTGGCGTAGTGCTCCTCGGCGTGGATCTGCACGGCACGACCCAGGCGGAGCGCGGTCCCCGGCGCGCTCGTCCCGGCACGCTCCTCGGCCCAGTCGGCGCCCGGGACGAACCCCATGCCCTCCGCCGCGCGACGGGCAGACCGCGCACCGTCGACCCACACGAGCCGCCCCGCCGCATCGGCGAGGGCGACGACGCAGCCCGCCGAGCGGACGTCGTCGAGCAGGAGCCGTCGGACGACCGGGAGCGCCGTGCCGAGTGGCCCGGCACGGCGGAGGGCATCGAGTTCGTCCTCGCCGACCGAGGGCGTCGGGACGGCCTCGGGATCGACGCGTGCGGAGCGACGCCACGACGCTGCGACGAGCGGGCGGAGACCGGACGGTTCGCGCATGCGCCCTCCTGCCCGGTCTCCCGGTCGCGCCGTCGCGATCGGTGCGGTCAGCCTACGTCCGGCCCCCCGGTCTGACCAGTGCCGACCGGCACCAGGCCGAGGTCCGTCAGCTCGGCGTCGTCCAGCATCCTCGAGCGGGTGAGGAAGCGCTTACCCTCCGGTACCTCGAGGGAGAACCCTGCGCCACGACCGTCCACGACGTCGATCGTGAGGTGGGTGTACTTCCAGTACTCGAACTGCGAGCGGGACATGTACACCTCGATCGGTGCGGTGCCGTCGACCTCGAGCGCACCGAGCAGCACGTCGCCCGACCCGGTGCGGAACATGCCGACGGGGTAGCACATCGGGCTGGAGCCGTCGCAGCACCCGCCCGACTGGTGGAACATGAGCGGGCCGTGCCGGGGGGGGGGGGGGGGGCGGGGGGCCCCCGCCCCCCGGGGGACCCCGGCGCGGGCGGGGGGGGGGCGGGCGGCGGGGGG
>NZ_JAUZED010000057.1:0-3574 GCF_030705415.1 Curtobacterium sp. A7_M15 | reverse complement strand
CTCCGCCCCCCCCCCCCGCGGGTGGCAACTTGCGGGGCGCGTGCCGGGCGGCGAGGGAGCGCAGGAGCTCCCTCGCCGCCGGCGTCACCGCGACGCGGGCGGTGGCGGGCAGGCCGTCGGTGCCGGGCCGGTCGTCGGTGTCGGGCATCAGAAGAAGCCCATCGGGCCCTCGGCGTAGGACACCAGGAGGTTCTTCGTCTGCTGGTAGTGCTCCAGCATCATCTTGTGGTTCTCCCGTCCGATGCCGGACTGCTTGTAGCCGCCGAACGCCGCTCCGGCGGGGTACTGGTGGTAGGTGTTCTCCCACACCCGCCCGGCCTGGATGTCTCGGCCGGCTCGGTAGAGCGTGGTGGCCTCGCGGCTCCACACACCGGCGCCGAGACCGTACAGGGTGTCGTTCGCGATGGAGATCGCGTCGTCGTAGCCGTCGAAGCTCGTCAGGGCGAGGACCGGTCCGAAGATCTCCTCCTGGAAGATCCGCATCGAGTTGTCCCCTTCGAACACGGTCGGCGTGACGTAGTACCCGCCGGACAGGTCGCCGCCGAGGTCCGCCCGTTCACCACCGGTGAGGAGCTTCGCGCCCTCCTGCTTGCCGATGTCGATGTAGCTCAGGATCTTCTCGAGCTGGTCGTTCGACGCCTGCGCGCCGATCATCGTCGACAGGTCGAGCGGGTGGCCCTGCTTGACGGCGCGCACGCGGTCGAGGCCGTCCGCGACGAACCCGTCGTAGATCTCCTTCGCGACGAGTGCGCGGGACGGGCACGTGCAGACCTCGCCCTGGTTGAGGTTGAAGAACGCGAACCCTTCGAGGGCCTTGTCGTAGAAGGCGTCCTGCTCCTGTGCGACGTCGGCGAAGAAGACGTTCGGGCTCTTCCCGCCGAGTTCGAGCGTGACGGGGATGAGGTTCTGCGACGCGTACTGCATGATCAGCCGGCCCGTCGTGGTCTCCCCGGTGAAGGCGACCTTGCGGATGTCCGGGTGCTGGGCGAGCGGTGCACCGACCTCGATGCCGAAGCCGTTCACGACGTTGAGGACGCCGGCGGGCAGCAGGTCCCCGATCAGGTCGATCAGCACGTGGATGGACGCCGGCGTCTGCTCTGCCGGCTTCAGGACGACGCAGTTGCCCGCCGCCAGTGCCGGAGCGAGCTTCCACACCGCCATGAGGATGGGGAAGTTCCACGGGATGATCTGCCCGACGACGCCGAGCGGTTCGTGGAAGTGGTAGGCGACGGTGTCGTGGTCGATCTCCCCCGTCGATCCCTCCTGCGCGCGGACGGCCCCGGCGAAGTACCGGAAGTGGTCGATCGCGAGCGGGATGTCCGCGCCGATCGTCTCGCGGATCGGCTTGCCGTTCTCCCACGTCTCCGCGACGGCCAGGGCCTCGAGGTTCTGCTCCATCCGGTCCGCGATCCTGTTGAGGATGCCGGCCCGTTCGGCGACGCTCGTCCGGCCCCACGCCGGGAACGCCTTCCATGCCGCCTCGACGGCACGGTCGACGTCGGTGGAGTCCCCGCGGGCGATCTCGGTGAACACCTTGCCGGTGACGGGGGTGGGGTTCTCGAAGTACTGTCCCCCGGCCGGCGGGACGTACGCGCCGCCGATGTAGTGGTCGTACCGGGACCGGTACGAGACGAGGGACCCCTCCTCGCCGGGTGCGGCGTAGGTGGTCGGTGACGGGGCGATGGTCATGGTGGACACCTTTCGACGACTCTGTCGGGGCGCTGGATCCGCGCCTGTCCGAAGGCTACGGCGGCGGAGGTTGCATCCGGTTGCACCCGGTCGCACACCGTCGCACCCGGCGGCACGAACCGAGCCAGGTCGACCGAGGTAGCGTCGAGACGAGCAGACCTGACAGGGAGGAGTGCTCGTGGACTCTCGCGCCGTCCGCACGTTCCGCGTGTTCGTCATCGTCACCGCGGTGGTCGCCATCGCCCTCGGCATCGTCGCGATCGTGTGGCCTCGGCCGTCACTCGTCGTCGTCGCGCTGCTCTTCGGCGTGTACCTCGTCGTGGCCGGCGCGCTGCGGGTGTTCGCCGCGGTCCGGGGTCACGGCACACCGCCCGTGTGGCGGTGGACGTCCGGTGTCGTCGGCGCCCTGGTCGGTGTGGCCGGGCTCGTGACGCTGCTCGATCCCGCCGTGCCGCTCGTCGTCTACGCGGTGCTCGCCGGCGTCGGGTTCATCGTCGAGGGGATCGCGTCGTTGATCGGCGGGTTCGTGGGACACCCCGGCTCGTCACGGGTCCCGTCGATCGTGAGCGGGGTGCTGTCGATCCTCGGGGGCGTGGTCGTGCTGGTCGCTCCGGGACTCGCGCTGACGGTGTTCATGGTCTTCTCGGGCATCGCGCTCATCGTGGTCGGGGCTGCGGCCCTCCTGCTGCTCCCGCCCAGGGCCGCCGTGCGCCGGTAGCGCGAGCGGGCCCGCCCCTCGGCTGCTCGCTCTTCGTCCGGTCGCGCTAGGCGCTGCCCGTCCCGAACAGCAGCCCGAGTCCGTAGGTGACCGCTGCGGCGCCGAACCCGATCGCGAGTTGCCGGAGCGCCCGCCGCAGCGGCGACGCACCGCTCAGCACCCCGACCACCGCGCCGGTGCCGAGCAGGGCGATCCCGACGAGGAGCGCCGCGATCGCGATCGCCGCCCACCCCTCGAGCCCGAACAGGTACGGGAGCACCGGGATGATCGCGCCCGATGCGAAGAAGCAGAAGCTCGAGACGGCTGCGCTCATGCCGTTGCCGATCGCCTCGTGGTCGTCGACCGGCGCACCGCCCGTCACCGCGGCACCCCCGAGGACGTCGTCGGCGTGCTGCTGCGCCTCCGCCTCGGACATGCCCCGCGCACGGTAGACGAGGGCGAGTTCGTTCGCGTCGACGTCGAGGTCCGCGACGGCACGACCGGCCTCGGGGTGCGGAGCCGAGGCCGTGAGGAGCTCGCGCTGCGACCGCACCGAGACGTACTCGCCCGCCCCCATCGAGAGCGCCCCGGCGAGGAGTCCCGCGATGCCGCTCAGGAGCACGAAGTGCCGGTCCGCCCCCGACGCGCTCACACCGATGATGAGCGCCAGGTTCGACACCAGTCCGTCGTTCGCGCCGAACACCGCCGCGCGGAACGTCCCGGAGAGGCGCATCCGCCCGCGGTTGGCGAGCCCGCGGACCACTTCGCCGTGGATCCGCTCGTCGGCCGCCATGCTCGCGGTGGCGTCCGCGTCGTCGGCGTAGGGCGAACGGTCCTCGGCCCGCTGCATCAGCGCGAGGACGAACACCGACCCGAACCGCTTCGCCAGCGAGGCGAGCACCCGGGTTCGGAGGCTCCCCCGCTGCGGCCGCCCGACGTCGTCCCCGAGCAGGTCGAGCCAGTGCTGCTCGTGCCGCCCCTCGGCCTCGGCCAGGGCGGACAGGATCTCGCGTTCCTCGCCGTGTCGTCGTGCCGCGAGGTTCCGGTAGACGGCGGCTTCCGCCCGCTCGTCGGCGAGGTACCGGCGCCAGCGCCGGACGTCGGCGCGTTGGGAGGTGGGTCGGGACTGGAGGCTCACACCCGTCATCCTGCCCGCTCGCGCGGCCGCGTGGGCGCGTCGGCCGCGCG
>NZ_JAUZED010000056.1 GCF_030705415.1 Curtobacterium sp. A7_M15 | reverse complement strand
CCGCGCCTCGCCCCACCGGCACGGCCGGGCGGCCGCTGACGCGTCCGCCCGGGACCGGCGGCGTGGGCCCGGGAGTCACGTCTCGTGCGCCGCCTACTCCTCGACGATCTCCGCGAGCTCGAACGGCTCCACCGTCAGCTCGTCGCCGCCCGCGGCGACGTCGACCCGGACGGTGTCGCCGTCGCGCACGTCGCCGGCGAGGATGGCCCGCGCGAGCCGGTCGTCGATCTGCCGCTGCATGAGCCGACGGAGCGGACGTGCTCCGTACACCGGGTCGTACCCGCGCTCGGCGAGCCAGGCCCGGGCGTCCGGCGTGACGGCCAGCTCCAGCCGTCGGTCGGTCAGCCGACGGGCGAGCCGGTCGACGTAGAGGGACACGATCTGCCCGAGGTCCTCTTCGGTGAGCGCCTGGAACACGACGATGTCGTCGAGTCGGTTGATGAACTCGGGCCGGAACGCCTGCGCCACGAGCTCGCGGACGGCCTCCTCGCGCTGCACGTCCGTGATCGACTGGTCGGTCATGAACTGCGACCCGAGGTTCGACGTCAGGATGAGGATCGTGTTCCGGAAGTCCACCGTCCGACCCTGGCCGTCGGTCAGGCGCCCGTCGTCGAGGACCTGCAGGAGCACGTCGAAGACCTCGGGGTGGGCCTTCTCGATCTCGTCGAGCAGCACCACGGAGTACGGGCGACGGCGGACGGTCTCGGTGAGCTGCCCACCGGCCTCGTAGCCGACGTACCCGGGCGGGGCGCCGATCAGCCGGGCGACCGAGTGCTTCTCGCCGTACTCGCTCATGTCGATCCGCACGAGGGCCTTCTCGTCGTCGAACAGGAACTCGGCGAGCGCCTTGGCCAGCTCGGTCTTGCCGACGCCGGTGGGCCCGAGGAACAGGAACGAGCCGGTCGGGCGATCGGGGTCCGAGATGCCCGCGCGGGTGCGGCGGACCGCCTCGGAGACCGTCGAGACGGCGGAGCGCTGCCCGATGATCCGGCGGCCGAGTTCGTTCTCGAGGTGCAGGAGCTTCTCGGTCTCGCCCTGCAGCAGGCGCCCGAGGGGGATGCCCGTCCACTGCGCGATCACCGCGGCGATGTCCTCGTCGGTGACGCTGTCGTTCACCATGCGGTCGGCCTGCTCGGCCTGCTCGGCGGCGGCCAGCTCGGCCTCGATCCGGGGCTTCTCGCTGTACTCGATGCGCGACACCAGTTCGTAGTCGGCCTCGCGCTGCGCCCGCTGGGACCGCATGTTGAGGTCGTCGAGCTGCTGCTTGAGCTCACCGATCCGGTTGAGGGTGGCGCGTTCCGTCTGCCACCGCTGCTCGAGCTCGGCCAACAGTGTCTCGCGGCTCGCGAGCTCGGCACGCAGGGTCTCGAGCCGCGCCTTCGACGCGTCGTCCTTCTCCTGCTTCAGCGCGAACTCCTCGACGCGCAACCGGTCCACGGTGCGCTTGAGCTCGTCGATCTCGACCGGGCTCGAGTCGATCTCCATCCGGAGCCGGCTCGCCGCCTCGTCGATGAGGTCGATCGCCTTGTCCGGCAGTTGCCGGCCGGAGATGTACCGGTTCGACAGACTCGACGCCGCCACGAGCGCGGAGTCGTTGATGGTCACCTTGTGGTGCGCTTCGTAGCGCTCCTTGAGCCCGCGGAGGATCGCCACGGTGTCCTCGACACTGGGCTCCCCCACGAAGACCTGCTGGAAACGCCGTTCGAGGGCGGCGTCCTTCTCGATGTACTCGCGGTACTCGTCGAGCGTCGTCGCACCGATGAGTCGGAGTTCACCGCGCGCGAGCATCGGCTTGAGCATGTTCGACGCAGCCACGGAGCCTTCGCCCCCGCCGGCTCCCATGAGCGTGTGCAGCTCGTCGATGAAGGTGATGACCTGCCCGTCGGACTCGTTGATCTCCTTGAGCACGTCCTTGAGCCGTTCCTCGAACTCGCCGCGGTACTTCGCGCCGGCGATGAGGGCTGAGATGTCGAGCGACACGAGCCGCTTGTCCTTGAGGGAGTCGGCGACGTCGCCCGCGACGATCCGCTGGGCGAGTCCTTCGACGACGGCCGTCTTGCCGACACCGGGTTCACCGATGAGCACGGGGTTGTTCTTCGTGCGGCGCGTCAGCACCTGGGAGACGCGTCGGATCTCGGCATCGCGCCCGATCACCGGGTCGAGCTTGCCGTTGCGGGCGATCGCCGTGAGGTCGACGCCGTACTGCTCGAGGGCGGTCTTCTGTCGCTCTTGCGAGTCAGGAGCGCCCTGGAGGTTCGCCATGCGTTCCGTCCTTTCGTTGCGTTGGTACTGGAGTTGAGTCTACTCCACTCAACTTGCGTTCGCTCCGAGAGATTCCCGTCGATCCCGGATTCCGTATCCCGACGGCACTCACGAGCGCGCCCGCGATGAGCAGCAGCGACATCACGACCATCGCGCGGTGGAGTCCCTCGACGCTGACGGCTCCGCCGAGGACGATCCCCGCGAGCGCCACCATGACGAGCCCGGCGATCCGCGCGATCGCGTTGTTGACGGCCGAGCCCGCACCGGCCTCGGACTGCGGGACCGACCCGAGGACCGCACTCGTCAGCGGCGTCACCATGAGCGCGATCCCCGTACCGATGAGCACCAGACCGGGGAGCACCGACCACCAGTACCCGACCGGCTCGTCACCGGCGAACAGGAGCAGGAGCGCCCCGACCGCGGCGATCGCCGGGCCGGTCGCCATGAACCATCGCGGTCCCCACCGCCCGGCGAACGAGCCGACGGTGGTGGAGAGGAGCAGGAGCATCACGGTCGGCGGGAGCGTCGCGAGGCCGGCGAGCCAGGCCGGGAAACGCCAGACCTCTTGCAGGAACAGCGTCACGACGAAGAACACCATCCCGAGGGCCCCGTAGATCGACAGGGTCGCGAGGTTGCCGACGCTGAAGTTCCGCGCACGGAAGAGCTCGAGCGGGACGAGCGGCGCGCCGTGCCTGCGGGTGACACGGAGCTCCCACGGTACGAAGGCCACGAGCGCGGCCCCACCGAGCACCAGCGCAGCGAGGACGACCGGTGCATCCCACCCGAGGCGCTCCTGCTCGATCAGCGCGAGGACGACACCACCGACGCCCACGACGGCGAGCACCGCTCCGACCACGTCCACGTGTGCTCGAGGACCCACCCGTACGTCCGCCGAGATCCGCGACACGAGCGGGATCGTGACGACGATCGGCACGGCCGTCAACACGAAGATCCACCGCCAGCCGATGCCGTCCACGACGAGCCCGCCGACGACCGGACCGAGGATCGTCGCCGCACTCGACCAGGCCGTCCACGTGCCGATCGCCTTCGCCTGCGCCGCACCGCGGAACGCCGCCACGATGAGTGCGAGGGCGCTCGGGGTGACGAGTGCACCGCCGACGCCCTGCAGTGCCCGGGCGACGATGAGGACCTCGCCGGTGGGGGCGACCGCGCACACGATCGAGGCGATCCCGAAGACCACGAGGCCCCACGTGATGATGCGGACGCGTCCGAACAGGTCGGACAGACTGCCTGCCACGAGGATGAGCGAACCGAGCGTGACGAGGTACGCGTCCACCGTCCACTGCTGGACGACCAGTCCCCCGCCGAGTTCGTCACGGATCGCCGGGAGCGCCACGTTCACGACGCTCGAGTCGAGTCCCACGACGAAGGACGACAGGATCGCGACGACGAGCACGACGCGGCGGTCATCGCGAAGCGGGGCAGGGGTCGTCATGTGCCCATCCTCCGCCACCGGGCACGGTCCCGCCTGCCCCTGCGAGGACCTGTGGAGAACTCGCCGGACACCACACGCCGCCGCAACTGGCCGCACACGACGAAGCCCCCGCGACCGACGTGGTCACGGGGGCTGCCGACAGGACGGGGCTGGGGTCCTAGTTCCTGGAGTCCGAGTTCGGCTGGACCGACGGGCCGGGGTTGACGACCGGCTGCGGCGCGGGCTCGGCTGCCGTGTTCGTCACGGTCGTGGTCTGCACGCCCGCATCGGTGCCCTTGGCCTTCTTCTCGTCGTCGCCCATCTCCTTCTTGAAGATGTTGATCGACTGCCCGAGGCCCTTGGCGAGTGCCGGGAGCTTGGTCGCACCGAACAACAGGATGACGATCCCGAGGATGATCAGCAGGTGTACGCCACCGAGGTTTCCGAGCATCATGACTCCTTGGTATCTGGATCTGGTCGCCGTCTCCGAGTCACCGTCGACGCGTGCGGCGGAAGTCCGTCGTGCACCCATCGTAACTCGCACCGGTCAGGAAACCCAGG
Source organism: Curtobacterium sp. A7_M15 (assembly GCF_030705415.1). Classification (GTDB taxonomy): domain Bacteria; phylum Actinomycetota; class Actinomycetes; order Actinomycetales; family Microbacteriaceae; genus Curtobacterium. The sequence goes on along the minus strand of NZ_JAUZED010000056.1, from coordinate 18,257 downwards.
CCGGGCACCCGAACGGACACCGTTCGCACAGGCAGCACCCCCGGACTGCCATTGCAGCCCGGGGGTGCGCACGGCCGATCGCGGGTCAGGCGCGATCGGGTCAGTAGGCGCCTCGGGAGCGCAGCACGGACGGGATGGTCCGGGCGAGGATGACGACGTCGTGCACGAAGGACCAGTTCTCGACGTAGTGCAGGTCGAGCCGGACACCGTCAGCCCAGTCGAGGTCCGAGCGGCCGCTCACCTGCCAGAGCCCGGTGATGCCCGGGGTCACGAGCAGCCGACGGTCGGCGAAGTCCTCGTACAGGGCGACCTCTCGCGGGAGTGCCGGTCGGGGCCCGACCAGGCTCATCGAACCGGTGAGGACGTTCCAGAGCTGCGGCAACTCGTCGAGCGACGTCCGCCGGAGGAACGCCCCGACCCGGGTGATGCGCGGGTCCTGCTTCATCTTGAAGAGCAGTCCGGCGCCTTCGTTCTCCTGCTCGAGTGCGGCCATCCGAGCCTCGGCATCGACGCACATCGTCCGGAACTTGAGGATCGAGAACTCCTGCCCGTCGCGGCCCACCCGGGTCTGACGGAAGAACACGTGGCCACGGTCGTCCGCGCGGATGACCAGGGCGATGACGGCGAACACCGGCGCGAGGAGCAGCAGGCCCAGGCCAGCGCCGACGATGTCCAGCGCCCGCTTGCCGATCCGGCGCCGGTAGTCGGGCGTCTCGACGTGCATGAGGGGCAGCCCGTCGACCGGCCGCTCGTGCACCCGACCGGCTGCGATGTCCGCCAGCGGCGAGGACACGACGAGCTCGACACCGTGCGCTTCCAGCTGCCAGCCGAGTCGCCGGAGCCGCTCGTGCCCGCCCCGGATCGCGCCGGCGACCACCACGGCTGCCACCGGTTCGCTCTGGGCCCGGTCGAGGACACTGTCGACCCCGTCGATCACCGGCACGCTCGTGCCACCGAGCGACACCCGGGACCCGGCGCGGACGCAGTCGGAGATGACCGCCCGGACGCGGTACCCGGCAGCAGGGGTGGCCGCGATGCGCCGTCCGACGTAGGTCACGTCGTCCAGGTCACCGACGAGCAGGACGTCCTGCAGTCCCTCGCCCCGGCAGCGTCGCCGAGCGAGCACGGTCCGGACGGCCTTCCGACCGATGGCCAGCAGGAGGAGTCCGAGCGGGAACGCGATGGCGACGTAGCCGCGGGCGAGGTCGATCTGGACCGCGTACGCGACTCCGGCCACCGACGCGACGGTCACGAGGCTCGCGGTGATCAGTCGCCGGAACTCGTCGCCGCCGACGCCGACGATGCGCGGGTCACGACTGCGGGAGGCGGTGAGCAGGACCATCCAGGCCACGATCATCACGGGAGCGACCACGAACTCGGTCCACCCGGCAGCGCTCGAACCCACGGGGAGCTCCCCCGGGAACCGGACCAGGTGCGCGACGGCGAACGCCACGAGGAGCAACGCCAGGTCGAGTCCGGCGAGGCCGATGCCCGTCACACCGCGGCGACGGCTCCGGTCGGACTGCGGAGTGCCGACGACCTCGATGGATCGGGACACCGCACTGAGCGGTCGCATCGCGAGTGACATCGAAGAGCCCTCCTGTCGGCCACCGGCCGGGGAGACCGACCGGGTGCCGCTGTCCTTCGGGTCGACGAAGCAGCACTCCGGTCAGAATATCACGGTGTCGTTTCGCATATCAATGCCAGAGTGCGTCCGTGATGGTCCAGGTGACGGGCGCCGAGGTCAGCGCCGGGATGTCTGCCTCGGTCACGCCGCGCAGCCGGTAGGCGACCCGTTCTCCGGGCAGCAGGGTCATGAACCCGCGGTCGACCGAGCCCTCGGGAGCGACCCGGTCGGGCTGGAAGAGGAGGTCCCGTACGAGGCCGTCGGCCTCGACGACGAGGTCGAGGCCGTCGCCGTCGGCCGCCGGGGCGAACGCTGTCCGGTACCGTGCCGGCTCCCAGCGCATGTCCTTGTCGGGAGCCGGCGTCCACACCGCGCGACGCCAGTCCATGTCCGCGACGACGAGCTCCTTCGTCGGATCGTCCACGACGCCGACCGATTCCGGCAGCGCCACCACGGCGACACCGGCGTCGGACAGACGGACGGGGAGCGAGACCTCGGCGAGGACCGTCCCGGAGAGGTTCACCCGCCGCACGCGGACGACGCTGTCGTGGCCCGTGCGGGTCGAGCGGACGGCCACCTCGATGGGCGCGTTGCCGAACGACCCGGGCGACACCCCGAGCGAGAGCGTGTCCGCCAGGTCGCCCAGATCAGCCGTCTCGCTGGCGGAGGCCGACGTGGTGGGGCGATCCGCGCCTCCTGGCTGGCCCGACGGCTCACCCACCGAGCCGGACGCGCCCGCCGGACCGGACTCACCAACCGAGCCGGACGCGCCCGCCGGACCGGACTCACCAACCGAGCCGGACGCGCCCACCGGACCGGACCCGTCCACCGAGCCGGCCCCGCCCGCAGCCGGGACCGCGGAGACCGGCCGGATCGTGAGCAGCACGTCGTCGTAGAGCCGCCGCAGCTCGTGCGCCAGCGGCTTCAGCCTCCCGGCCGAGTCGATCGCCGACCACGACGAGACCGGCCACAGGTCGTTGAGCTGCCACACGATGACACCGGTGTTGCGCGGCCAGTGCGTCCGCCAGTGCTCGACGCCCGTCGCGATCGCCCGCGTCTGCTGGAGCTGCGTCAGGTAGTGCCACCGGTCGAACTCGGCCGGCGCCACGGAGCCGAAGCGCGGCGCGAGGCCCCGCGCGAGCTTCGCCATGCCGTCCGCTGCCTTCTGGTGGTGGACGACTCCCGGCGAGTCGACGCGCATCGGCTCGTCGGAGACGGCCGACCGCAGCGTGCGCCACGCCGGCGGCGCCTGCCAGCCGAACTCCGAGACGAACCGCGGCACGGAGGCGCGGTACGCGGTGTCGGGCAGCCGGTTCCAGACGTCCCACGAGTGGTGCGTCTCGTGGTCGACGTCGTTCGCGAAGAGCGACTCGGAGCCCGACCACGGCGACGCGACCGTGTAGAAGCGGGACGGGTCGACCGCGTCGACGATCGTCGGCAGCAGGTCGAGGTAGTAGTCGAGACCCCAGCCACGGTCCCCGAGCTCGGTCGCCCAGCCGTCGACCTCGTGCAGCCAGATGTTCTCGTTGTTGCCGTTCCAGAGCACGAGCGAGGGGTGGCGGGCGAGCCGGGCGACGTTGTCCCGTGCCTCGGCGATGACCTCACTGCGGATCGGCTCTCCCTCAGGGTAGGCCGAGCACGCGAACGGGAAGTCCTGCCAGACGAGCAGGCCGAGCTCGTCGCAGACCTCGTAGAAGTCGTTCGACTCGTAGACCCCGCCGCCCCAGACACGCACGAGGTTGACGTTGAGGTCGGCCGCAGCGCGCAGACGCGTGGCGACCCGGTCACGCGTGACGCGGGAGACGATCACGTCGTCCGGGATCCAGTTCACGCCGCGGACGTCGATGAGTGTGCCGTTGACGTGCACGTTGAACGGCTTGCCGATGCTGTCGGACGTCGTCTCGATGCGCGTCGAGCGGAAACCGCTGCGGAACGCCGAGCGGTCGAGGACCTCGCCGTCGACCGTCTGCAGCTCGACCACGACGTCGTACATGTCCTGCGCGCCGTACCCGCGCGGCCACCACCGCTGCACCTCGGGCACCCGCACCGTGACGACGGTCTCGTCGTCCTTCGGGGTGAGCTGCGCCCGTGAGCGCTGCCGCGTCGTCCCGCCGTCGGCCGTCGGGCCGCTGACCGTCACGACGAGGACGAGGTCGTCGTCCTCGCCGTCCTGGTCGAGGTCGTTCAGCCCGGAGCGCTCGACGGTGATGTGGGCGTCGAGCACGCCCTCGCCGGCCTCGACGTCGACCAGCGGGCGGACGTCGCGGAGCCTGGCCGTCGACCACCGCTCGATCGCGACCGGTCGCCACGGCCCGCTCGTGACCGCCGTGAGCCCCCAGTCCCACCCGAAGTTCGAGGCCATCTTCCGGATGTACGGGAACGGTTCGTCGTACGGCCCGGGCATGCTGCCGGCCTTCGCGGCGACGCGTCCGGCCTCGCGGTAGGGCGACTCGAACAGCACCTCGAGCGTCTTGCTCCCCCGACCGATCCCGCCGGTGCTGTCCCGCGCGTCGAACCGGTAGCGGCGGTGCATGTTCCGCGTCGTGCCGACGACGACGCCGTCGAGGCTGAGCTCGGCGACGGTGTCGAGCCCGTCGCACACGAGGTCCACGCGCTCGAAGCCACGCGGGTCGACGTCGACCGTGCGCTGGTACGACCAGTCGGCCCGGCCGACCCACTTGGCACCGTCCTCGTTGCGATCGAACGTCGGGTCCGCGAGCAGCCCCTCGCGTTCGAGGTCGGTGTGCACCTGCCCCGGCACGGTGGCGCGGATGGTCCGCCCCACGACGTCGCTCGGCGCGCCCGCGGGCGGCGCCTCACCCGCCATGGTCACGGTCCAGCCGTCGCGGAGTTCCTCGCGTTCGAGGGTCATGCGGGTCCTTCTCTTCGGCGGACGGGTCGGTGTCCGCTGCGGTCGGGACGCCGGCCGGATGTCGGCCACCTGGCCGGGTCGTCGGCCTGGAGGCGCGGCACCGGTTGCCCGGGCGTCGTCGCGTTCGCGCGCGCGAACGCTGGTGCGTGTGCGTGCGGGGGTGCTCGGCGATGCTAGTACGGCGACCTTGCAGGACCGCGAGTGGCAGGCTGGGATGCGTGATCAGTGTTGCACTCGCCACCGCCCTGCGCGACGCCGGCCTGCGGTGGCACCCGGCGACCGGCGACCGGTTCGTGATCGACAAGCCGGGCGTCGACGACGACGTCTACACGGTGTCCGAGATGACCGTGGAGCGGCACGACTACCCCTCGGGGACGGTGCTCGGGTTCAACGGGACGACCGAGTGGGCACTGGACTCGGTCGATGCCGCGGAGTCCCTCTGGCTCCCGCGCGAGGACCAGCTACGGGAGCTGCTCGGACCGGCGTTCGTCTCCCTGTCGGCGGGGTTCACGGTGGTCGCGACCGTCGGCGGTGCTGACCGTTCCTTCACGTCCGACGATGCTGCCGAGGCGTACGGACTGGCGCTGCAGGCGTACATCACGGCTGCGCTGGCGTAGTCGAGCGTCCATCGGGTGCAACGGCTCGCCCGGGCTGAACGTTCCCGGAATGACCGCTGGGCGGGCTTTGGTTGACTCGGGTCATGACCGTTCCGAACATCACCCTGAACGACGGCAAGACCATCCCGCAGCTCGGCTTCGGCGTCTTCCAGATCAAGCCCGAGGACACGAAGGAAGCGACGCTCACCGCGCTCGAGGTCGGCTACCGCCACATCGACACTGCCGAGATGTACGGCAACGAGAAGGAGGTCGGCGAGGCCATCGAGGCGTCCGGCATCCCGCGCGAGGAGATCTTCGTCACCTCGAAGCTCAACAACGGCTTCCACGACCCGGCACTCGCGGCCGAGAACGGCAAGAAGTCGGCCGACCTGCTCGGCGGCTACACCGACCTCTTCCTCATCCACTGGCCGCTGCCCACCGTGTCGGACTTCGTCCCCACCTGGAAGGCCCTCGAGGAGCTCTACCACGCCGGTACCGCCCGCTCGATCGGCGTGAGCAACTTCCAGGCGCACCACCTGCACCGTCTGCGTGACGAGACCACGATCACCCCGGCCGTGAACCAGATCGAGGTGCACCCGTACCTCACCCAGGACGAGCTCCGTCAGGTGAACGCCGACCTCGGCATCGCGACCGAGGCCTGGTCCCCGATCGCCCAGGGCCTCGTCCTCGACGACGAGACCATCACCCGCATCGCCTCGGCGCACGACAAGTCCCCGGCGCAGGTCGTCCTCCGCTGGCACATCCAGCGCGGCGACATCGTGTTCCCGAAGTCGGTCACCCGTGCCCGCGTCGAGGAGAACTTCGCGATCTTCGACTTCGAGCTCTCGGGCGAGGACATGACGGACATCACCTCGCTCGACAAGGGCCACCGCACCGGCCCGGACCCCGACACGTTCGACTACGTCCCGGCCTGAGGTCGCGCTGGCCATGCCGGTCAGCTGCTCACCTTGACGACGAATGCGCACGGTCCGCCGTGCGCATTCGTCGTTCCGCGCAGTCACCCCACAGGCAACTTCGTACTGCAGTCTGATGTTCTGCGTTTCGCACGTTGATTGGATCGGTCGTGACAGGCACCGCCGGTGCTTGCACGACGAAAGGTCTCACCATGCGTTCCTCACTCATCATGCGTCGCACGGGAGCGGCCGCGGCCATCATCGGAGCGTCCCTCGCGTTCACGGCGGCTGCTGCGCCGGCGAGCGCGGCCCCCAGCGCCGTCCACCAGGTCCGTGCCGCAGGGGTCATCGCGAAGGCGAACGTCGGCGCTCATGCGTTCGAGATCGTCCGGAAGGGCGAGCGTGTGTACGAACGGTACACACTGCCGAACGGCACCATCGGTGGCGAGTGGAACCTGTCGCACAGCGCACCAGAGGCTCGCGGAGTCGAGATCGACAGCATCGGCAACTGGACCGGTGCGAAGGCGGATGAAGCCTTCGGGCGTGCAGGATTCGAGGTGTCCGGCATCGTGTTCCACACGCGGGCGAGCGGGGATCACGCCGCCTCGATGAGTGCGGACGGCTTCTGGATCGTCGCTTGGCGCGGACTCGACTTCACCCAGGAGCACGACTTCGCCTACAGCGCCACGGTGCACTTGGTCGACGGCAGCTCGTACGAGATCACCGGTTGACAGCTCCGCAGGTGGTGTGGTGCCGAGGCAACGACACCGCACCGCCTGCGGCACCGGACGATGCAGGCGTCGTCGACGATGGTCGCTCGCCATCGGACGGCGCGGTCACCGGGCGGACGATCGGCCCGTCACGCTCGCCGCGACGCCGTCACCGTGAACTTCGGCGTCCGCACCACCTGCCGCGTCACCCCCACGGCCCGCTCGAGGACCGGCCGGTAGCGCAGGTGCGAGTTCCACACGCACCACAGTTCGCCGCCGGACTGGAGGATCGTGGCCGCGTTCCGGAACATCGCCTCGGCCGCGTCCGTGGTCACCGTGGTGTCCGCGTGGAACGGCGGGTTGCAGAGGACGAGCTGCGCGGAGCCCTCGTCGAGTTCGTCGCCCGCGTCAGTCCGCACGACGCGCACTCGGTCCGCGACCCCGTTGGCCTGCGCCGTGGCGATCGTCGATGCCACGGCGATCTGCGACACGTCCGTCGCGACGACCCGAACGGACGGGCGCCGCAGTGCCAGCGCGGTGGCGATCACCCCGTTCCCGCAGCCGAGGTCGACGGCGACCCGGGCGGTCGGCACGGCATCGTCCATCGCGTCGAGCAGCACCCGTGTGCCCTGGTCGAGCGAGGTCCCGGCGAAGACCCCACCGTGGGCCACGAGGGTCATCCCGAGGTCGTCGACGTGCACCGACCGCGGCCAGGGGTTCGTCGCGTCCGCCCGGGTCGCCTGCGCGCGGAGCGGGTCCTGCGCGATCAGCAACCGGGACTTCCCACGACCTCGGGACGCCGTGACCTCGCCGAAGTACCGGCGCAGGACGTCGTTCTGCCCGAGGTTCATGTGCTTCGACACCCCGCCGCACAGCAGCACGACGTCGGGTGCGGCGAACCGGGCCACCGCGCGGGCGAGCTCGTCGAGCCGGTCGTTCGACTTCGACAGCCGGAGCAGGACGAGCCGGACGTCGCGGAACGCCTGCTCGAGCGACGAGGGGTGGTGGAAGCCCCGGCGTCCGAAGGTGCCGGCGTTGGCCTCGAGCGCGCGCACCCCGACGAGGGAGTCCTGCACGACCCGGACGTCCGACGCACCGTGCACCGTGATCGCCCCCAGGGTCAGCACGCCGTACCGGTCGTCGACGACGGCGACCTCGCCGGGCTGCCGGAGCGCGTCACCGTGCACGTGCGGCGCTTCGTCGAGGATGAAGCGGTCCGTGCCGTCGATCGCGATGAGGTCCGGCGCGTCGTCGTCGCGGCGGCGGAAGAAGTCGGCGAAGTCCGGTGGCACGGCGCCAGCGTACCGATGGACCCGGTGGGGTCGGGTCAGCGCGGCCCGCGGTAGAGCACGATCTGCGTGTTCCGCTGCGGCCGCATGCCGGCACGGAGCGGTACCGCACCACCCGTGGTGGTCGCCGCGAACACGCGAGCGCCCGGCCGGTTGATGAGCTGGTCGGCGAGGGCCGTCTCCAGCTCGCTCACGCGCGCACGGAGCGCGCGGTTCTCGTTCTCGAGTTCGAGGACGCGGCGGATCCCCTCGAGCGAGACGCCCTCGGACCCGAGCCGCGCGATCTCGCGCAGCTGCGCGACGTCGCGCATCGAGTACCGACGTGACCCGCCGCGCGTGCGGCCGGGCACGACCAGGCCGAGCCGGTCGTACTGCCGCAGCGTCTGCGGGTGCATCTCGGCGAGCTCCGCCGCCATCGCGATCGCGAAGACGGGCGAGTTCTCGTCCATGTCGGTCATGGCGTGTTCCTTCCGTCGTCCGCGTGGTGGTGGAAGCCAGCCTGGAGGCACGGCGTGCGTTCCTGACGGAGCCGCGCCGTCCCTCCAGGCCGGGTCTACTGCTGTGGTCGCGACGCGCTAGCTGCGCGCCTTGGTGAGGAGGTCCTCGCGAGGGTTCTCGTCGGGCAGTGCCTCGGCGAGGGCCTCGACCGCCTCCCGCTGCTTGTCCGTCAGGTGCGACGGCACCGCGACCTGGACGGTGGCGAGCAGGTCGCCCGTCCCGTTCTTGGTGGCGACGCCGCGCCCCTTGACGCGGAGGACGCGACCCGACGGCGTGCCGGGCGCGACCTTCAGCTTGACGGTGGAGCCCCCGAGCGTCGGGACCTCGATCGTCGCGCCGAGCGCCGCCTCGACGAACGTCACGGGGACGTCCAGCCGCAGGTTCTGCCCGTCGCGCTCGAACACGGGGTGCTTGCGGACCGTGACCGTGACCACGAGGTCACCGGCCTCTCCACCGTCGGGCGACGGTTCTCCGCGCCCGCGCAGGCGGATCTTCTGCCCGTCGGCGACCCCGGCCGGGATGCGCACGTTCACCGGACGACCGTTGCCCTGCGCGAGCTTGACGGTGTCACCGGCGATCGCGGTGGTGAAGTCGAGGGTCGTCGTCGCCGTGACGTCGCGGCCCTTCGTCGGTCCGCCGAACCCGCGGTAGCCGCCGGTGGACTGGCCGAAGCCGCCGCCACCGCCGAACATCCCGCCGAGGATGTCCTCGAAGCCGCCGGCGCCGCCTGCTCCTCCTTGGCCGAAGCGGACACGCTGTCCGCCCCCGCCCTGACCGAACATGCCGCCGAAGACGTCCTCGAAGCCGCCGCCCTGACCCGGGCCGCCCGCGGTGAAGCGGGCGCCCGAGCCCATGGCGCGGACCTGGTCGTACTCCTGGCGCTGCTCCTTGTCGGATAGCACCGAGTACGCCTCGCTGATCTCCTTGAAGCGGTTCTCGGCGGCGGCGTCGCCCGGGTTGGAGTCCGGGTGGTACTGCCGCGCGAGCTTCCGGTAGGTCTTCTTCAGCTCAGCGTCGCTCGCCGTCTTGTCGACGCCGAGGACCTTGTAGAAGTCCTTGTCGAACCAGTCCTGACTGGCCATGAATCCCTACCTCCTCCCCGCGCTCAGGCCGGGACCGCCACCGCGACCTTGGCCGCACGGAGGACGCGCTCACCGAGCTTGTAGCCCGGCTCGACGACGTCCGCCACGGTCTGGCCGGTGGCACCCGGGGTCGGCAGCTGCACGATCGCCTCGTGGATGTTCGGGTCGAAGGACTCGCCCTTCTCGCCGATCTGCACGAGCTTGAACTTCTCGAAGCCGCCGCGGATCTTCTGACCGATGACCTGCATCGGTCCCTCGGCGAGGTCACCGTGCGCCTCGGCGCGGGTGAGGTCGTCGAGCGCCGGCAGCAGGGCCCGGACGACCTCGGCGATGGCGACCTCGCGGTTGGCCTCGCGGTCGCGCTCGACGCGCTTCCGGAAGTTCACCAGCTCGGCCTGCGCACGGAGCATGTCCGCACGCATCTCCGCCACCAGGTCGCGGTCCTCGGTGCTGAGCTTGTCCTCGGCGATGCCGCGGGCGGCGTCGGCGAGCAGCGCTTCGTCCTCAGGGGAGAGGTCGTTCTGCGGGCCGCCGGCGGCGGGGCCGTCCGTGGGGACTTCCACGTCCGGCCCCTCCGCCTCGATGAGGTCCTCGGGCTGCTGCGCGTTGGTGGCGTCGCCCTCGACCTGGGGCTCGCCGTCCTCGGGCACGTTGTCCTTGGGGTCCGTCATCGTTACTTCTTGTCCTTGTCGTCCTCGTCGTCCACGACCTCGGCGTCGACGATGTCCTCGTCGTCGGCCGGCTGCTCACCCGTCGGCTGCTCGCCGCCGGCCGCCGCACCCGCGTCCTGCTGGGCGTAGATGGCCTGGCCGAGCTTGCCCTGCGACTCGTTGAGCTTGTCGAACGCGGTCTTCACGGCCTCGTCGTCCTCACCCGCGAGGGCGGACTTGAGGGAGTCGACGTCGGCCTGCACCTCGGACTTGACGTCCGCGGGGAGCTTCTCGTCGTTCTCCTTGATGAGCTTCTCGATGGAGTAGACGAGCTGCTCGGCCTGGTTGCGACGCTCGTTGGCCTCACGGCGGGCCTTGTCCTCGGCCGCGTGCTCCTCGGCTTCGCGGACCATGCGCTCGATGTCCTCCTTCGGCAGCGACGAACCGCCGGAGATGACCATCGACTGCTCCTTGCCGGTGCCCTTGTCCTTCGCGGACACGTGCACGATGCCGTTCGCGTCGATGTCGAACGTGACCTCGACCTGCGGGACGCCACGGGGAGCCGGGGCGATGCCGGTCAGCTCGAAGGTGCCGAGCGGCTTGTTGTCGCGGGTGAACTCGCGCTCGCCCTGGAAGACCTGGATCGCGACCGACGGCTGGTTGTCGTCAGCAGTCGTGAAGGTCTCGCTCCGCTTGGTCGGGATCGCGGTGTTGCGGTCGATGAGCTTCGTCATCAGGCCGCCCTTGGTCTCGATGCCGAGCGACAGCGGCGTGACGTCGATGAGGAGGACGTCCTTGCGCTCGCCCTTCAGCACACCGGCCTGCAGCGCGGCACCGACGGCCACGACCTCGTCCGGGTTGACGCCCTGGTTCGGGGACTTGCCGCCGGTCAGCGACTTGACGACCTCGGCCACGGCGGGCATGCGGGTCGAACCACCGACGAGCACCACGTGCGCGATGTCGTTGACCGAGACACCGGCTTCCTTGATGACGTCGTTGAAGGGCTTCTTCGTGCGGTCGAGCAGGTCGGAGGTCATCTGCTCGAACTGTGCGCGCGAGATGGTCTCGTCGAGGTTGAGCGGGCCGTCGGCCGTCAGCGTGAGGTACGGGAGCTGGATGCTCGCCGACATCTGCGACGACAGTTCCTTCTTCGCCTGCTCGGCGGCTTCCTTGAGGCGCTGCTTCGCGATCTTGTCGGTCGAGAGGTCGACGCCGTGCTCGTCCTTGAACTTCTTGACGAGGTAGTCGACGATGCGCTGGTCCCAGTCGTCACCACCGAGGCGGTTGTCGCCCGAGGTCGCGCGGACCTGGATCGTGGAGAAGTCGTCGTCCTTGCCCACCTCGAGCAGGGAGACGTCGAACGTGCCGCCACCGAGGTCGAAGACCAGGATGAGCTCGTCTTCCTTGCCCTTGTCGAGGCCGTACGCCAGAGCAGCGGCGGTCGGCTCGTTGATGATGCGGAGGACGTTGAGCCCGGCGATCTCACCGGCGTCCTTCGTGGCCTGGCGCTCGGCGTCGTTGAAGTACGCCGGCACGGTGATGACCGCGTCGGTGACGTCCTCACCGAGGTACTGCTCGGCGTCGCGCTTGAGCTTGCCCAGGATGCGGGCCGAGATCTCCTGCGGCGTGTACTTCTTGCCGTCGATGTCCGTCGTCCAGTCGGTGCCGATGTGGCGCTTGACGCTGGCGATGGTGCGGTCGACGTTCGTGACGGCCTGGCGCTTGGCGGTCTCGCCGACCAGGACCTCGCCGTCCTTGGTGAAGGCGACGATCGACGGCGTGGTGCGCATGCCCTCGGCGTTGGCGATGACCGTGGGCTCGCCGCCCTCGAGCACGCTGACGACCGAGTTGGTGGTTCCGAGGTCGATGCCTACTGCACGTCCCATGTGTGGGTGCTCCTTCTGTTGTTGCTCGTGATGCTGAAGTCGTTGGACTTGCGTCCGATGGACTCAACCTTACTCCGAACCGGAGGCGCGTCAACCCAGGAAGCACAAAGTTGCGTGAGCGCGACGCAGGTTTGCGCAACGCTGTTCATGTTGTATTCAACTTTCATACGTGATATTTTGGTTGAGCAGCGGGGTGTCCCGCGAAGAAGATGACCGCGAGCCGCGGGCGACCTCATCGTCCCGAACGACGCACGCGGCCCGACCCCTCTGGAAGGGATCACACTCATGTCCAACAAGACCAAGCGTCTCGCGAAGGGCCTGGGGGCCTCGGCGCTCGCGATCGCGACGATCGCTTCCGGCCTGTCCTTCGGCGCCGCCTCGGCATCGGCTGCTCCTTCTACCCGCCTGGGTGAGAAGACCGGCGAAATCGACCTCGTCTTCGAGAACAGAGGCAAGTTTTACACCCCCGGTAGGCCGGGCAGCTGGCAAACCAGCAGCTCCGGCATCCCTGTGGGCGACGCAACGACCTGGAATGACTTCGCCGGGTCCTACAGCAATCTCGAGGACGCGAAGCGTGATAGTCGGGTGTCCGTACATCCTGAAGCGGACGGTCGCTTCGCGCTTGCCAAGGGGACGCAGTGCCTGCAGCCCCGCAACTACGAGCATTACTGGACGCACAATGGCTCCGGCGGCACTCGCCAAATGCGCGCGCTCTTCGGTTCGGATGTCCTCGCGTTCGGATCCTGCTCCGCGGGGAAGTTCTCATATGAAGATGGGGTGCTGAAGTGGGATGGAAACCCGGTGGGTGCTGGCGGCGATTCTACCTCTACGTTCTGGAAATATACCAGTGACGCATGGAGAACTCACCACGCAGCATCCTATATCCACAATACGCTCCGGGTCGGCGGGTATGCCTCCGGCGAACTCGTCGGCGACGTGGAGGCGATCAAGCCCTTCTCGGCGGACTGGGCGTTCCAGGACGGCCGCGACGAGAAGTCGGTTATCTCCGGCAAGGGGAAGCCCGACTCGGCCATCTCCGTGACGGACGCTGACGGCAACGCCGTCGCGACCGGCACGACGAACGCCGAGGGCGAGTACTCGATCGAGGTCGACGCTCCGAACAAGGGCGGCGAGTACAAGCTGACAGTGGAGCAGACCGACGCCGATGACAAGAAGACCTCGCGGGAGGTCACGCTCGACTTCGGTACCGCGGTCGCGATCGAAAGCCCGATGGACCAGGACGAGATCGACGACTCGCCGATCACGGTCGAGGGCAAGGGCGAGCCCGGCTCCGAGGTCACCGTCGCCGTGACCGGTTCGACGCCGCGCACGGTCGAGGTGAGGGACGACGGCACGTGGAACCGCGCCGTCAACATCCCGAACGGTGAAGCCACGATCACGGCGACCCAGAAGTCGAAGGGTGCGAACACCACCACCTCGACGGTGGTCGTGAACCCGGGCGACGACGCGACGATCCCGTTCGAGGTCACGACACCGGCGAACAACTCCACGGTCGCCGGCCCGACGGTCGACTTCACCGGCCGTGCCGAGCCCGGCACCCAGGTGCGCATCGTCGAGGGCGCCACGAACGTGATGACCAACCGGACGGCCGATGCTCAGGGCGACTGGAACGGCACGAGCGTCGCGCTCACGAACGGCGTGCACAACCTCACCGTGCAGTACACCGAGCCGGGTCAGGGCCAGCAGGCCCAGCCGCTGACGATCACCGTCCAGAACGGTGTCGTGCAGGACTTCGAGATCACCGAGCCGACCGACGGTGCCACGCTGCGCCCGGGTCCGTTCGACATCAAGGGTCTCGCGACCACGGGCACCATGGTCAACGTCGTCAACAGCCGCGGCGACATCGTCATGACGACGACCACCACCGATGCTTCGGGCAACTGGTCCGGCAAGGCGTCCCTGCCCTCCGGCACCCACGTGCTGACCGCGCAGTACACCGAACCCGGCTCCGGCGCGAAGAAGACTGTCGACTTCACGGTCACGGTGGAGCAGAGCGTCGTCCAGCCGTTCGAGGTCACCTCGCCCTCGAACGGTGGGACCGTGACATCGAACACGTTCGACATCACTGGCATCGGCACCACCGGCACCACCGTCAACGCGATCCGCGCCGGTAACACGAACCCGATCATGCGGGCCACCACGATCGACGGCAACGGCGACTGGAGCGGACAGGTCACGCTGCCCAACGGCACGCACACCATCACGGTCCAGTACCTCGAGCCCGGCAAGCCCGGCAAGCAGACGGTCGACCTGACCATCACCGTGCAGGGCGGCACCATGCAGCCGTTCGACGTCACGTCCCCCGCGGACGGGGCCACGGTGAACTCGAACACGTTCGACGTCACCGGCGTCGGCGCCACCGGCACCACCGTGAACGTCGTGGACAAGCGCGGAAACATCCTGATGTCCGGCACCACGATCGACGCCGACGGCAACTGGAGCGGGCAGGCGACCCTGCCGAACGGCACCCACACCGTCACCGTCCAGTACACGGAACCCGGGAAGCCCGGCAAGCAGACCGAGAAGCTGACCCTCACGGTCGTCGGCGGGATCACCCAGCCGTTCGAGCTCACGAGCCCGTCGAACAACGACACCGTGCAGACGAACCCGCAGGGCACCGTCACCTTCACCGGCAAGGCCTCCACGGGCACGCTGGTGAACGTGGTCCGCAACGGCTCCACCACCCCGGTCATGCCGACCCTCACGGTCGGCCCCTCGGGCGACTGGACCGGCACGGCGGACCTGCCCGACGGACCGAACGGCCTGACGGTGCAGTACATCGAGCCCGGCACGCCGGGCAAGCAGATGATCTCCCTGGCGATCACCGTCGAGCGTGCAACGGTGCAGCCGTTCTCGTTCGACAGCCACCAGAGCGGTGACGTCGTCACCGCCAACGCCCCGACCACCTTCAGCGGCAAGGCCACCACGGGTACCCAGGTCAACGTGATCAACCGCAGCGGTGCCAACTTCATGAGCACCGTCACCGCGGATGCCAAGGGCAACTGGAGCGGCGACAGCGTCAACATCCCGCGAGGCACCCACAGCCTCCTCGTCCAGTACACCGAGCCGGGCGTCCCCGGCAAGCAGACCGTCGCGTTCACGCTGACCGGTCAGTGACACCCGCACCACCGAAGGCCCCCGCCGCACTCAGCGACGGGGGCCTTCCCCATACCCATTGCGCATGCAATATTTCACGTGTTAGCCTGGGATCACCACCCACCGTCCGATCCGATTGGTCCAGTCATGAAGAAGCTCCTCATCGCCTCGCTCACCGCGGGGGTCCTCGCTGCGACACTCGCCGGCTGCTCGGCTTCCGACGCGAAGTCCGAGTCGACGCCGAAGCCAACCGCCTCGAGTGCGGCGACATCGAACGATCCGCGCGTCGGCGACACTCGCGGCGCCATCGAGAACCTCGACAAGTGCGTCGACGGCCTCCTGCGTGTCACCGACGCTGCCAAGGCCAAGCCCGCGCTCGCCAAGGGCTGCGACACCGTCGAGTTCTGGGTCACCGCAGCCGCGGTCGAGATCGGCTCCGTCAAGACCCTCTCGATCGCCGGCTCGAACAACTCGATCGACGTGAAGTCAGTCGGTTCGATCGACATCGAGGGGACCAACAACACCGTCACGTACGGCGGCGACGAGCCGTCCGGCGTCGACAAGATCAAGCACAACGAGATCGTCGCCGCGAAGTGACGACCAGTGGCGGGGGGGGCCCCCGCGCCCCCCCCCCCCCCGGGTGCCGGGGCCCGCCCCCCCCCGGCACCCCCCCCCCCTCAGTGGCCCCCCCGTGGCCCCCCGGGGGGGCGCGCCCCCCCCCCCCCCCCCCCCCACTCCTGTGTCCGGTGCACGGAACCGCCCGGAAACGCCACAACCCGAACCCGAGGAAGCCAGATGGCCCGCCCGCGCCGCAACCCGATCGTCGTCTCGACGCTGGGCAACGCCGTCGCCCCGCTCGCGAGCCTGGCGACCGCCCCGATCCTCGCTTCCGCGCTCGAACCCGCGGGCCGGGGCGTGGTGGCCGCAGCAACCGCACCGCTGCTGCTCGCCGTGGCGCTCGCCTCACTCGGACTTCCGTCGGCGCTCACGCACTGGGTTGCCCGGCAGCCGGCGATCCTCCGCCCCGCCATGGTCGTCGCGGCCGTGGTCAGCGCTGCGGTGGGCGGTGTCACGACGGCGCTCGTCGCGCTCCTCAGCCCGACGCTCGCGGGTGGCGACCCCGCGCTCGCATCGCTCATCGGGCTGGCGGGGATCGCGCTGGTGCCGAACCTGCTCGCAGCCCTCCTGCAGGCCGTCGCGGCGGGCCTGCACGCCTGGCGCCTCGTCACGATCGAACGTGTCGTCACCCAAAGTTCGCGGCTGCTCGTCATCGCGGTGCTCGCGGCGACCGGAACACTGACGGTCGAGGGAGCGATCACTGCTATCGCGCTGAGTCCGGTGCTCGGCGCGCTGGTCTACCTGCACCTCCTCAGGCGTTCCCGTGCGGCCTCGAACGCCGACGCGAGCACGCTTCGAGCCGGGGTGCTCCTGTCGTACGGTGGGCGGGTGTGGCTCGGGGCGCTCTCGGGCATCATCCTGAGCCGCATCGACCAGTCACTGCTCCTCCCCCTGGCCGGCGCCGCAGCCCTCGGCCTGTACGCGGTCGCGGTGAACATCGCGGACGTGCCGCTCATCGTGGCGAACGCCGTGCGGGAGGTCTCGTTCAGCAAGCACAGCGCCGACACCGACCATGCGGGGCTCGCACGCGCGGCACGGCTCACCACGGCGGTCGTGCTCGTGGTCGCCGCGGGGCTGACGGCAGTGCTGCCGTTCGCCGTGCCGTGGCTGTTCGGCGCCGGCTACGCCGAAGCCGTCCCGGTCGCCGCAGTACTGCTCCTCGGCTTGGTGCTCGGTTCACCAGGCTCCCTCGCGGGCGTCGGTCTCGCTGCCGTCGGCCGCCCCGGGTTGCGCAGCGTCTCCCTGGCGATCGCCGCCGTCTGCAGCATCGCGACGCTCGTCCTGCTCGCCCCGATCGCCGGTGCGCTCGGTGCGGCGGTCGCCACGCTCGTCGGCAACGTCGTCTCCGCCGGTGGCAACCTCGTCTTCCTCCGGCGCGTCGCCGGCATGCCCGTCCTGCCGTTCTTCGGGCTGCGCCGCGGCGACCTCGGCGCAGTCCGGGCGCTCCTGCCCCGGTAGGCTCGCACCGTGCGATGGAGTCGAGTGGGTTGGCCCGCCGTCGGGTACGTCTCCCTCGAGGACGTCGACGGCTACCCCGAGCACCTCGCACGCCTGGTGACCGACGCCCCGCCGTCTGTGGCCGCCCTCGCGTCCGTCACGTGGAGCGAGTCCCGCATCCAGAGCTGGCGCCTGGAAGAGTCGGGGCGCCACGGCGACGCCGGGGTCGACTCGACGCCGACCCACACCGTCCACGCCGTGTTCGTCGTGCGCAACGACGAGGTGCTCGACACCCCGGACGGCCTCTGGCGCCGGTGGAACCACGCGCGGGTGTCCCTCCGCTTCGACCGCGCCGTGCTCGACCCGTCCGACACCGAGGCACTCGACCTGCTGGCCGGAGACGTCCACGTCTCCCGCGGCGAGATCGCGCACGTGGACGCCGACGTCTGGGAGCTCCGGCTGCTGGTCTCCCCCACCGGCGAGCTCGCGATCCACTTCCGCGACGTCGTGATCGAGGTGCGTCCCGTCGGCGAAGAGGACTGGGCAGCGCTCGAGTCACGCCCTGCTCACGGCTGGCACGGGCCGGTCCCCGACGGCTGGGTCGAGTGGGCGACCCCGGCGGTACGGGCTGCGGCGCACGGCGACGTCGGCGGCCTCTCGCTGGCGCTCGACGGCATCGGTCAGGATCCTGCCGGCATCGACGAGGTCGACCCGCGGTGGGGCTTCGCGCCGCTGCACGCGGCCGTCTGGTTCGACAACCGCGGCACGACCGAGGCACTGCTCGAACGCGGCGCGGACGTCCGGGTCGAGGACGCCGAGGGGCGCACCGCGATGGACATCGCCCGTGAACGCGCCTCACACCGCGCGGAGGAGATCCTGCTGGCCTGGTTCGACCGGCCGGCGCACGACACGAACGAAGGCGAGTGAACGGGAGGCGCGACCCGCGTCGATCACGCGGGTC
>NZ_JAUZED010000055.1 GCF_030705415.1 Curtobacterium sp. A7_M15 | reverse complement strand
AGCAGCGCGCCCCGCTCGGCCGGCGCGGTGCGTGCCCAGGCCGGGGCGGCGGCGCGGGCACGGGCGACCGCGGTCCGGACCTCCTCGCGGGTGGAGCGGGCCACGGTGGACGCGACGGTTCCGTCGACGGGGTTCGTCACCACCCGTGCGTCGTCGCGGTCGGTCTCCGTCGGGAGCGGTGCTTCGAGCGTCATGGGTTCCTTCCGGAGTTGGCGGGAGTCGAACGCTGCTCGGCACCGGCTGGGTGCGTTCCCGGGATCGCGCTTCTCGTCCATCCGGCCCGGGGCTGGACACCTCCGCGGGGTCCCCCAGGTAGACGGGAGGGGTGCAACTGATCGGCAACGGTGGAGAACGCTTCGAGGACGTCGGGGAGATCGCGGTGCTCCGCGGAGGTGGGTTGGGGGACCTGATGTTCGCCGTGCCGGCGATCGAGGCCCTCGCGGCGGCGTACCCCGAGGCGCGCGTCACCCTGCTCGGCACGCCCCTCGCGCCGAGCGTGCTCATCGGACGGACCGACGCGGTGCACGCCTTCGAGGAGCTGCCCGTCGTCCCCGGCGTGCGGGACTCCGGGGACGGCGCACCGAGCCTCGCCGAGTTCGACGCGCGGACGCGGGGCCGGTTCGACCTCGCCGTGCAGCTCCACGGCGGCGGCCGGAACTCGAACCCCTTCCTGTTGCGGCTCGACGCGCGGCACACGGTCGGGACCGCGACCGAGGACGCCGAGGTCACGGAGCGCTGGGTCCGCTACGTCTACTACCAGCACGAGGTCCTGCGCGCGCTCGAGGTCGTCTCGCTCGCCGGTGCTGCCCCCGTGACGCTCGACCCGCGGGTCCGCGTGAGCGACGAGGAGCGCACCGCGGCCCGCCGGACGCTCGGGGTGACCGGACAACTCGTCGCGATCCACCCGGGGGCGACCGATCCGCGTCGACGCTGGAGCCCGGAGCGGTTCGCCGCCGTCGCCCGGGCCCGGCTCCGCGCCGGCGACGACGTCGTCCTCGTGGGCGACGCCACGGACGTGGCAGCGGCACGGGCCATCCGCGCGGCCGTGCCGGACGACCTCGCCGACCGGCTGCACGACCGCACCGGGGACCTGCCCCTCGCGGACCTGCCGGCCCTGCTCGCGGCGGCGGACGTCGTGGTCGGGAACGACTCCGGGCCACGGCACCTCGCGGTGGCGGTCGGGACGCCGACGGTCGGCGTGTTCTGGTTCGGCAACGTCGTCAACGCGGGGCCGTTCGACCGCGGACGACACCGTGTGCACCTGTCCTACGTGACGCGGTGCCCGGTCTGCGGGATCGACGTGACGCAGGTCGGCTGGACGGCGGAACGCTGCGCTCACGACCCGTCGTACGTCGACGAGGTGGAGCCGGACGCCGTCCTCGCGGACGTGGCGGACCTGCTGGCGACCACCTGACCCGCGCGCCGCGCCCCCCCCCCCCCCGTGACGCACGGGTGGCGGGGGGCCGGCCCGCCCCGCGCCTCCCGTCCGTCATCCGCTGCGGTCTACGGCCAGCTCGGCTCCGTCGCCGGCATGATCGACATCTCGCGGATCTCGCAGCCCGCCGGCTGCGACAGCGCGAACAGGATCGCGTTCGCGACGTACTCGGGCTCGATGAGCTGCGCGTCCGGACCGGGCTTGTACTGCTCGGTGCGGTCCGCGAAGAAGTTCGTGCGCATCCCGGCGGGGATGATGTTCGTCACACCGACGCTGCCGCCCGTCTCGGCGGCGAGGGCCTGCGAGAACCCGCGCACCCCGAACTTCGACGCCGAGTACGCGGTGCCGTCGCCGACGCCGCGCAGGGCGAGGGACGACGCGATCGTCACGACGCGGCCGTGCGACGCCTCGAGGGCGGGCAGCGCCGCGCGCACCACGGCGGCGGTGCCGAGCAGGTTCACGGCGACGATGCGCTCCCAGTCCCCGGACGAGATGCCGCCGATCGGGGCGGGCTTGTCGATCCCCGCCGCGGTGACGACCGCGTCGAGCCCGCCGTGGCGGTCCGCCGCCTCGCGCACCGCGCGCTCGGTCGCCTCGGTGTCCGTGACGTCGACCGCCACGGCGTCGGTGCCCTCGGGGACGCCGTCGACACGGAGGTCGAGGACGATCGGGGTCCCGCCGGCGTCGGCGACGGCCTGGACGACGGCGGCTCCGAGTCCGGAGGCGCCGCCGGTGACGAGGACGCGGCCGATGGGGGTGGTGGGGACGGGCATGGACTTCCTTCCGTAGGGGTGTGGGGTGGGCTCAGCCGACGTGCGCGAGCGCGGCGGCGAGCCGGGTCGTCGAGCGTCCGGGGTGGAACGGGACCGTCACGACGCGACCGCCCCACTCGGCGAGGGTGGCGGTCTCGGGCAGCTCGCTCGCGGTGTAGTCGCCGCCCTTCGCCCAGACGTCGGGCCGGAAGCGGCGCAGGGCCTCGTCGGGCGTCTGCTCGTCGAACACGACGACGGCGTCGACGCAGTCCAGCGCGAGCAGGAGCTCGACGCGGTCGTCCTGGGTCATGATCGGTCGCTCCGGACCCTTGAGCGCGCGGACCGAGTCGTCCGAGTTCAGGCAGACGACCAGGCAGTCACCGAGCGCCCGGGCCGCCGAGAGCGTGCGGGCGTGCCCGGCGTGCAGCAGGTCGAAGCAGCCGCCGGTCGCCACGACGGTGCCGCCGGCGCTGCGGACCTCGTGCACGACGCGCATCGCGTCACGGTCGACCCCCGGCACCCGCACGGGTGCGGGGCCCTCGTCGCCGAGGAGCGCGGTGACCCCTCCCGCGGCGAGGTACTCGGACGCCGCCACGACCCCGGCGGAGACCGCGTCCGTCACGTCGGCCCCGGACGCGAGCGCGACGGCGACGCTGGCCGCGAGCCGGTCGCCGGCACCGCAGGGGTCGCCGGCGGTCACCGAGGGGGCGGGGACGAAGCGGTTGCCGGAGCGCCCGTCGGCGACGAGTGCTCCGCGGTCGCCGAGGGTCACCGCCACGGCGCCCACGCCCCATCGCTCGAGGAGTGCCGCCGCGGCCTCGGTCGCGAACGGCACGCCCTGCCCGCCGACGTCGGTGAAGCCGCGTGCCTCGGACTGGTTCGGGGTGGCCACGGCGATGCCCGGCACCGGTTCGGCGCCCTTGGGGTGGGGGTCCCACACCACCGGGATGCGGCCGGCGGCGCGGGCGATCGCGTCGCGGAGGTCGCCAGCGGCGGCGACCCCGCGGCCGTAGTCGGCGACGACCACGGCGTCGACGGCGTCGAGCGCGGCCGCCATCTCCGGGGTGGGGTCCGGCACGGGCGGGGTGGCGCACCCCTCGTCGATGCGGACGAGCGCGTGGTCGACGACGCGCACCCGGGTCTTCACCGGGGTGGGGACGCCGGAGGGTCCGGCCACGACGGTGACGCCGGGCAGCAGCTCCCGGATCTCGTCTGCCCGGCCGTCGTCGCTCAGCACGGTGACCAGGGTGACGTCGTGTCCGTCCCGGGCGAGCATCGTCGCGACCAGACCTGCGCCACCGGCACGTCGGTCGTCCGTGCGGACGTCGACCACGGGGACGGGCGCGTCCGGACTGAGGCGTTCGCTGGTGCCGGAGACGTCGACGTCGAGCAGGGTGTCGCCGACGACGGCGATCCGGAGCGGTGTGGACGCCCGGTGTCCGTCGGCGCTCATCGGCGACCGCCCCGGCGCAGGGCGGGCTCCATGGCCCGGCAGAGGGCGTGCACGAGCACGAGCTGCGCCTCCTGCACGTTCGCGGAGGGACCGTCGATGCAGATCGCGTCGTCGACCGCCTCGGCGAGGGGGTTCGGGCGGGGGCCGGTCATCGCGATCGTCCTCGCGCCGACCGCTCGTGCCGCCGCGGCCGCCCGGAGCAGGTTCGGGCTCTTCCCGCTGGTCGAGAGCAGGACGACCACGTCCCCGGCACGCGCGTGTGCCGACACCTGCCGGGCGAACACCTCGTCGTAGCCGTAGTCGTTCCCGATCGCCGTGACGGCCGACGACTCGGCGTGCAGCGAGATCGCGGAGTACGCCGGCCGGTCCCCGTCGAACCGGCCGGTCAGCTCCGAGGTCAGGTGCTGCGCTTCGGCGGCCGATCCGCCGTTGCCGGCCGCGAGCAGCCGTCGTCCCGCGACGAGCCGGGCAGCGATGTCGTCCGCCCAGTCGGCGATGTGGTCCTTGTGGTCGACGAGGGAGGCGATGACGGGCACGGAGGCCGCGACGTGGTCGAGCACGACCCGGGCGCTCTCCGTCGCGGTCTGCTCGTCGAGCCCGGTCTGCTGGTCGATGGTCATCGTGCGTTCCTCTCCGTCGGCTGCGCGGCGCGGGCGACCCGGCCGGCCTCGGTGCTGCGCGTGCGTGCGGTGGTGCGGGGGCGTGCGGCGGCCGAGGTCGCGGTGACGCCCGCCGTGCCGGCGAGGAGCCGCTCGTAGACGCGCTCGCTGTCGGCGGCGACCTTCTGCCACGTGTAGCGGGCTTCCGCGCGTTCCCGACCGGCACGTCCGTAGGCCTCGCGCCGGTCCGGGTCGTCGAGCAACGCGCCGACCGCCTGGGCGACCGCGTGCTCGTCGCGCGGCGGGACGTGCAGGCCGGTGGCGTCCTCGACCACCGTGTCGATGAGTCCGCCGACGCTCGAGGCCACGACCGGACGTCCGCACGCCATCGCCTCGAGCGGCACGATGCCGAACGGCTCGTACCACGGGGCGCACACGACGACGTCGGCGCTGCGGTAGACGGCGGGCATGTCGTGCTGCCCGAGCTGGCCGCGGAACGTGACGTGGTGCCGCACGCCGAGGTCCCGTGCCAACGCGTCGAGCCGCTGGTACTCCGGGTCGTCGGGCAGGTCGGCCCCCGCGACGCCCGCGCCGCCCACCACGACGAGCTCCACGTCGCGCCCGGCGTGCACGAGCTCCGCGAGCGCCGCGATGGTCGTGCCGACGCCCTTGCGTCGGACGAGGCGGGACGCGGACAGCACCCGGAACGGACGCCGGCGTTCCTCGACGGGTCCGTCCGGGCGGAACAGGGTCGTGTCGACGCCGCACGGGACGACCGAGATGCGGTGCAGCGGTACGCCGAGGGTCTTGAGCTCGAACGCCTCGTCCGAGCAGGTGGCGACGACCTGGTCGACGCTCCGTCCGACGGCGGGTTCGATCCACTCACGCTCGGCCGGGCTGGTGTCCGCCTGGCCCTGGTGCCGACGCTTCACCACGCCGAGGGCGTGGAACGTCTGCACGACGGGGATCCGGACGCCGCCGGTCCGCGCCTGCACCTGGGTGACGGCCTCGAGCGCGGCGTGCCCGGACATCCAGAAGTGCCCGTGCACGACGTCGGGTCGGTCGACGAACCACTCTGCGGCGAGGACGGACGCGAACGTGCTCATGTACGGGAACAGCTCGTCCTTGGGGACCTGGCGGGCCGGACCGGCGTCGACGTGCACCACCTCGACCCCCGGCCGGAGGAGCACCCGGACCGGCTGCTCCGCGTCGTCGCGCCGCGTGTAGACCGTGACCTGGTGGCCGCGGTCCGCGAGCGCTCCGGACAACTCCGCGACGTGGACGTTCTGCCCACCGGCATCGACGCCGCCGAGGACCGCGAGCGGACTCGCGT
This sequence comes from Curtobacterium sp. A7_M15, assembly GCF_030705415.1. Classification (GTDB taxonomy): domain Bacteria; phylum Actinomycetota; class Actinomycetes; order Actinomycetales; family Microbacteriaceae; genus Curtobacterium. The sequence continues at coordinate 17,230 of NZ_JAUZED010000055.1, read as the reverse complement.
GCTCGGACACCATGGCGATCTTCATCGCAGGCTCCCTTCGAGAGCGGCACCGGCCGCTCGGTTCGTGCGCCCCGCCCGGGTGACCGCGTGGTCGAGCAGGTCGTCCCAGTCGGCCAGGTACCGGCCGAGCGCGTGCCGCGCCAGGACGGCTTCACGGGCCACGGCACCGCGTCGGCGCGCTTCGTCCGGGTCCTCGAGCAGGGTCCTGGAGGTGCGCACCAGCTCCTCGACGTCGGTCGCGATCGCGCCGGCATCGGCCGGGACCGTGCGGCTCGCGTCGGTCGTCGCGAGCACGAGGACCGGCATCGCCATGTGCATCGCCTCGATGAGGGACAGCCCGAGGGACGTCCACCGGTTCGGGTGAACGTAGGCGCGGCGTTCCGCGAGCGCGGCGTGCATCGGGTCGGACGGGACGTCACCGAGGGCTGCCACACGGTCGCCGAACCCGAGCTCCGGCAGGCGTTCGGTGCCCATGCCCCAGACGTCGACCGGAGCCACCGACGCGAAGCGGGGGAGCAGGTCCGTCCCGACGACGCGGTTCCGCCGGACCGGCTCGTTGATCACGACGCCGAAGCGCTCGAGGGCCCCGGTGTACAGCGGCCCCGGGTCGACCACGCCGTGCTCGATGACCGTCATGCGGGTCGTGCCGCAGTCCCACATGAGCGCGTTCCAGTGCGTGACGTGCGCGATCGTGAGGTCGTCCCGGTCCCGGAACGGGTGCAGGCTGTTCGGCACGTCGATCCGCGGAGCGTTGTGCTCCACGAAGACCATCGGCACGTCTCGGCCGCCGAGCAGGCGCCGCGCGTGTTCGAGCTCCTCGGTCCGCTGCAGGACGACGACGTCGACCTCCGCGTCGGCGACGTCCGCAGGGTCGATCTCGATCGCCGCGTCCGGCCAGTCGCGTCCGCCGCGGCCGAGGCCCCAGGCGTCGCGTTCGGCGTTCGTCGGGATGAGGTACTCGTGCGGGCCGCGGACGAAGGCGTCCATCCAGCCGCCGTGCACGTGCCACACGAGGATCCGCATGCGGTGCCTTCCGTCGGGTCAGGGGAGCAGGAGGAGGAGAAGAAGGAGAAGCAGTGGCGCACGCTACGCAGCGCCTTCTGAAGCGTCGCGCAGACTTCTCCCGACCATCCGCGAAGCGCGGTCCAGCAGCCGTTCGTGGGCCGCGAGCACGTCCTCGACGCGCACAGTGGACAGGCACGGGTGTCCCGGGACCGGGCACTCCCGGGCGCGGCTGAGTCGGCAGGGTGCGCCCTGGTCGCCGAGCAGTTCGACGTGCTCGGCGTACGGCGCCCACTTCGCCGCGGGCACGACGGGCGAGAACAGACTGACGATCGGGACGCCGACCGCCGCCGCGAGGTGTGCCGGGCCGGTGTTGCCCACGACGACCACCTCGGCGGCGGCGAGCACAGCGGCGAGCTCGGCCGGGGTCGTCCGCCCACCGAGGTCGACCGCATCGTCCCCGGCGACCGCCGCGGTCAACGCGGTCTCGCCGGGGGACCCGGTGACGACGACCGGGATCCCGCGCGCCGTGTACGCGGCGACCAACGCGCGGTGGTGACCCTCGGGCCACGAACGGGCCGGGACGCTCGCGCCGGGGTGGACGACCACGTACCGCCCCAGGCCGGCCACCGACGGTGGCAGGTCGGCGTCCTGACGCACGGCGAGCCTCCCGGCATCACCCGTCGGCAGTCGGAACCCGGCGGCCTCGGCGATCCGGAGGGCGCGCTCCGGCTCCGGGAGCTCCTCGGGCAGGTCCTCGCCGGGCCGCAGTCGCACGTCGAGCAAGGAGCCCGGGTGGTCGACGGACGCACCGGTGATGCGCGGGACGCCGGCCAGGCGCAGCAGCAGTGCGACGGGCAGCGGCGACTGGTGGAAGGACGTCAGCACGACCGCCTCGTCCGGGGCGACCTCGGTGACGAGCGCACGGAACTCGCCCAGGAGTGCGTCGTCGATCGGGCGTGCGGTCTCGGTGACCCACGGCGCCGCCCAGACCCGCAGGCGGTCCACGCCGGGCAGGAGTTCCGCGGCGGGGGCACCCTGCGGTCCGCACAGCATGGTGACCTGGGAGGCACCCGCCGCGACGGCCCGGACGGCGGGCCCCGCGACGAGCACGTCACCGAAGGAGTCGAGGCGGACCACGAGGACCCGGGGCGCGGTGCTCACGACGGCACCACCTGCGCGTGGTCGAGGACGAGCGCCACGGCGTCCTCGATCGTCGCTGCGACGGTCGGGGCGGCATCGACCTCTTCGGGACGGGTGCGGGGCGTGGGCACGAGGACGGACTGGGCGCCCGCGGCCAGGGCGGCGCCGACGTCGGCGCCGATGTCCCCGACGACCACGAGTTCGGACGGGTCGAGGCCGAGACGCTCGGCCGCGTCGAGGACCATCCCGGGCCGCGGCTTCCGGCAGGCGCAGTCGTCGTCGGCGTCGTGCGGGCAGACGCACCACACGTCGAAGGGGCCGACGAGTTCGTCGACCCGGGCGTTCGTGGCGTCGACCTGCTCCCGGGTCGCCATGCCCTTGGCGATCACCGACTGGTTCGTGACCACGCCGAGCGCCAGCCCGGCCGCCCGGGCGCGCGCGACCGCGCGGCGTGCACCGGGGACGGGCACCACGCGGTGCGGGTCGGCGTTGTACGGGACGTCGATGACGAGGGTGTCGTCGCGGTCGAAGAGGAGACCGCGCACGGTGCGGTCCGGAGCGAGGGGCATGCTCCTGACCTACTGATCGCGGGCCGGTGACGGGTTCAGGAACAGCCACGGAACGCGTTCCCGGGTGGCCGACCGGGTCCCGCCGTCTACCGTCGCGGGTGTGACCGCCGTAGACTCCCTGCCCCCGTCCGACGGGCGCCCCGAGCTGCTCGTGCTCCGCGCCATCAAGCTCGGTGACCTGCTCGTCGCCGTCCCCGCGTTGCACGCGTTGCGTCGCGCGTTCCCGGACCACCGGATCACCCTCGCCACCACCGCGTGGCTGGCACCGGTCGTGGAGCTCGTCCCCGACGTGGACGTGCACCTCGCCCAGCACGGACTCGACCACCCGGTCGGCGCGCCGGCCGGAGCGATCGACGTGGCGGTCAACCTGCACGGCGCCGGACCGGAGTCGTCCGACCTCGTCGCGGCACTCGGTGCCCGCCGGGTGATCGGTCACGCCGATCCGACGCACGGCTTCGACGGGCCGGAGTGGCCCGACGCGGTGCACGAGCGCGTGCGCTGGACCGACCTGCTGCGCTGGCACGGCATCGACGCCGACCCGGACGACGTCGGCATCGCACGGCCGGCAGCACCCCCGGTCGCCGACGGGGCCGCGGTCGTGCACGTCGGCGCCTTCCACGGTGCGCGGCACTGGCCGACGGACCGCTTCGCCGACGTGGTCCGCGGGCTGCAGGAGCGCGGGCTCGACGTGGTCCTGACGGGAGGCGCGGACGACGTCGAGCGCGCCGCCGCCGTCGCGCAGGCGGCCGGGACGGCGCCGGGGGCGGTACTGGCGGGTGGACTCGCGCTGCAGGACTTCGCGGGCGTCATCGCCGCCGCTCGGCTCGTCGTGACCGTCGACACCGGCGCCGCGCACCTCGCGTCCGCCTACGGCGTCCCCTCGGTGGTGGTGTTCGGTCCGGCACCACCGGAGGCGTGGGGGCCGCCGGCAACGGGCCCGCACGTCGTCCTCACCGATGCGTCGGTGCGCCGCGGCGACGTCTTCGCCGAGGACCCGGACCCGGCGCTGCTCGCGATCGGATCCGATGACGTGCTGGCGGCGGTCGACTCGCTCGGCGTGACCGACCGCTCCGCGGCCCGGTAGCGTCGGCGACGAGCGTCCCGGACCAGCCGGGCGCGCACGAGGAGGCGCACGTGTTCGAAGCCGCGAACATCCGGGACTGGATCGGCCTGCCGGTCGTCGACGAGGCGGACGACAAGGTCGGGACGCTCGAGAGCATCTACTACGACACCGCGACGTCCGAGCCCGCCTTCGGCTCGGTGACCACGGGGTTGGTCGGTTTCCAGAAGCTCTCGTTCGTGCCGCTCGTCGGGGCTCTCGTCGCACCGAAGCACCTGCGGGTCGCCTACCCGAAGAAGCTCGTCAAGGACGCGCCGACCATCCCGACCGACGGCGAGCTCGACGCGTCGCTCGAGCCGGAGCTCTACCAGCACTACGGCCTCGAGTACCGCACCGGCAGCGGGGGAGAGCGGCGCCTGGGCCGACGCTGACCGCCGCGTCCGGGCCGAGGCTAACCGCCGCGTCCGGGTCGAGGCGTTAGCCTGGTCCGTCCGACCCGTCCCTGGAGGCCGAACCTGCTCCGCTCCGTCCGCTCGACGCTGCTCGCCGTGGTGGCGGTGTCCGTCGTGCTCGCGGCCTCGCTCGCGGGCGGCGGCGCAGCCTCCGCGGCGCCGATGTGGCCGGTCCCGCAGCCCTACCCGGTCACCGGTGCGCCGGAGGAGACGCTCGCCGACATCCCACCCGGCAGCGAGTACGTCGCGCTCGGCGACTCGTACTCGGCCGGCTACGGCCTCTCCGACCCGACCCGGCTCCCGACGAGTGCGTGCGGACAGTCCGCCCAGGACTACCCGCACCGCCTCGCCGCCCGGTTCGGACTCGCCCTCACCGACGTCACGTGCGCTGGAGCCACCAGCGACGACGTCACGAGCGGCTTCCAGTTCAAAGGGGTGCCGCCGCAGATCCGGTCGCTCTCGGTCCGCACCCGCCTGGTGACGCTGACGATCGGCGGGAACGACGCGGACCTGTTCGGCACGGCGGCGTCGTGCCTGGCCCTCTCGGCGAAGGGTCCGGTGTTCTCCGGTCGCGACGCACCGTCGTGCCGCAGCACGCTCGTGCAGGACGGCGAGGACCTGCTCGGCACGAAGATCGAGTCGCGTGTGGCGCTCGGCATCGCCGACACGCTCGCTGCGGTGAAGCAGGCCGCACCGAACGCGACGATCCTGTTCCTCGGGTACCCGGCGATCTTCCCGGACGCCGACCACACCCCGAAGGGCGGCTGCTTCCGGTCCGCCCTCGACCTCGGGACCCTGGCGGGGTCCTTCCCGACGAACTCCTACCCGTTCACGAACACCGACGTGCGGTACCTGCACGGCGTGCAGGAGGCGCTGAACGACGTCTCGGCGTCCGCGGCGCGCGCGGCGGGGGTCCGCTTCGTGGACGTGTTCTCGTCGACCCAGGCGCACTCGGCCTGCGCCACGGGAAAGCCCTACGTGGCGGGTGTCTCGCTCGACGGCACCGGTGACCTGCGGCGGATCGACCTCGAACCGGGAGCCCTGCACCCGAACACCCGGGGGGTCGCCTACCTCACGAAGCGCGTCGCCGCCGCGGCACGCGACATCGCCGGCTGACCGGCCGTCGCCGGCGCCTCCGCGCGGTCGGGCAAGCGTCCGCCGTGAGCCGCCGGCGGGACCACGCACACCGGCGACACCGTCTCCCGCAGCACGTCGTGCAGCACGGACCCCGAGAGCGCCCGCACGTGCCCGAGTCCGAGCACGACGAGCGAGGCACGTCGGGTGTGCGCGGCGATCGCGTGCCCCGGGTGCCCCTCGACGAGGAGCGGGTGGAAGCGGACGCCCGGGTAGCGGGCGGTCACGGCGGACGTCACACGCTGCAGCAGCTCGGCGTTGCTGGTGCGCCACCGCATCGGGTCCTCGGCGAAGTCGGTGAGCTCCGTGCGGGTCAGCACCGGCATCTCCCAGGCGCGCAGCAGCGTGACACGTCGGTGGAGCCGGTGTGCTTCGTCGACGGCGATCGCGAGCGCGCGTTCGTCGATCGGCTCCTCGACCGCGAGGACGACGTCGCCGTCGATCGGGTGCGGTCCGTCCGGCACGACGACCGTCGGCACCGCCGCGCGTTCGGCGACCCGGGCCGGGTCCCCGCCCGCCGTCGAGCCGCGTCGGCCGCGGAAGGTGCCCACGACGAGGAGGTCGCCGCCGTCCGACTCCTCTACGAGCGCCGTGGCGAAGGGCCCGGCGTGTCGGCGCACCTCGACACGGACGTCGGGCATGGCGCTCCGGGCGGCGTCCGCGAGGGCGTCGGCCACGCGCTTGCCGTCCGGTCCGGTGCGCCCCTCGATCGCCGGGTCGACGCCGATCACACGGATCCGTTCGATGCCGGTACCGGCGCGTGCGGTGACCCAGTGCAGCGCTTCCTCGTGCGGCTTCGCCGCGTCGGCGGCCAGCGTGACCGTCGTCCACCGTTCGTCCATCCCGATCGACCTCCTCGTCCGGGGCCCTCCGGGGCGTCGCCATGGCGCTCCTCGTGGTGCAAACTACTCCCGTCGGCCGCTGTGTAGCCTCGCGCTGTGGTGCTGAGCGCGGGACTCCTGCTGTACCGGACCGACGATGTCGGGGTGCAGGTGTGGATCGCGCACATGGGTGGGCCGTTCTGGCGGAACCGCCCGCGTGCCTGGTCGATCCCGAAGGGGATCGTCGGGGCCGACGAAGACCCGTTCGAGACCGCCCGACGCGAGTTCGCCGAGGAGATCGGGATCGCCGCACCGGACGGACCCGTGACCGACCTCGGCGAGGTCCGGCAGGCCTCGGGCAAGCGGGTCCGGGTGTTCGCGGTCGAGGCTCCGGGCTTCACGGTCGACCAGGTGCGGTCGAACACGGCGGTGATCGAACTGCCGCGCGGCTCGGAACGGTTCGTCGAGGTGCCGGAGGTCGACGACGCGCGGTGGGTCTCGATCGACGAGGCGCGGTCGATGCTCGTCGCGGGACAGGTCGCGGCGCTGGACCGGCTTCCCGCGGGATGATGCGCGGCACTGCCGTGTCACGAACACGTCTCGGGGCGGACAGGTCCCTCGCTGCGCGGATAGCCTGAGCGGACGTCGAGGACCGGCGTCTGGGTCAGGGACCAGGTCAGCACGAGCAGGGGAGCACGATGCGGCGCTTGCGCACCGTCACGGCGGCACTGACCGCCCTCGCACTCGGAGGGGGACTCGCGCTCGTCGGCGCGTCGTCCGCCTCCGCCGAACCGGCCGGGCACTGGGGGACGTTCACCCTCGCCGGCCAGAGCCGGGCCTACACCGGCACCATGACCCTTCCCGGGTTCCCGGAGACGACGTTCGAGTCGAACTCCCGACAGTCGACCGTGATCAGCGGCGCGTCGACGTGGCAGGGCACGGGGACCGGACCGGGCGCGGCGTACGGCTCGAGCCGTGGCAACACCTACCTCAACCAGCGCCCTCTGGCCGATGCGACGGGCCAGCCGTCGGTGACGACGTACACCTTCGCCGAGCCGACCCCCGGGGCGAGCAGCTGGTCGTTCGTCCTGGGTGACATCGACGCCGACCGCGCGACGATCTCGGCTGTCACCCAGTCCGGCGCCGCTGCGACCGCCGCCGACATCGGGTTCTCCGGGGCGTACAACTCGTGCTCGGCGAACTCGCCCGGCGGCTGGTCGTGCCCGGCGGACCCCGACGGCACGGTCGGCAGGGACGTCCCCACCTGGGACCCCGCCACGTTGACGCTCACGGGCAACGCGGGCTCCGTCGACACCGCCGGCGCGACCGCGTGGTTCACGCCGACGACCCCGTTGACGAGCCTGACCATCACCTACGAACGTCGGAGCGGGTTCCCCGTCTACCAGACCTGGTTCGCCGACCGCACCGCCGCGATCTCCGGCACGGCCACGCTCGACGGCACGCCGATACCCGGCGCGACCGTCACCGTGACGGCACCGCGCGGCACGGTGTACACGACGACGACGGCTGCGGACGGGACGTACTCGTTCCCGGGGCTGCCGGTGATCAACGACTACCGGGTGTCGATCACCGCACCGCCCGGAGCCACGGGTGCCGCCACGGTGACCGGTGTCTCGTTGAACGGCGTCCCGGGCGGTGTGGACCAGGTCGCGGACTTCCCGTTCGTGTCGCCGACGGGGACCACGGCCGTGGTCGGACAGGTCGTCGACGACGAGGGCAACCCGGCGGCGGACGTCCCCGTGGTCATCAGCGACCCGAACGCGACCGCGCCGATCGAGACGGTGACGAACGACGAGGGGTACTACACGGCCTCGGGTCTGACGCCGAACACACCGGTCACGGTCGCCGTCGACGGGGCGGACCCGGTCACGATCACGACGGGTGATGCAGCTCCCGCGGCGCCCACGGCCATCGACCGGATCGAGACCGCCGCCGTCGCGAGCGTCGGCGGCGTGGTCCGGCTCGACGGTGCACCGCAGGCCGGTGTGACGGTCGTCCTGCTCGACGCGGCCGGCACGATCGTCGCCACGACCGTCACCGGTACCGACGGTTCGTACTCGTTCACGACGGTGGGCGGCACCTACACGGTCCGCTCGGCGCTCCCCGCGCCGGACGCGACGGGGACGGCGACGAGCACCGCGGTGACGCTGGTCGCTGGCGGCGCGGACCAGACCCGCGACTTCGCCTTCGCCACGCCCGCGGCGCCGGAGGCCGTCACCACGAGTGCGAACGGTCGCGTCGTGGACACGGACGACGCACCGGTCGCCGGCCGCACCGTGACGGCGACGCCGGACGAGGCGGACTCGGGAGCGCCCGTGACGGCCACCACCGGCACCGACGGCGGGTACACGCTCGAGGGGCTGGACCCGACGACCGAGTACACGGTCTCGGTCACCGGGAGCGACGCGACGGTCGCGTTCACGTCCGGTCTGGACGCCACGGACGTGGTCACCGTGGACGACCTCGTCGTCGCCGCGGCCGCGAGCCCGAGCCCGACGCCGACCGCCACCCCGACGCCCACGGCGAGCCCGAGCCCGACGACGGCGCCGGTCGCCGCCACGGGTTCGGGCTCGACGAGCGGCGCCCTCGCCTACACCGGCGCCGACCTGACGCCGGGGCTCATCGCCGCAGGCGTGCTGGTCCTGCTCGGCGCCGGACTCCTGACGTTCCGCGCGGTGCGCAACCGCCGCCGGACGTCTCACCTGCAGGACTGACACCTGTCGCACAACGGGGTGGGGCCGACCGGCTCCACCCCGTCGTGCGTCCCGGGAACAAACGCCGCCCCCGAGCCGTTGGAGCGGTCCGAGGAAGTTCTCAGCGGCACCCCCTCGCGCACGTCGGAACACCGTGCAACACTGGAGGGGCGCACTCGCCGTGGAGTCGTACCCACAACCACATCCACAGCTCGAGCGCGCAGCTCCTCGTCGTCCCGGACGTCGTCGCCGTGCGCCCGGACGTCCCCAGCGAGGAGGTCAGCCCCGTGTCCACCACCACCCGTACCTCGGCCGTGCCCACGCACACGCGGCCGATCACCGTGACCACCGGTTCGATCGTCGGCATCGCCGTGCTCGGACTCGCCACGTTCTTCGCGATCACGACCGAGCTCATGCCGGTCGGGTTGCTCGGCACGATGAGCCGCGACCTCGGTGTCTCCGAGTCGACGATGGGCGTCGTCGTCACCGTGTACGCGGCCGCCGTGGCCCTGCTCGCACTGCCGCTCACCTCCTTCACCGCGCGCCTCCCGCGCAAGACGGTCCTCGTCGCGACGCTGATCGGGTACGCCGTGTCGAACCTGATGGTCGCCCTCGCGCCGTCCTTCGCGGTCGTGTGCGCCGGGCGGGTCGTCGGCGGTGTGGCCCACGCGCTGTTCTTCTCCGTCGCGTCCGCGTACGCGACGCGCATCGTGCCGCCCCGCCTCGCGGGTCGCGCGATCGCCTTCGTCTACTCGGGCAGCTCGCTCGGCTTCGTCCTCGGTGTGCCGATCGCGACGTGGGTCGCGCAGCACATCGGTTGGCGGCCCGCGGTGGGTTCCGTCGCGGTCGCCTCGGCGGTGCTCGCCGGGGTCGCGCTCGCCTTCCTCCCGGCCGTCCGCGGCGCGTCGTCGCCGCACATCGGCTCGCCGCGGGCGTGGGCGCGTACCGGCCTGCTCTCGGTCGTCATCGCGGACCTGCTCCTGTTCGCCGGCCACTACGTCGTCTACACGTACATCGGCCCGTACGCCATCGACGCCGGGCTCGCCCCCGACCTGGTCTCCGGCGCGCTCCTCGTGCTCGGTGCCACCGGCGTCGTCGGCCTCTGGCTCGCCGGACTGTTCGTCGACCGAGCGCCACGCCAGACACTGATCGTCTCGGTCGCCGTCATGGCCGCAGCGTTCGCCGTGCTGCCCTTCGTGCACGGGTCGCTCGTCGGCACCATGGCCGTCGCGGGCGTCTGGATGGCAGCCAACGGCACCACGGGCACGCTCTTCATGGCCGCCGCGATCCGGACCGGCGGTGTCTCCCCGGACATCGCCGGCGCCCTCGTGAACGGCGCGTCGAACATCGGCATCGCGGGCGGGGCGGCACTCGGCGGCCAAGCCCTCGGCGCCGTCGGACTGCAGTGGATGCCGTTCGCCGGTGGCGCGGTCCTGGTCGCGTCGCTCGGCGTGGTGATCGCCGCACGCAGGGGCTTCCCGGCGCACACGCACGCGCAGGAGCACCTGTCGACCTCCTCGATCGAGGCGATCACGTCGTCGCTCGCCGTCGTCACGACGTCCGTCCCGACGATCAGTCGGGCGATCCAGACGGTCACCGGATCGGTCGGGGTCGTCACGGGCGCGGTCCGGACGCGTCGCTCCGGCGAACCGTCGGCCTAGGAGCAGTCGGACGTCCGGAGCCGACCGGTCAGTTCTCGTTCGTCACCGTGCCCTGCACCCCGCCGCCGCGCAGGTTCAGCGTCAGCGTGCCGCTCATCGACTGCGCCGACAGCGAGACCGACCCGTGCAGGGCGTCCTGCCGCGGGTAGCAGGCAGAGGTCGACTCCAACCGGTTCGCCGTCGCGACGAGGCAGATGGTCGAGCGGTCCGTCCCGACACCGGCCCACACGCTCCAGGGCGTCTCGAAGGAGCCGCCGTCGAGTGCACGGTTCGTGAAGATGAGGCGCGTGGTGCGGAGGGTTACCGGCGCCTCGACCGGCCCCGGCAGCTGGTCGGCGTACGTCTGGGGCGCGTCCAGCAGGTCCTCGAGCGTGATCGTCCCGGCGCTCGGCGTCACGCTCGGTGCCGCCGCCGGGTCCGGTCGCGAGGTCCCCACCACCGTCCCCGCCGCGAACGCCACGCCGACGGCGGCCGCGACCCCCAGTCCGATCCAGACGCGTGGCCGGGTGGTCCAGAGCACCCCGGCGGCCCGCGTCCGCACGGCGTCGAGGCGGCCCAGGAGGCGCGACCCGCCTGCGCCGTGGTCGCCCGGCACGGTCGCAGGGTCGGCACCCACCCCGTGGTCCGGTTCGTCGGCCGTCCCGCCCGGGTCGTGGTGCGCCGCTCGGTCGGTCGTGCCGGGGACACCTCCGGCACCGACCGCGCCCGGCGGTCCCGCGTCCGGGGTCCGCGGCCCCGGTGCCCCCGGCACGGACATCGGGTCCGCGACGGACATCGGGGCCGCGACGGACATCGGGTTCCCGACGGTCCCCGAGGAACCAGCGAGCGGCCGCGAGCCGCCGGTACCGGACGGACTCGTCGCGCCGGGCGCGGGATCCGGGTCGGAGCCGGCCACGGAGGTCGGACGCGACCGCCCCGTCGGCCGGATCCGCGGTGGTGGGGGAGTCGCGCCTCGTGGACCGCGTCGTCCGCGACCGAGCCGTTCGAGGGCGAGCCGCGCCTCGGCTGCGTCGCGCTCGGACGCGCCGCCGCCCCATGCGAGCGCCTCGAGCCGTGCTCGTTCTGCTGCCACGTCGTCGTCGGCCATGCGCACTCCCGGTCCGGTCGCACTGTCCACCCATCGTCCCACCGGCGCCCCGCGGGCGCGCACCCAGTTCGCGGGGCGTAGACGGGGACCATGAGCGACAAGCACGATCCCGACCCCGAGACCCTCGAGCCGCTGAGCCACGACACGCAGTCGGGCGAGGCCGACTACGTCGCGACGAGCCCGGGCGGGACGGGGACCGAGCGCCACGTGCCGCTGCCGGACGAGGAGCAGGGCCGCGGCACCGAGTACGACCCTGTCGACCAGGGGCCGCAGCAGGAGGGGCAGGGCGGCTGAGCGCTCGCGACGCCCGGATCAGGCGAGCACGCGCCGCAGCACCGCGCGCTCCCCGAGCGTCCACGCCGCACTCGTGACGACGTAGAGGGCGGCGGCGAGGGGCGCGATCGCGGCGAACACCACCGTGACGAACGGCGCCCACCGGCCGATGGCAGCCGTCGCGCCCGCTCCCGGCACCGTGGCGTCCGGCACCGCCGCCGGGTTCCACCGCAGGTTCGCGCGGCGGGTGAGCTCGACCACCAGGACGAGCACGGCCAGCAGGAGCACCACGACCCACGCGTGAGCCCAGAGCGGCGAGGTCACGACGAGCACGAGCGAGTGTCCGAGCGGGACGCCGGCGAGCGTGGCGGCCAGCAGCGTGTTCACGGTGCCGTCGATCGAGGCGTGCGTGAACAGCGTGTAGACGAGCGACAGCACCGGTGCCTGCGCGAGGACCGGCAGGCAGCCGGCGAGCGGCGAGACCTTCTCGTTCGTGTAGAGCTCCTGCACCGCGCGTTGCAGCCGTTCGGCGTCCTTCGCGTGGCGCTTCCGGAGCGCGGCGATCTGCGGCGCCAAGCGCCGGCGATCCCGCTCCGCGCGGACCTGCACGACGGCGAGCGGCACGAGCACGGCGCGGACCGCGAGGGTGAGCAGCACGACGGCGATCGCGGCGGCGAGTCCGCCGGTGACGGGGGAGAGTGCCGCGGTGGTGGCGGCGAGGAGGTCGGCGCCGCCGTGCAGCAGCGGCCCGACGAGGGGCAGGGTGGTGATGTCCATGACGTTCCGATCGGTTCGGTGGGAGGGGTCGCTCGTACGGCCCGGCCACCGGTCGGTGGTCAGGGCCTCAGGCGCGCGCTCCCGGTGCCCGCGGTCGGGCGTGTCCGTCGGCGTCCGGGTGGCTCCAGGCGATCCGGGTGACGAGGTCGGCCGGTGCCCGCGACGGCGTCGCCGACCGGCCCGGCACCGCGCCGAGCACGACCGCGAGGACGGCGGCCACCAGGACCGCGACCGCGACGGCGGTGAGTCCGAGCGCGGCGACCGCCAGGAGCGGGGCGACACCGACCGACGGGTAGCCGAGCACCAGCGCGGCGGTGGCGCGCAGGAGTAGTTCGACGACGGTCATGGTCCGTTCAGGGTAACGCCCGCGCGCCGCTCCGGGGGAAGTGGCTGGTCACGGCAGGATCGTGCCCATGACCGCAGGTTCGCCGAGCACCCCAGCGACCCTCGCCCTCGAGCGGGCAGGGGTCGCGTACACCCCGCACGTCTACGAGCACCACGAGACCGCCACGAACTTCGGCGAAGAGGCCGCAGCCGCCCTCGGGCTGCGCGAGGAGCAGGTGTTCAAGACCCTCGTGGTGTCGGTCGACGGTGCCCTGGCCGTGGCGATCGTCCCGGTGGCGAACCGGCTCGACCTCAAGGCGATCGCCGCGGCGGTCGGCGGCAAGAAGGCGACGCTGGCCGATCCGGCCCTCGCCGAGAAGCGCACCGGCTACGTCGTGGGCGGGATCAGCCCGGTCGGTCAGAAGACGAAGCTGCCCACCGTGGTGGACGCGTCGGCACTCTCCTACGCGAGCATCTTCGTGTCCGGCGGGCGTCGGGGTTTCGACATCGAGGTGGCCCCGGCGGACCTGGTCCGCGTCACCGGGGCGACCGCGGCGCCGATCGCACGGACCTGAGCCGGGTCGCCGCAAGTCTTCTCCACGACCGGGAATGCCCCGGCGCCTCCTGCGTTGCATTGAGTCAAAGGCACTCAAGTTCCCAGGAGGTCCCTTTGCCAGCAACGTTCGGCCCGACCGGCGGCAACGACTCGTTCGACGAGTTCCTCGCGCGCCTGCTCGCGGCACAGGACTCCGGCGCCCAGCGATCCGTACCGCTGGGACGCCCGGTCGACATCACGCGACTGCTCAGCCGTCGCACCCACGAGCTGCTCCAGCGCACCGCCGAGTTCGCCACCGAGCAGGGTCAGCACGAGATCGACGCCCTGCACGTCCTGCACGTGCTCGTGCGCACCGACCCGTTCACCGCGGTCCTCCGGCACGCCGGCGTCGACCCCGAGCGCTTCGCGGACGAGGTCGAGCAGCGCCTGCCGATGGCGCGCGAGCCCCGTCAGCAGTCCGACGGCCGCCCGGCCCTGACCGGGACCGCCCAGCGCATCCTGCTCGAGGCCACCCAGGCCGCCCGGGGCTTCGGCAGCACGTACACCGACCCCGAGCACGTCTTCTTCGCGCTCGTCATGGACCAGGACACCGTCACCGGGCAGCTGCTCGCGAGTGCCGGCGTCACCCCGCAGGTCATGCAGGACTACGCCGCGCAGGCCGCGGCCGCAGCCAGGGAGGGGCGCCCGATGCCCACGAGCCAGGACCAGACCGCCGGCACCACCGGTGCCGAGAGCGACACCCCGACGCTCGACCAGTTCGGAACCGACCTCACCGAGCGCGCCCGCGACGGGCGCATCGACCCGGTGATCGGGCGCGCCGACGAGATCGAGCAGACGGTGGAGATCCTGCTCCGTCGCACCAAGAACAACCCCGTCCTGATCGGCGAACCCGGCGTCGGCAAGACCGCCATCGTCGAGGGACTCGCTCAGCGCATCGCCGACGGCGACGTGCCCGTGCTGCTCCAGGGCAAGCGGGTCGTGGCCCTCGACCTGGCCGGCATGCTCTCCGGCACCCGCTACCGCGGTGACTTCGAGGAGCGCCTCACGAAGGCCATGGACGAGATCGCGGCGCACGCCGACGAGCTCATCGTCTTCGTCGACGAGCTCCACACCGTGGTCGGCGCCGGTGGCGGCGGCGAGGGCGGCTCGATGGACGCCGGCAACATCCTCAAGCCCCGGTTGGCCCGTGGCGACCTGCACCTGGTCGGTGCCACGACGCTGAACGAGTACCGCCGGATCGAGAAGGACGCCGCACTCGAGCGTCGCTTCCAGCCCGTCACGGTGGGGGAGCCCAGCGTCGAGGACGCCATCGCGATCCTCACCGGACTCGCCCCGCGCTACGAGGAGCACCACGGCGTGACCTACAGCCCGGACGCCCTGCGCGCCTCGGTGGAGCTCTCGCACCGCTACGTCACCGACCGGCACCTGCCGGACAAGGCGATCGACCTCATCGACCAGGCCGGCGCACGCCGTCGCCTCGCGCTGTCTGGTGACGTCGACGTCGAGGCGCTCCGCACGCAGGTCGCGACGCTCACCGCGTCGAAGGACGCGGCGGTCACCGAGGAACACTACGAGGAGGCGTCACGCCTCCGCGACGAGATCGACGGACTGGAGGCGCGGATCACCGCCGCCGGATCCGCCGACGCAGCCCGCGCCTCCCGTCCGGAATCCGTGGGCACCTCGATCACGGAGGCGGACATCGCGGCGGTCGTGTCGCGTGCCACCGGGATCCCGGCGACCCGCCTCACGCAGGGCGACCGCTCCCGGCTCGCCGCGCTCGAGGACGAGCTCCACGAGCGCGTCGTCGGCCAGGACGACGCCGTGCGCGCCATCGCCACCGCGGTGCGGCGCAGCCGCACCGGCATGGGCGACCCGCGTCGCCCGGTGGGCAGCTTCCTGTTCCTCGGCCCGACCGGCGTCGGCAAGACCGAGCTCGCGAAGGCCCTGGCCGGATCGCTGTTCGGGGACGAGTCGGCGATGCTCCGCTTCGACATGAGCGAGTTCGGCGAGCGGCACACCGTGTCGCGGCTGGTCGGTGCCCCTCCCGGGTACGTCGGATACGACGAGGCCGGGCAGCTCACCGAGCGTGTCCGTCGGAACCCGTACTCGGTCGTCCTGCTCGACGAGGTCGAGAAGGCACACCCGGACGTGTTCAACCTGCTGCTGCAGGTGCTCGACGACGGACGCCTGACCGACGGCCAGGGTCGCACGGTGGACCTCCGGAACACCGTGGTGATCATGACGTCGAACATCGGCTCGGAGTTCCTCGCGTCGCGCTCCGGTGCGCTCGGCTTCGCGCCGGTCGGCTCCGGTGACGGGTTCGCCGAGGACGACCTGCGGGCCCGCGTCATGGGCAAGCTGCGCGAGGCGATGCGGCCGGAGTTCATCAACCGCATCGACGAGATCGTGCTCTTCCGCAAGCTCGACCGCTCGCAGATCGAGTCGATCGTGTCGCTGCTGCTCGAGGACACCGCGCTGCGGCTCGTCGCGCAGGGGATGACCCTGTCCGTGACGGACGCGGCGGTCGCGTGGCTCGCCGAGCACGGCTACGAGCCGGAGTACGGCGCACGTCCGCTCCGTCGCCTGATCCAGCGCGAGGTCGACGACCGCATCGCGAGCCTCGTGGTCGACGAGGCTGTCGCCGAGGGCGACACCGTCCGCATCGACGTGGTCGACGGCGCGCTCGAGGCATCGGTCGCGGTCCCCGCGGCGGTCTAGTCGCACCAGCTCCGTCGAACGCCCCGGCACCCTCGTGGTGCCGGGGCGTTCTGCGTGTCCGGAAGTGGTGCTTGACCGGGTGTCGTGCGTGCCCGGGTGTCGTGCGTGCCCGGACTGTTCGGGAATGCAATTCCGAGGAATTTCGAGAAAAGGGTTGCGCGGGGAATACCGGTGTGGATAGTGTTCACGAGCAGCAATCACCGCGTCAGCACGAGACCGAGAGGGGGCCTGACCATGATGATCACCGAAACGACTCCGTTCCGTGGAATCCGTACGTCCGGCGGCACCCCGATCCGGGTCCGCTGACACGGAGCGTCCCACACCAGTCGCATCTCCGACCGGCCCGTCCGCGCTGAGGTCCTCCTCGCCGTCTGGTGCCGTACCGACCAACTGCCGCACTCGTCGGTCATCCTCGCGATGACGTGCTCCGCGTGCCGGAAGACGGTCGTGAATGTCGGTGGCCGGTGCGACGCTCCTTCCATCGGTAGCAATTCCTGACCGCACTCGTCGTGCATTCTTCGACGAGTGTCGGAATGCATTCTCGCGCATTCATCTCCCTTGCCCGCGTTCCGGGCAGCACTGCCGCGCCCCGGCAGTGTTCGTCACGCCTGAAAGGCACCACCTTGTCGACGAAGACCGTCAACCGTCCCCCCGATACCCGCGCGGTGCGCCGTCGGGTCTCGCTGTCCGACCGCATCGCACTCCGCATCGGGATGTCACTGATCATCTGGAGTCGACGCACGCACCACGTGCGTCCGTCCGTCGACCTCGAGACGCGCCGCCGCCTCGAGCAGGAGCGCGCCGCCCGCGAGGCCCAGTGGCTCACGCAGGTCGGCATGCTCAACCGCTGGCGCTGAGCGCGGCGCGCCTGCCGCAGTGTGCGAGGTTCCGCACTCCGTGCCCGGCCACCGGCCCCGCACCGAGCGCGGAACCTCGCAC
>NZ_JAUZED010000054.1 GCF_030705415.1 Curtobacterium sp. A7_M15 | reverse complement strand
GCCCGACCGACGCCTGCCACAACAGACGGCCCCGCAGCGCGCCCGGCCCCGCGCGCCCGGCCCCGCCGCGCGCCGCTCAGACGCGGGACGAGCCCGCGGTCCAGTCTGCGACGAGGTCCAGCGCACGGTCCGAGTCGGGCGAGCCCGGCCGGTTGAGGAACGCGTGGCGTGCCCCGGGCAGGACGTGCCGCTCGATCTCGGCGCCGGCCCCGCGCAGCTCGTCGGCGAACCGGTCGCCGGAGGCCCGCATCGTGTCGCGCTCGGCGTCCACCATGAGCGTGCGCGGGAAGTCGGCGAGGTCCTGGCCGCCGGGGAACGCCGCAACGGTGTCGCCCCCGCGGCCGACGTGGTTCCGGTTCGCCCGGTCGAGCAGCGTCGGGTGGTGGGTGAGGCGTCGGTGTCCGCGGACGGTTCGGAGGACCGCCGGGTCCCTCGGGCTGCGGGCGTGGAAGAACCCGTACGCGAGCACGAGTCCGGAGGGCCGTGCGGCGACCGGCAGCGCTCGCGTCACGGCAGCTGCGAGGCACGCGCCGGCGCTGGCGCCCCCGAGGAGGACCGGACCGTCGGTCTGACGACGGACGACCTCGAGGACGGCTCGGACGTCGTCGTTCGGCACCGGGTGGTGGCGTCGACTGTGCGATCCTCGGCGTCCGACGGCCGGGAGCCCGGGCAGGGGAGCGAGGCGGTACCCCACCGTGACCACGTCGAGTCCGCGGTCGGCGAGGGCTCCGGCGACGACGTGCGCCTCCGGCAGGTCGAGGGTGCCGCGGAAGAACCCGCCGCCGTGCAGCCACACCAGGGTCGTGCCGGTGTTGGTCTCCCGACGAGCCGCGTACCGCCGCACCGGCACCGGCCCGTGCGGTCCGGCGACCGTTCCCCCCACGGGCGGCCGCCTACGCGTGCAGCGCGGTGTTGAGCTGGATGCCCTGTCCCTGGCGCTGCAGTGCCTCGACCGCGCCGGAGAGCGAGTTGCGGCGGAACAGGATGTTCGGCGTGCCCGAGAGCTCGGCGGCCTTCACCGTCCGGGGGGTCCCGTCCGGGTTCGGGGCCGCACCGACGAGGACCACCTTCGTGCCGGCGGTGACGTACAGCCCGGCCTCGACCACGGAGTCGTCGCCGAGCGAGATGCCGAGCCCGGCGTTCGCACCGAGCAGCGCGCCTTCCCCGAGGGAGACGCGGTGCGTGCCGCCGCCGGACAGCGTGCCCATGATCGAGGCGCCGCCGCCGATGTCCGTGCCGTTCCCGACGACGACGCCCTGCGAGACCCGACCCTCGATCATGGCGTCGCCGAGGGTGCCGGCGTTGAAGTTCACGAAGCCCTCGTGCATCACCGTCGTGCCGGGGGCGAGGTGCGCGCCGAGCCGGACCCGGTTCGCGTCGGCGATGCGGACGCGGTCCGGCACGACGTAGTCGACCAGGCGGGGGAACTTGTCGATCGCGTGCACGGCGATCCCGGCGCGCTGGAGACCCGGGCGGAGGCGCGTCAGGTCGTCGGGGTGCACCGGACCCGCGTTCGTCCACGCCACGATCGGGAGGTGCGCGAAGATCCCGTCGAGGTTGACCTCGTTCGGTGCCACGTGCAGGTGGCTGAGGAGGTGCAGGCGCAGGTAGGCGTCCGGCGTGCTCGCAGGAGCGGCGTCGATCGTGACCTCGGTCGTGACCGCCTCGATCGTGACGCCGCGGCGCGGGTCGTCGCCGACGTGTGCACGGAGGTCCGCCGGGAACACCGCGTCGGCCGGCAGCGCGCCGAGGTGCGTCTCGGGGTACCAGGTGTCGAGCGTCGTGCCGTCGGCGGCGATCGTCGCGAGGCCGTGGCCCCAGGCGTGGGTCGGGCGGTCGGTGGCAGCGGTCGTGTCGGTCACCGCACCAGGGTACCGAGCGAGGGGAGGCGACCACCCGTCCGGCCGGACGGGTCCGTCGGGCGCGCACCGCGCCTCCTGGCCTGGAGGCGCGGGTGCTGTGGACAGACGGCCACCGTCCACAGGCGGTCGCCTCGACGGCCCCTGCAAGGGTCGGCCGGTAGGCTTCCCGCATGCCGGAGCCGCTCGACCTCACCGCCTCGTCCATCGACATCACCCGTGCCGTCTGCGACATCGAGTCGGTGTCCGGCGACGAGGGACCGCTCGCCGACGCGATCGAGGCAGCCCTGACGCCCCTGCCCCACCTCGAGGTGATCCGCGACGGCGACGCGATCGTCGCGCGGACGAACCTCGGTCGTGACCGCCGGGTGGTCATCGCGGGGCACATCGACACCGTGCCGCTCAACGACAACCTCCCGACCGAGTTCCGGACGACCGAGGACGGCACCGAGATCCTCTGGGGTCGCGGCACGGTCGACATGAAGGCCGGTTGCGCGGTCCAGCTCAAGCTCGCGTACGACCTCGCCGAGCCGAACGTCGACGTCACGTGGGTGTTCTACGACCACGAAGAGGTGAGCGACGCACTGAACGGCCTCGGTCGTCTGGCGCGGACCCGGCCGGAACTGCTCGCGGGCGACTTCGCGATCCTCGGCGAGCCGTCCGGTGCGCAGATCGAGGGCGGCTGCAACGGCAACCTCCGGGCCGAGATCCGGGCGTACGGCAAGCGCTCACACAGCGCCCGGAGCTGGATCGGCGACAACGCGATCCACAAGGCCGCACCGATCCTGGCCACGCTCGCCGCTTACGAACCGCGCACCGTCACGGTCGACGGTCTCGACTACCGCGAGGGCCTCAACGCCGTCGGCATCACGGGCGGCATCGCTGGCAACGTGATCCCCGACGAGGTCATGGTGCACGTGAACTACCGCTTCGCCCCGTCGC
This sequence comes from Curtobacterium sp. A7_M15, assembly GCF_030705415.1. GTDB lineage: Bacteria > Actinomycetota > Actinomycetes > Actinomycetales > Microbacteriaceae > Curtobacterium. Next base: position 20,262 of record NZ_JAUZED010000054.1, on the reverse strand, counting down.
GCAGCGCGGACGAGGCGGTCGCCCACATCCGCGAGCTCTTCGACGGCTACGACGTGCAGATCGTCGACCTCGCCGCCGGTGCCCGACCCGGACTCGACGCCCCGCTGGCGCAGGACTTCGTCGCCGCGGTGGGCGGTCCCGCGCCCCGGCCGAAGTACGGGTGGACGGACGTCGCGCGCTTCTCGGCGCTCGGCGTCCCCGCGGTGAACTACGGGCCCGGCGAGCCCGTCTTCGCCCACCACGACGACGAGCAGGTCCCCGTCGACCAGATCACCGCGGTCGAGCACGGTCTGCGTCGGTGGCTGACGGCCTGACCACGGCCGGGCTGCCCCGGCTGAGCCCTGCCCGTGCCCGGTGGCACGCCCGCTACCGGGTGGTGCCGTGGTGGGTGCGGATCACGGTCGTCTACGTGCTCGCGCGGATCGTCACGGGCGCGATGCTCGCCGCTTTCGCGAGCGTGCAGGCCGCGAACTCGTTCACCGTGCAGCACCCGGGCCTGCTGTCGTTCTCGTCGATCTGGGACGGCGCCTGGTACCGGGTGATCGCCGCCTCCGGGTACCCCTCGACGCTGCCGATCGACGCCACGGGGCACGTGACCGAGAACGCGTGGGCGTTCATGCCCGCCTACCCCTTCCTGGTGCGGGGACTGATGGCGCTGACGGGGGCGTCCTTCGAGCTCGTCGCCGTGTCGGTCTCGCTCCTCTTCGGCTGGGGAGCGGCGCTCGTCTTCCGGCGGCTGATGGGGCGGTTCCTGGACCCGTCGCGGGCGACCTACGCGACCGTCCTGTTCTGCGTCGCGCCCGTCTCCGCGATGTTCCAGGTGGCCTACGCCGAGTCGATGGGCCTGTTCCTGCTCCTCGTGGCGCTGCTGCTCATGGTGGACCGCCGCTGGTGGTCGATGCTGCCGGTCGTCCTGCTCCTCGGCATGACCCGGCCGACCGGGCTGGCCTTCGCGCTGCTGATCGTGCTGTTCCTCGGCGCTTGGGCGTTCCGTCCGTCGTGGGTACGCGCGTCGTCCCCGCTCACGGTGCAGCAGTTCGTCCCGCCCGCGGTGGTCGCCGTCGTGTCCGGGGCCGTCGGGCTGGCGTGGCCGGCGATCGCATGGGCGGTCACCGGCGTCCCGAAGGCGTACACGGACACCGAGCTCGCGTGGCGGTCGTCGTACATCGGGTGGAAGGAACTCGTCCCGTTCGCGCCGTGGGTGCAGGGCTTCGGGTGGTGGTTCGGGCAGCCGGCCGGCGCGATCCTGCTCGCCGTCGTGGTGGTCGGGTTCGCCGCGTTCGTCGCCCTGCCGGCCGCTCGTCGGATCGGGCTCGAGCTCCGGCTCTGGGGTGTCGCGTACCTGGTGTACCTGCTCGCCGTGTTCTTCCCGCAGTCGAGCACCTGGCGCATCCTGCTGCCGATCGCTCCGTTGCTCGGGATCGTGGCGCTCCCGCGATCGAGGGTCTACCGGGTGGCGGTCGTCGTCGTGTGCATCGCGCTGCAGTGGGTGTGGATGTACTTCTGCTGGTGGATCGACGGCTACGACTGGACGCCACCGTGATCGACGTCGACCTCGCGCTCCTCGGCGCCTCGCTCCACCGCCTCGGGGTCGGCTGACGCTGCCGCGTGGATCATCGCGTTCGCCGTCGCGATGAACGGCACCGCGAAGAACGCGCCGACGACGCCCGCGATGGTCGTGCCCGCGGTGACGCCGAGCACGACGCCGAGCGGGTGCACCCGTACGGCGGAGCCGGTGAGGAACGGGTGCAGGACGTGGCTCTCGAGCTGCTGCACGGCGATCACGATGCCCAGCATCACGAGCGCGGGCACCCAGCCGTTGAACACGAGGGCGACGAGCACCGCGACGACGCCCGCGACGATCGCACCGACCACCGGCACGAACGCGCCGAAGAACACGATGACCCCGATCGGGATCGCCAGCGGCACCTGCAGTGCGAGGGCGCCGATCACGATGCCGAGCGCGTCCGTCACGGCGACGACCAGCTGCACGCGGATGAAGCTCGTCAGCGTCTTCCATCCCGCGTGCCCCGCGACGTCGATCCGCCCACGTGACCGTCGGGGGAACAGCCGCACCACCCACGACCAGATGCGCGGGCCGTCGACGAGCACGAAGATCGTCGTGAACACCACGATGAAGAGTCCTTCGAGCAGATGCACGAGCCCGCTGCCGGCCTCGGCGGCACCGGAGGCGATCGAGGACGCGTGGGACTGCAGGAACTTCGTGCCGTCAGACAGCCACTTCGTCACCTGCGCCGCCGTGATGCCGAAGGGTTCGGAGGCCAGCAGGCTCTGGAGCGACTGCACGTTGTGGTCGAGACGGTGCTCGAGCATCGGCAGGTCGTACCGGATCTGCGCCGTGACGACCAGCGCGAGCACTCCGATGACGACCACCACGGCGAGGAAGCACGACAGCACCGCGAGCCACTTCGGCCAGCGGTGACGCTGCAGGAACATCGAGAACGGCGCAAGCAGCGCACACACGATGAGGCCGATCAGGAACGGCACGACGATGTCCTGCAGCAGGACCACGAGCGCGACGACCACGGCGAGGGCGGCGACGACGACGAGCATCCTCCACGAGAACGCACCGGCGACGCGCATGCCGGCGGGCACGGCCTCGAGGGCGGGGTCGGGCTGTCGACGTGGCGTGGAGCGGATGTTCGGCACACGCATAGGTGACCACTCCGAACCGCGAGAACGTCGCGATCCACGGCCCCCAACCTGGGCGGTTTCGCAGTTCCCCCATCGATACGAGATAATGGGCGTGCATGTACTGCACGAAAGGGGACATCTGATGGCAGCCATGAAGCCGAGGACCGGTGACGGGCCGATGGAGGCTGTTAAGGAGGGTCGACTCATCATCGTGCGGGTTCCGCTCGAAGGTGGAGGCCGCCTGGTCGTCTCGGTCAACGATGCCGAGGCCAAGGAACTCCACGACGCACTCGCTGAGGTCGTCTCGGCCTAGTACGTCGACGCACCAGAACGGAGGGCCCGGAGCGCGTACGCTCCGGGCCCTCCGTCCGTTCCGGGACGTCCCGCACGCTGCGATGTCGGCGTTGCAGGGCAGGATGACACCGTGCCGAGGACCCACCTGCCGATCCGCCGCGTCGAGGAGTACCTCGACCCGGACCCGATGCCCCGCGACGTGTGGCCCGCCACGCTAGCACCCGTCCGACAGCTCCTCGACGAGGGGCTCGACCTCGATCCGGTGACGGTGTTCGTCGGTGAGAACGGCGTCGGCAAGTCCACCATCGTCGAGGCCATCGCGCTGCAGTTCGGCATGGGACCGGAGGGCGGTGGGACCGGATCGCAGCACTCGACCCGCGCGTCGGAGTCGGATCTGTGCGAGCACATCGCCATCCGGCGGGACTTCGGGGCGCCCCGCGGCGGGTTCTTCCTCCGGGCGGAGACGATGCACGGATTCTTCACCTACCTCGAGGAACACCCCAACCGGTCACGCCCCGAACCGGTGTTCCACGAGCGCAGCCACGGCGAGTCCTTCCTCGACTTCGTGATCGACCGCGCGCGGTGGCCCGGGCTGTGGATCCTCGACGAGCCCGAATCCGCGCTGTCGTTCTCCGGCTGCCTGGCGCTCATCGGCCTGCTGCAGTCGATCGTCGAGAGCGGTGTCGGGCAGGTGCTCATGTCGACGCACTCGCCGGTGCTCGCCGCCTTCCCCGGTGCGACCATCCACGAGGTCGGCGAGTGGGGCCTGCGCCGCACGGAGTGGGCCGACCTCGACCTCGTCCGGCACCAGCGGTCGTTCCTCGAGTCGCCGGAGCGCTACCTCCGCCACCTCGGGTGAGCCGCGGTAGCGGGAGCTCGACCGTCGCCGAAGGCGCTGCTACGCCGAGACCTTCGTCATCTGCAGCAGCCCGTCGCCGGCGGGCGAGAGCGCGCTGATGACCGCACCCGACGTCGACACCTCGGTGAGCAGCAGGCGGAAGTCGGTCGTCGCCCGGTCCCGCTTCACCGGGTCGGCCACCCTGCCCCGCCAGAGCGCGTGCGGCACCAGGACGGTCCCGCCGAGCCGCGCGAGCCGCAGCCCGTGCTCGACGTACTCGATGACGTGCTCCGGGTCGGCATCGACGAGGACGACGTCGTACGAGGCCTCGTTCATGCGGGGGAGCACCTGGTTCGCCCGGCCGGGGATGAGTCGGATCCGCGAAGGAGCGGTCCCGGCTGCGATGTACGCGTCACGGGCGTACTGCTGGTGGTCGACCTCGACGTCGATCGTGGTGAGCGTGGCCGACGGTGCGCCGCCCAGCAGGTACAGCCCCGACACCCCCAGGCCGGTGCCGATCTCGATCATGCTGGTGGCACGCGAGGCCGCGGCGACGACCCCGATCTGTGCGCCGATGGCGGGGGAGATCGCCTCGACGCCGAGTTCGAGGGAGTGTTCCCTGGCTCGGGCGATCACCTCGGACTCCGAGACGATGTCCTCGGCGAACTTCCAGTTCGACTCTTTCTCTGACACGCACACTCCGTTCGGGTGACAACTCTACGGGTGCTCCGGGGTGTGGACGGGTTACGCTCGTACCGTGTTCGACGGCTTCGAGAAGTTCCTGGTGATCGGGATCATCGGCGTCCTCCTGCTCGGTCCGCAGCGGCTGCCGCAGTACGCCCAGAAGCTCGCCGAGTTCGTCAAGGCCGTCCGTCGCTTCGCCGACACCGCGAAGGACCGCATGCGCGAGGAGATGGGCCCGGAGTTCGACGAGGTCGACTGGCAGAAGCTCGACCCACGGCAGTACGACCCGCGTCGCATCATCCGTGACGCGCTCCTCGACTCGGGCAGCAGCGTCGCTGCCGTCCAGACCGCGCAGGTGACCGCGTCGAAGGTGCGAGCGACGGCACCCGTGGTGCCGCTCGCCGTCGGCGAGGCAGCACCGTTCGACGCCGAGGCGACCTGACGCCGGATCACGTGACCGTGTGACGGCCAGGAGGCGCGGTGCCAGCTGGCACCGCCCCCCCACCCCGCCCCGGGGGGCCGGCCGGGGGGCGCGGCCCCCGCGCCCCCCCCGCCTCCAGTCCGTCAGATGGCCGCGTCTACCGCAGGTCGGCGAGGAACCGGTCGGTCCACGCGAGGGCCGGTGCGCTCGGGACCGAGCTGCACGTGGCCATCGCCGTCGTCGAGGAGCACGGCGTGTCGCGGTCGAGGGACCAGTAGTGGACCCCGGCGAGGCCGTTCGCCTTGGCGTAGGCGGACAGCGTGTCCACGTCGGCGAGGGTGAAGACCTCGTCGGAGGCGTCGTTCACGCCGATCATCGGGGTGACCTCGATCTTCGACGGTGCGATGCCGTACGTGTGCTCGAGGTTCGTGACGGCCTGGATCGAGGACTTGCCCATCTCGCAGGTCGATCCGGACAGGACGCAGTTCGCGGTCGTCGCGCGCCCGAAGTCCATCGTCATGAGGTTGACGGTGTAGTTCGTCAGGCTCGAGGCCTTGATCGCCTTGACCGTGGCGTCGCCGGTGCTGTTCAGGCCGCCGAAGCTGCCGTCGCTGGCCGCGAGGGTCGCGAGGGTGAACGAGAACCGCATCCCCGGGTACTTCGACTGCGCGAGCGCCGCGGCGTTCACGAGGTTCTGCACGTCGGCTGCCGATTGTCCGCTCTCGATGTCGAAGTCGACGCCGATCATGTGCGGGGTGGCGTAGCGGGCGATGAAGCTCTGCAGTGCGGTGCCCGAGCACTTGAACGATCCGGCCGCGCCCCCGGTGCTCACGATGTAGTCCACCCCGGCGGCGTCGAGCTTCGGGATGTTGGCGCTCGCGAACGCGTCGGCGGCGACACCGCCCCAGTTCTCGCTGCCGCAGGTGCCGGTCGCGAAGGCCAGGGTGATGGCTCCGAGGCCGGGCTCCCGGGTGGACACCAGGCTGTTCGACGACCCGACGACCGGGATGCGCGTGCCGGTGACCGCGGTGTTCATCACGTTCGTGTTCCAGTCGAGGTTCACGGTGACGTCCTTGTACGGGCTGAAGACCAAGCCCTGCGCCGTCCCACCGCTGCCGCCGGTGCCCGGGGTGGTGGTCCCACCGCCGGGGTTCGTCGTCCCGCCCCCGCCGGTGCCCGCGCAGGCCCCCGTGGAGGTCCAGGGCTGGCCGCTGCCGGTCGCTCCCGAGTGCGTCGCGGGGTCGTCGCCCTGCGTCCACCAGTTCGCGGTGTAGTTCGTGCCGTTCTCGCTGACCGTCGCGCCCCCGGTGTACGCGGTGCCCGCGCTCCACGCGGTGGCGCACGTGGGCGTCGCCGCCAGGGCCGGTGCCGCTGCGACGGACCCGCCCGCCAGTGCAGCCGCGACGGCCGCGACGAGTCCGATCCTGAGCCTGCTCTTGCTGTTCACACGGTTCTCCTGTCCTCGGTCCGGCACCGTCGCCAGACACGGGTGGAGCCCCTGCGGACCCGATTCCGCAGGAGCATTGTGGAATACCCCTGCATATTGCTCCGCGGTGGAACGACCTGTCCATGAAAGGACGTACAGGCAGTGTCGAAGACGCGGCCGGTCAGTCCTTGGTCGCGACGATCGTGAAGGTGGTCGGGAGGCGGTCGCGGTCCTCGCCGGGCCACGCCCACGAGCCGTCCCCGGTGTCGACCATGCGGGGGCTGAAGCGCCACGGCAGCGTGCGGCCCTCGTCCAGGGAACGCAGGCGGAGACCGGCGCCGAGCAGCGCGTTCACGATCTCCGACAGCGGGTGCGGCCACTCGTACGTGCGGGTGTGCGACACGGTGCCGTCGCCCGCGTAGGTGCCGGCGTCGTCCCACTGCTGGGCGGAGCCGTCCGCGAAGTACCGGTAGCGGGTGACGAGCCCGTCGGCGTCCTCGTCGAGGGCGTACAGCGCGGGATGACCGTCACGGATGAAGAACACGCCACCGGGACGGAGGAGTGCCGCGACCTGGGTGGCCCACCGCTCGAGGTCGTCGAGCCAGCAGATCGTCCCGATGCTCGTGTAGACCACGTCGAAGTCGCCGACCACCGCGGCTCGGGCGTCGAGGACGTCCGTTTCCACCCAGGTGACGTCGAGGCCGAGGCGTGCCGACAGTCCCGCTGCCGAGGTGAGCGCCACGGGCGAGAAGTCGACACCGGTGACGCGCGCGCCCTCGCGGGCGAGCGAGACCGTGTCCGTGCCGATGTGGCACTGCAGGTGGCACAGGTCGAGCCCGGCGAGCGAGCCGCCCGGCAGCCACGGCCGGAGCGCCGGAAGGTCATCGCGGACGACGGTCGAGCGGTGGTCCGGGTCGGTCAGCGCGTCGATCTCGTAGGCGCCCTCGTGGATGGGCACCCGGTCGTCCCAGTTCGCACGGTTGGTGTCGCGGGCCTGCTCCCAGTCGACGCTGACGTGATCAGAGCTCATGCACCCGACCCTACGACAGCGTCAGCCCGAGCTTCCGACCGGACAGGCCCCGGCCCATCGTGCCGATGCGGTCCGCGATCGCCGCCAGCGCCACCGCCGCCGGGTCCTCCGGATCGCCGAGCACCACCGGGACGCCGGCGTCCCCGCCCTCGCGGAGCGGCACGGACAGCGGCACGCTGCCGAGCGCCGGGACGGCGGTCTCCTGGTCGCGGGAGAGCCGGCGGGCGGTCTCGGCGCCACCGCCCTCGCCGAAGAGGTGCAGCACGGAGCCGTCCGGTTGCACGAGTCCCGCCATGTTCTCGACCACGCCGATCACCCGCTGCCCGGTCTGCCGGGCGACGACCCCGCTCCGTTCGGCCACGTCCGCTGCGGCCGCCTGCGGTGTGGTGACCACCAGGACCTCGGCGTGGGGGAGCAGCTGGCCGACCGAGATCGCCACGTCCCCGGTGCCCGGCGGCAGGTCGAGCAGGAGCACGTCGAGGTCGCCGAAGTACACGTCGGTGAGGAACTGGGAGACGGTGCGGTGCAGCATCGGGCCGCGCCAGGACACCGCGGTGGAGACGTCGTCGACGAACATGCCGATCGACACCACCTTCACGTCGTGAGCCACCGGCGGCAGGATCATGCTGTCGACCCGGGTCGGGCGCGGGGCGACACCCGCCGCGTCGGTGAGGCCCATCAGCCCCGGCACGCTGAAGCCGTGCACGTCGACGTCGACGATGCCCACGCGCTGCCCACGGGCCGCGAGCGCTGCGGCGAGGTTCACGGTGACCGTCGACTTGCCGACGCCGCCCTTGCCGCTGGTCACCGCGATCACCCGGGTGAGCGAGTCCGGGGTGAACTGCACGCCACGGGGCCGCCCCGCGCGGAGTCGTTCGGTCAGCGCGGCACGCGTCGCCGGCGCCATGACGGAGACGTCGACCGCCACCTCGGAGACGCCGTCCACGGAACCGGCGGCCGCCCGCACGTCGCGCTCGATGGTGTCGGCGGCCGGGCACCCGACGATCGTGAGCTGCAGGTCGACGCGCACCGCGCCTCCTGGCTGCACGTCGACACCACGGATCATGTCGAGCTCCGTGACCGGCCGACGGATCTCCGGGTCGATGACGCGGCCGAGCGCTGCGAGGACCGCGCTGCCCAGCTGCTCGTCCGACCGGCCGCCGTCAGCCACGGGCCGTCGTGCCGGGCTCGTCGGCGAAGCCGGCGTCCTCGGCGTCGCGCCGGTCGAGCTCCTCGAGCAGCGAGCGGATCTCGGCGCGGATGAAGTCCTTCGACGCCATGTCGCGCATCGCCAGGCGGAGCGCGACGACCTCGCGCGCGAGGTACTCGGTGTCCGCCAGGTTGCGCTCGGCCCGCTGCCGGTCCTGCTCGAACTGCACCCGGTCACGGTCGTCCTGCCGGTTCTGGGCGAGCAGGATGAGCGGTGCCGCGTACGACGCCTGCAGGGACAGCACGAGCGTGAGGGCCGTGAAGCCGATCGCCGCGGAGTCGAACTGCCACGCTCTCGGGGCGAGCGTGTTGTAGCCCATCCAGACGACGCAGAACAGGGTCAGGCCGACGAGGAACCAGGGCGTGCCCATCGCGCGTGCGATGCCCTCGGTGGCGCGACCGAAGGCGTCTCCGCGACCGCGGCGACGGGTCGGCAGGACACGGGTGCGCATGCCCTTGGGGGAGTCGAGTCGAGCGTCGGGCCGCTCGCGATCGCGGCGGGTGTCATCCGTTCGGGCCACGGGTGGTCCTCCTTCCCGTCGTCACGGGCGTCCTGCGTGTGCGTTGGCGCGGAAGCGGTGAGGGTTCCCCCTCGCCCTGACTTCGCCAGTCGTCCGGCAGGACGTGGTCGAGGACATCGTCGATCGTCACCACCCCGACCAGACGGTGGGCGTCGTCGACCACGGGGACGGACAGCAGGTTGTAGGTCGCCATGATGCGCGTGACCTCGGCGGCGCTCGCATCGACGCGGACCGGGTCGGTCTGCTGGTCGATGAGCGTGCCGAGCCGCTCGTTCGGCGGGTAGCGGAGCATCCGCTGGAAGTGCACGAGCCCGAGGAACCGGCCAGTCGGCGGCTCGTACGGCGGCAGCGTCACGCAGACGGCGGCACCGAGCACCGGGGCGAGCTCGTGGCGCCGGACGAGCGCGAGCCCCTCGGCGACGGTGGCGTCGGCCGAGACGATCACCGGTTCGGTGGTCATGAGGCCACCTGCGGTGTCCGGCTCGTACTCGAGGAGCATGCGGACGTCCTGCGCCTCCTCCGGCTCCATGAGCTCGAGGAGGGCTTCGCTGCGCTCGTCGGAGAACTGCGCCAGGACGTCGGCCGCGTCGTCCGGCTGCATGTGGTCGAGCACGTCGGCCGCGCGGGAGTCGTCGAGTCGGGTGAGGATCGCGATCCGCTGCTGGTCCGGCATCTCCTCGAGCACGTCGGCGAGCCGATCGTCGGGGAGTTCCTCCGCGACCTCGAACCGGCGTTCCTCGGGCAGGTCGAGCAGCGTCGACGCGAGGTCGGCCGGCAGGAGGTCGGAGTAGGCGGCGATCACGTGCTCGGCGGACTGGGCCTCGCCCGGGAGCTCGTCCTCGGTGACCTCGTTCCACGTCGCGAACGTCGTCGGACCCTTGCCGAACGGGGACGGCGTGGTCTTCGGCTTGCGGAGGAAGAGCTGCGACACCTCCCACTCGCCCTGCCCGCGGTCCTCGATCGCGACGTCCTCGATCGTCGCGCGGATCCGGTCCTTCTTCACCAGGACCTTGCGGCCGAGCATCTCGGCGATGACCCGCACCTCGCCACCGCGCTGCTCGAAGCGGCGCATGTTCACGAGGCCCGTGGTGATGACCTGGCCGGCGCCGATCGAGGTGATGCGGCCGATGCTCACGAAGATGCGGCGCTTGCCGGGGACCTCGACGATCAGGCCGACGACGTGCGGCGGATCGGCCCGGCGGTACACCACCAGGACGTCCCGGACCCGGCCGACGCGGTCTCCCGCGGGGTCGAAGACGGAGCACCCGGCGAGGCGGGCGACGAAGACCTTCGTGGCGCTCACCCGACCCAGCGTAGTCGCTGCGTCCGGACGGATCCGCCGTGGCGGTGGGCGGCTTCCCTGAGAGTGCACGTGCGATTGCAAGGTGTGCGGTGAATGATGGCTGGGTGAGCAATCAGAGCCCGTTCGGCGGCCGGACCGCCCAGGCCTTCCCGACGCTGCCCAAGGGCGACGTCCTCGGCACGTACGACAGCTACCCCGACGCCCAGCGCGTGGTGGCGAAGCTCGCCGAGGCCGACTTCCCGGTCAACCAGCTCTCGATCGTCGGCAACGACCTCAAGACCGTCGAGCGTGTCACCGGCAAGATGACCTACGGTCGTGCAGCGATCGCGGGCGCACTGTCCGGACTCTGGCTCGGCATCTTCTTCGGCATCGTGCTGACGCTCTTCTCCCCGAGTGCGGGCGGCCTCATCCTCGCCGCCGCCATCATCGGTGCGGCCTTCGGCATGCTCTACGGCATCGTCTCCTTCGCGATCACGAAGCGGCAGCGGGACTTCACGAGCGTGCACCAGGTCCTCGCGACGAACTACCAGATCGTGGTCGACCCGCAGCTGACCGGGCAGGCCCGACGCATCCTCGGCGAGGCCGGTGTCGCGCCCGCAACGCACTGGAACCCGGGGACGCCCGGTGCGCCCGGTGCGTTCCAGGGGCAGCCGCCGCAGCAGCCGTGGCGCCCGGGGCCCGGGTCCGGGCCGGGGGCGGGTCCGGGTGCGTCCGGGGGCCAGCCGGCCGGGTGGGGCGGAGGCCCGCAGGGATCGCCCTACGGTGGCCACGCCACGCCGCACCAGCAGCCGGGCGGCGGTCCCCAGCAGGGTTCGCAGCAGCCAGGAGGCGCGCAGCAGCCCGGCACGTCGCCCTCCGGTGCGCAGACGGGAACGCCCCGCTACGGCACGAACGAGGGGCCGCGGTACGGGGAGACCGCCGCGACCGCTCCCGCCCCGGCAGAGCCTGCGTCCGCCCAGCCGCCCCGGGCCGAGGAGCCGCCGCGCTACGGGGAGCGGGTGACCGGTGCGACGCCGCCGGCGCCGAGCTCCGCCGAGTCGGGTGAGTCCGCGACGAAGGACGACGAGGGGCGCTGAGCCCCCGGAGGTAGGGTCCGGGCCGGGTTCCGGGCCGGGCTCCGGCTCGGTGCCCCGTGCGAGGTCGCACGACACGCCGCACGCGTCCGCCGAGGTCGCACGCGCACGAACGGCCGCTCCACGCGACGGGGAGCGGCCGTTTCTGCGACCTCGGCGAACGGTCGTCTGGAGCTTCGGCTTCTGGAGCTTCGGCTTCCGGCGTGGCGGCTCGAGGCGAGTCGGCGCGCGGTCGTGCGGCACCGGTGACGTCGAGCGGGCGGAACACGCCGGGCGCCGGTCGCGGAGCGGGCGGAAGTGGTCGTCCGTGTGCTGCGAGCGGGGGCTGTTTCGCCCGCTCGCCTCCAGGCCTCCGGGCCTCGCGGGGCCGGGACGTGTACAGCCCGCGAGGGACCCGGGCTACAGGACCTTCGAGTAGCAGATCGACGTCGGCACCCCGACGTAGGGCCCGAAGTTCGCGATGCGCGTGAACCCCTCGCGCTCGTAGAACCCGATCGCGCGCTTCTGCTCGTTCCCGGTCTCCAGCACGAGCGCCGGCGAACCCAGGTCGAGTGCGGCGTCCTCGAGGCGCCGGAGGAGCGCCGCCGCGACACCCGCACCCCGTGACTCCGGACGGACGTACATCCGCTTGATCTCGGTGATGCCGTCCTGCACGATGCGCAGGCCGCCGCAGCCGAGCGGCGTACCGTCGTCGTCCCGTGCGAGGAAGAACACCGCGATCGAGTCGGCCGTCGGCTTGTCGCCGGGCTCGGTGTCGCCGCCGTAGGCACGGTCGATCTCCAGACGCTGCGCGGCTCGGAGTCGCTGGGCGTCCGGGGAGTCGAAGTGCTCGACGTCGATCGAGAACGCGGGGCCGTCGTCGCCGGCGTTCGTGCTGGGGGAGACCTCGGGAGTCGTCACCCGCTCAGGCTAGCGGCCGGAGCGGGCGATCCACCCCTCCACTTCCGAGGGGGTCCGGGGGATGCCGACGGACAGGTTCTCGGCGCCGTCCTCGGTCACGAGGATGTCGTCCTCGATGCGGACGCCGATGCCGCGGAACTCCTCGGGCACCGTGAGGTCGTCCTGCTGGAAGTACAGGCCGGGCTCGATCGTGAACACCATGCCGGGCTGCACGATGCCGTCGATGTACATCTCACGGCGGGCCTTCGCGCAGTCGTGGACGTCGAGGCCGAGGTGGTGGCTCGTCCCGTGCACCATGTACCGACGGTGGAACTGGTTGTCCTGCTGGAGGGATTCCTCGGCCGTGCCGGGCAGGAAGCCCCACTCGGCGGTCTTGCGGGCGATGACCTCCATCGCGGTGGCGTGCACCTGACGGAAGGTGATGCCGGGCTTCACGATGGCGAAGGCCGCGTCGGCCGCTTCGAGCACGGCTTCGTAGACGAGACGCTGCACGTCGGTGAAGGTGCCGCTGACCGGGAGGGTGCGGGTGATGTCGGCCGTGTAGAACGAGTCGACCTCGACGCCGGCGTCGATGAGGATCAGGTCGCCCGGCTCGACCGCGCCGTCGTTGCGGGTCCAGTGCAGGATGCAGGCGTGGTGACCGGAGGCGGCGATCGTGTCGTAGCCCACGGTGTTGCCGTCGGCACGGGCCCGGCGGTTGAACGTGCCCTCGACGATGCGCTCGCCGCGGGGGTGCGCGAGGACCGCGTCGAAGTCGGCGATGACGTCGTCGAACCCCGCCTTGGTCGCGTTCACGGCCTTGCGGAGCTCGTTGACCTCGAACGCGTCCTTGACCAGGCGCAGCTCGGAGAGGTCGCGGGCGAGGGCGTCGTCCGTCGCGGGCACCCCGTCGGCCTCGGGTGCTCCACCGACGGCGCTGCCGATCCGGTCGTCGAGCCCACGGGTGAGGTCGGTGTCGGCGTCACGGACGACGAGGGCGGACGCGTCGAGTCCGTCGCGCACGGCGTCGAACGCGCCGAGGTCGGCCGTCGCGAGACCGAGGTCCGCCGCGACTTCCTCGAGCGAGGGCCGCGGTCCGACCCAGAACTCACCGATCTCGGGGTTGGCGTAGAACTCCTCGGAGTCGCGGCCGGCGGTCGCGCGGAAGTAGAGGGTGGCGTCGTGGGCGGAGCCGTTCGGCGTCATGACGAGCACGGAGCCGACGACGGTGTCGGTGCCCCAGCCGGTCAGGTGCGCGAACGCGGAGTGCGGACGGAACGGGTAGTCGCAGTCGTTCGAGCGGACCTTGGCCTGGCCGGCGGGCACCACGATCGTCCGGCCCGGGTGCAGTTCGGAGAGCTTCGCCCGACGCTCGGCGGCGAAGGCGGCCTGCTCGCGGGGCTCGGGCAACGGACGGTCGCGATCAGCCCACTGCGAGCCGATGTAGTCCTTGAACGTCGAGGATCCGGGGGTCGTGGAACGGTTGCTCGTCGCGCGGGGCGTGGTGTCGGACATGCACCCATCATCGCACCGCCCGTCGCCCTGCGGCCTGTGCGCCCACTCACCTGTGGATAGCATTGTCGACGTGCCCGATCCGTTCATCGACCTGCACGCGCACTCGAGCGTCTCCGACGGCACCGAGCGACCCGCGGACCTCGTCCGGGCGGCAGCAGCCGCCGGACTGGACGCCGTCGCGCTGACGGACCACGACACGACCGCGGGGTGGGACGAGGCCACGGCGACCGTCCGCGACCTGCCGGTCACGCTCCTCCCGGGTCTGGAACTGAGCACGCGCGTCGGCTACCGCAGCGTGCACGTGCTCGGCTACCTGGTGGACCCTGCCGACCCGGCGCTCGTCGCCGAGACCGAGCGGATCCGCGACGGTCGCCTCGCACGTGCCCGCCGCATGGTCGATCGGATCGGCCGGGACCACCCGATCACCTGGGAGGACGTCCTCGCGCAGTCCCGGGACGGCGCGACGATCGGTCGGCCGCACATCGCCGACGCCTTGGTCGCCCGCGGGCTCGAGGCTGACCGCAGCGCCGCGTTCCGGGGGATCCTGCACCCGGCCTCCGGGTACTACGAGCCGCACGAGGCGCCGTCCCCGCTCCGTGGTGTCGAGCTCATCCGACAGGCCGGCGGCGTCCCCGTCATCGCGCACCCCGCAGCGTCGTCTCGGGGGATCGTGATCGACGAGCCGATGCTCCGCGAACTGGTCGATGCCGGGCTCGGCGGGCTCGAGGTCGACCACCGCGAGAACCTCGCGCACGGCAAGCGCACCCTGCTCGACTGGGCGGGCCGGTACGGCCTGTTCGTCACCGGGTCGAGCGACTACCACGGCACGGGCAAGCCGAACCGGTTGGGCGAGCACCGCACCGCCCTGGCCGCGTTCGACGCCATCCGCTCCGAGGCGACCGGCAGCGTCCCCGTGGTCGGCGCCGGCTCGCGCCTGGCCTGACCCGCGCGGCCCGCCGCGAGTTCACGGGGTGGGCGACACTTCACGGGCCGCGCTCGGCGTGAACTGTCGCTCAGCGCGAAGACGTGACCTGTCGCTCAGCGCGAAGAGTCGCACCCCGCACACGACGAAGGGCCCGTCGCGCGAGCGACGGACCCTTCGGTGACGACCAGGAGGCGCTACTCGCCGTCCGACGACCCCTGCGGCGCCGAGGCGGTCGCCTCGGACGAGCCGCTGCCGCTCCCACGGCGGCGGCGCCGGCGACGGCGCTTCGCAGCACCGTCCGTCGAACCGTCGGCCGGTGCGCCCTCGGCACCACCGGACTGTGCGGAGGACTCGGAGTCCGCGCCCTGCGAGGCGGAGCGTGCCGCGCCTCCCGAGCCGTTGCCGTTGCCGTTGCCGGCGTCGGAGGCCGACCCGGAGCGGGACCGCGTCCGGGTCCGCGGGGGACGCGAGCCGCTGCGCGACCGGTCGCCCGACTGCTTCTCGGCGGGGCCACCGGCCGATGCAGCGTGCGCCGACGCGCCGGGCAGGCGGCCCTTGGTGCCGGCCGGGATGTCGAGGTCCTCGAACAGGTGCGGCGACGACGAGTAGGTCTCGACGGGCTCGGGGATGCCGAACTCGAGCGCCTTGTCGATCAGCGTCCACTTGTGCAGGTCGTCCCAGTCGACGAAGGTGACCGCGATGCCGGTCTTGCCCGCACGACCGGTGCGCCCGGCACGGTGCAGGTAGGTGTCCGGGTCGTCCGGGATGGTGTGGTTGATCACGTGCGTGACGTCGTCGACGTCGATGCCGCGGGCGGCGACGTCCGTCGCGATGAGCACGTCGCGCTTGCCGGCCTTGAAGGCGGCCATCGCACGCTCGCGCTGCTCCTGGTTGAGGTCGCCGTGCACGGCCGCAGCGTTGAAGCCGCGGTCCTTGAGCTCCTCGACGAGCTTCGCGGCGGCACGCTTCGTGCGGGTGAAGATCACGGTCTTGCCGCGGCCCTCGGCCTGCAGGATGCGGGCGATGACCTCGTCCTTGTCGAGCGAGTGCGCGCGGTAGATGACGTGCTTGATGTTCGCCTGCGTCAGGCCCTCGTCGGGGTCGGTCGCGCGGATGTGCACCGGGCGCGACATGAAGCGGCGGGCGAGCGCGACGATCGGGGCGGGCATCGTCGCGGAGAACAGCATCGTGTGGCGGACGGCGGGCACGGCCTGGAAGATGCGCTCGATGTCCGACAGGAAGCCGAGGTCGAGCATGCGGTCGGCCTCGTCGAGCACGACCTCTTGCACGTGCGAGAGGTCGAGGAGTCGCTGGCGCTGCAGGTCGATGAGGCGCCCGGGCGTCCCGACGACGATCTGCGCGCCGGCCTTGAGCTGCTCGATCTGGCCCTCGTACGCCTTGCCGCCGTAGATCGACACGATGGTCGTCGGGCGGTTGGACGTGGCGAGCTCGAGGTCCTCGGTCACCTGGACCGCGAGCTCGCGGGTCGGGACGACGACGAGCGCCTTCACGCCGGGCTCGGGAGCGGCGCCGAGGCGCTGGATCAGCGGCAGGCCGAACCCGAAGGTCTTGCCGGTACCCGTCTTGGCCTGGCCGATGATGTCCTGGCCGGTGAGGGCGAGCGGGATCGTCTGCTGCTGGATCGGGAAGGGCTCGATGATGCCCTTCGTCGCGAGCGCGTCGACGATGTCCTGCTCGATGTTGAGGTCTGCGAAAGTCAAAGAATCACCTTAGTCCTGGTGGAAGTCCCGACCAGTCTACCGACGCGGACCGGGGTCCCGGGTCCGGACCCCTATGCTGCTGGCGTGGTGTCTTGGTGGAACCGGAAGCGCGCGGCGGAGCTCGCGTCCGCATGGCTCGCGTCGCGGAACCCGCGGGGCGCGTCGCCCGTGGAACGCCTGCAGCTGGACGACGTCAGCCCCGAGCTGGACGTCTACCTCGGGCAGGCGGCGTACCTCGAACTCTCGCTCTACGAGACGATGGGCCGCGCCGGAGCCGGTGCGCCCACGCTGTCCGGTCGCCTGGTGACGGGGGTCCTCGCGACGACGGCGCTCGAGCGGCACCGCGCCATCGTGGCCGAGATCGAACGGACCGGGGGCGACCCGGCTGCGCTGATGGCACCCCACCGCGAGGCGATCGACCTGTTCCTCGAGCGCACGAGCGGCGCCGACTGGTACGAGTCGATGCTCACGGGCTACGTCACCGCAGGGATCCTCAACGACCTGTTCGGCTCGCTGCTGCGGTCGCTCCCGACCGAGGTCCGGCAGCGTCTGAAGACCGTGTTCGACGCGCGCGAGGAAGCCGCCGTCGTCGAGGAGCTCACGGAGCGCATCGCCGAAGACCCGCAGGTCGGCTCGCGGCTGGCGATGTGGGGGCGTCGTCTCGTCGGGGACACGCTGCTCGTCGCGCGGTCCGCGCTGGCGTCGCACGCGCGGGAGGACCAGGAACGGCTCGAGCCGGTCTGGACCGAACTCATCGCTGCGCACACGCGACGCATGGACGCGCTCGGCCTGACGGCCTGACGGCGGTCCAGGAGGCGCGGCGCGGCCAGGCGGTCCCGTCACCCCGTGCTCGAGGTGCAGTCACGGTCGTCCGGTCGCGCCGGCCGGGACGCTGCGGTCGGGCGCGCCGCGGCGGAGCGCGCCGTCGTCAGGTGCGCTGCGGTCAGGCGCCCGAGGCCTTGACCCGCTCGTAGTACGCCGTGTCCGCCGCCGTGCGGCGCTTGCCGAGGAACCACTCCACGACGAGTGCGACCACGCCGGCTCCGACGAGGGTGACGACCCAGATCCAGGTCGCGTCGTACTGCCACCCGGCCCAGGTCAGGGCTTCCCAGAGGACGGCCGCGACGATGCCGCCGACGACCGGTCCGAGCAGGGAGCCGCGGGTCGACCGCCACGGCAGGACCACGTGCGCGACGGCCCCGACAATCAGCCCGCCGAGGACCGCGAAGAGCAGCTCCACGTCAGGCGACGAAACCGATGCGACGGGACTCCTCCGCGCCGACCTCGACGTAGGCGAGGGACGCGACGGGCACGATGAACCGACGGCCCTTGTCGTCCTGGAGCGAGAGGTGCGTCGACTTGTCGTCGAGCGCGGCCGCGACGGCCTTCTCGATCTCGTCGGCGGTCTGGGCGGTCTCGAACGCGATCTCGCGCGGGCTGTTGGTGATGCCGATCTTGATGTCCACGAGCACAGCGTATCCGAGCGGCCCCGGCGGCCATCGGCCGTTCGCCGCAGGCGCACTGTCGGTCGCTGCGGTTACCGTACGAGGGTGCCCCGAACCACGCTGACACCCGCGCCAGAGGCGACGGGCGTCGCCCGGGCGCTGGTGTCGGACCCGTCGCAGGCCGCCGTGCTCGCGCTGCCGGACGGCCGGCACGCCGCGGTCATCGGCGCCCCGGGCACCGGCAAGACGACCACGCTGTCCCGGCTGGTGGCGGCCCGGCTCGCCCGCCCCGACGCGATCTCGCCCGACGGGCACGCGACGGTCCTCGCGCTGACGAGCCCCCGCATGGCCGCCACCGCGCTCCGTGACCGACTCGCCGCCGCGGTCGACCGGGTGGTGCCGGGGGCACTCGCACGGACGGTCAACTCGCTGGCGTTCCAGATCGTCGCGCACGCCGCCGCCGTGCAGGGCCTCGAGACCCCGACGCTCCTCACCGGCGGCGAACAGGACCGCATCATCGCCGACCTGCTCGACGGCCACGAGACCGACGGCACCGGGCCGGACTGGCCGGCGCCGATCACCGCGGTCGTCCGCGAACGCGCCGGCTTCCGCACCGCCCTGCGGGACGTCATGATGCGGGCGGTCGCCGCGGGTGTGGAACCCGAGGACATGCGCGAACTCGGCGACGACACCGGGCGTCCGGAGTGGCGGGCGGTCGGGGACTTCGTCGACGAGTACCGCGCCGCCGTGACCTCGTTCCGGGCCACCAGCCTCGACGCGGCCGAACTCGTCGCGTACGCCACGGCCGCCGTCCTGCGGGGCCAGGTCCCGGCGAGCGTCGCGGCGCTCCGGCTCGTCGTGGTCGACGACACGCAGGAACTGGTCGAGGGCGAGATCGCGCTGCTCGGGGCGCTCGCGCGGTCCGGCGTGCAGGTCGTCGCCTTCGGGGATCCCGACATCGCGGCGTCGGCGTTCCGCGGTGCCGAGCCCGACGTGCTCGGACGGCTCGCCGCCCGCCTCGGTGTGGACCACGTCGACGAGCTCGTGCTCGGCACCGTGCACCGGCACGCCGCACCCGTCCGTGCGCTCGTCTCCGGCATCACGGCGCGCATCGGCGCCGCCGCGGCCGGACGACAGCGCACGGCCGTGGCCACGGCGGCCGACGCCCGCCCGGACGCCGTCGTCCACCTCGAGGGCGCGAGCCGCGCAGCCCTCGTCGTCGCGGTCGCCCGTCGTCTCCGCGAGCACCGGTTGCTCGACGGCGTGCCCTGGCACCGGATGGCCGTCGTCACCCGCAGCGGTGCGGCGATACCCGAGCTCGTGCGCGCGCTCTCCGTGGCAGAGGTCCCCGCGACCGCCGGTGCCGCGCCCGTCCGACCCCGGGACGACACCGCGGCGCGGTCCCTGCTCGACGCCGCGGCCGTCGCGCTCGGGGTCCTGCCGCTCGACCCGGTGCTCGCCACGTCCTTCGCGACCGGTCCGCTCGGCGGCCTCGACACCCTGGCGATGCGCCGACTGCGCCTCGCGCTCCGGCGGGAGGAACTCGCCGGGGGTGGCACCCGCACGGCCGACGAGCTCCTCGTGGACGCGCTCGGAGCGCCCGAGCGCCTGGCGACCGTCGACGCCGGGTTCGCCCGACGCGCGACGCGGCTCGCCCGCAGCCTGGTGCAGGCGCGGCAGGACGCCGACTCCGGCGCGAGCATCGAGGAGATCCTCTGGGGCCTCTGGGAACGCAGTGGACTCGCCGGCACCTGGGGTGGGCAGTCGGCTGCCGGCGGGGTGGGTGCGGCCGAGGCCGACCGGCACCTCGACGCGGTGGTCGGGCTGTTCACCGCGGCGAAGCGGTTCGTCGAGCGTACGCCGGACGCGCCGGCGCGGGTGTTCGTCGACGACCTGCTCGGCGCTGACCTGCCCGAGGACTCGATCGGCCCCGACCGCACCGCCGGCCGGGTGCGTGTGCTCACCCCCTCCGCCACGATCGGCCTCGAGTGCGACGTCGTCGTGGTGTTCGGGCTGCAGGACGGCGTGTGGCCGAACACCCGGGTGCGGGGCAGTCTGCTCGACCCCGACGGCCTCGTCCGTGCCGCCGCCGGGATCGACCACGAGACGATCGACGACCGTGCCGCCGTGATCGCCGACGAACTCCGTCTGTTCGCCCGTGCGGTGTCCCGCGCGACCACCCAGGTGATCATCGGCACGGTGGCGAACGACGACGAGGCGCCCTCGCCGTTCGTCCGACTCGTGCCCGTGCCGCCCGACCGGCAGCCGACGGTGCACCCGTTGTCGCTCCGGGGCCTCGCCGGGTCCCTCCGTCGGCGCGGGG
>NZ_JAUZED010000053.1 GCF_030705415.1 Curtobacterium sp. A7_M15 | reverse complement strand
GGCCGGGAGGCGCGGTGCGGGCCCGCCCCGCGCCTCCTGGCCCGTGACCATGCTGTGCGATCGCACGTCGCGGCCGACTGTCGGTCCCGACCCCGTAGGATCGACCCATGGCTTCGACGACCGCGCGCGGGCGAGCGAGGCGGACCGGGCGTCCGACGAAGGACGCCGAAGGCCGCATGTCGCTCGGGCAGCACCTCATCGAGCTGCGCAACCGCCTCTTCCGCGCAGTGATCGCGATCGTCGTCGCCGCGGTCGGCGGGTGGTTCCTGACGCCGTTCGTGCTCGACGCGCTCCGCAACCCGGTCTCCCAGCTCGCCAAGGTCGGCGGGCACACGGCCGAGCTGAACTTCCCGATGATCACGGGCGCGTTCGACCTGCGGCTGCAGATCGCGATCACGATCGGCATCGTCATCGCGAGTCCGGTGTGGCTGTACCAGATCTGGGCGTTCATCGTCCCGGCGCTGGTGCGGCGTGAGAAGCAGTACGTGTGGGGCTTCCTCGGTACGGCGATCCCGCTGTTCTTCGCGGGCTGCTGGTTCGGCTGGTACATCCTGCCGCACGTGGTCGGCATCCTCGGCAGCTTCGTGTCGAGCCAGGACACCTCGATCGTCGACGCCAAGGCCTACTACGACTTCGTCATCAAGCTCATCGTCGCGGTCGGCATCGCGTTCGTGCTGCCGGTGTTCCTCGTGCTCTTGAACTTCGTCGGCGTGCTGTCGGCGTCCTCGATCATGAAGTCCTGGCGCGTGGCGATCCTCTGCATCCTGGTCTTCTGCGCCATCGTCACGCCGAGCGCCGACGTCATCTCGATGTTCCTGCTCGCCGTGCCGATGATCGTGCTCTACGTGGCCGCGTGCGCGGTGGCCTGGGTCCACGACCGCAGGGTGGCGAAGCGGCAGGCGAAGCTCGACGAAGAGTACGGCCTGTGAGCACGGCGCAACCGAGCGCTGCCGAGCGGTTCCGAGCGGCGAAGGTCCGGAACCGGTCCCGCAACCTCGAACTCTTCCGGGCGGACCTCCGGTTCGACCTCGATCCGTTCCAGTTCGCCGCCTGCGACGCGCTCGACCAGGGGCGCAGTGTCCTCGTGGCCGCGCCGACCGGCGCCGGCAAGACGATCGTGGCCGAGTTCGCGATCTGGTTGGCGATGCGGCAGCCGACGGCGAAGGTGTTCTACACGACGCCGATGAAGGCGCTGAGCAACCAGAAGTACGCCGAGCTCGTCGACGTCTACGGCGAGTCCGAGGTCGGGTTGCTGACCGGCGACACGAACGTGAACCCGCGGGCGCGCGTCGTCGTGATGACGACCGAGGTCCTCCGGAACATGATCTACGCGGACTCGGACCTGCTCGACGACCTGGCGTGGGTGGTCCTCGACGAGGTCCACTACCTCGCCGACCGGTTCCGCGGTGCCGTCTGGGAAGAGGTGATCCTGCACCTCCCGACCGAGGTCCGCCTGGTCTCCCTGAGCGCGACCGTCTCCAACGCCGAGGAGTTCGGCGACTGGCTGCAGACCGTCCGCGGGGACACCGACGTCATCGTCTCCGAGGACCGGCCGGTGCCGCTCGAGCAGCACGTGCTCGTCGGCTCCAAGCTGGTCGACCTGTTCGACTCCAGCGGTGCGGCCGCGACCAACCGCGTGAACCCGGAACTGCTCCGGCTCGTCGGCGGCGCGTCGCGCAGTGAACGGCACGGCGGCGGGCACCGGGGTGGCCGAGGCCGCGGGGGATACCACGACCGTCGTGGTCCGCGCACCGAGAAGCTCCACCGTGAGCGCATCGCCCACATGCTCGACGAGCGGATGCTCCTGCCCGCGATCTTCTTCGTGTTCAGCCGGAACGGGTGCGACCAGGGCGTCCGGAACGTGCTGCGGTCCGGCCTGTCGCTGACGACGGCGCAGGAGCGCAACGAGATCCGCGAGACGGCGGAGTACCACTGCCGCACCCTCCTCGACGAGGACCTCGCCGTCCTCGGCTACTGGGAGTGGCTCGAGGGCCTGGAGCGCGGCGTCGCGGCGCACCACGCCGGGCTCCTGCCGGCCTTCAAGGAGGTGGTGGAGGACCTCTTCCAGCGCAAGCTCCTCAAGGTCGTGTTCGCGACGGAGACCCTGGCGCTCGGCGTGAACATGCCGGCCCGGACGGTCGTGCTCGAGAAGCTCGAGAAGTTCAACGGCGAAGCCCGCGTCCCGATCACGCCGGGGGAGTACACGCAGCTCACCGGCCGTGCCGGTCGTCGTGGCATCGACGTCGAGGGGCACTCGGTCATCCAGTGGTCGGACGGCCTCGACCCCCAGGGTGTCGCGTCGCTGGCGAGCCGACGGACCTACCCGCTCAACTCGTCGTTCAAGCCGACGTACAACATGGCCGTCAACCTCATCGACCAGTTCGGACGGCAGCGCACGCGCGAGGTCCTCGAGACCTCGTTCGCGCAGTTCCAGGCCGACCGCTCCGTCGTCGACCTGGCGCGGAAGGTCCGGTCGCAGCAGGAGTCACTCGACGGCTACCAGCAGGCGATGCAGTGCCACCTCGGTGACTTCACCGAGTACGCGGCCCTGCGGCGTGAGCTCTCGGACCTCGAGCGGACGAACGTCCCCGGCGGGCGCGAGGCCTCGCACGGCGCGCGCGCCGAACGGCAGGCGGCCATCACGGACGTCCGACGACGGATGCAGCGTCACCCGTGCCACGCCTGCCCCGACAGAGAGGCGCACGCGCGCTGGTCCGAGCGCTGGTACAAGCTCAAGCGCGCCAACGACAAGCTCCTGCAGCAGATCCGTTCCCGGACGGGCGCCGTGGCGACCACCTTCGACCGGGTCACCAACGTCCTCCTGCAGCTCGGCTACCTGGTGGACACCGGCGACGGTGAGGCCACGGTGGCCCCCGGCGGACGGCGGCTCCAGCGCATCTACGGTGAGCGGGATCTGCTCGTCGCCGAGTGCCTCGAGGCGGGCGTCTGGAAGGACCTCACCCCGGCCCAGCTCGCCGCGATGGCCGCGACGATCGTGTACCAGCCCCGCCGCGAAGACGCGCCGGGCACCGAGCACGCCCTGCCCCGCGGCGCGTTCCGTCCCGCCCTCGACGAGACCCTGACGATCTGGTCGCGGCTCGACGACATCGAGCGCGACGCCCGGCTCGCGGGGTCGCAGCCGCCGACCCCCGCCGCCGCCGTCGGCATGTTCCGGTGGGCGTCCGGCTCCGCGCTGGACGACGTCCTCCGCACGCTCGACCTGCCGGCCGGTGACTTCGTGCGCTGGTCGAAGCAGGTCATCGACCTGCTGGACCAGATCCGGAACGCCGGCGACGACGACCTCGCCCAGACCGCGCGCCGGGCGACGGACGCGGTGCGCCGCGGCATCGTCGCCTACGCGGCGGTCTGACGGGAGGCACGGTGCCGGTTCCCGAGTCCGACGTGCGCCCGCAGGACGCCGCCTCCACCGCACCGATCGCCTCCGGTGCGCACGCGACCGACGGGCGTGCTGCTCCGGCGGGCCGTCGATCGGACTTCGCCGCACTCCCGCTCGCACAGGCGTTCCCGCTCGCCGTCATCGGTGGTGTGCTCTTCGCGCTCGCCTTCCCGTCTCCGGGGTGGTGGTTCCTCGCCTACCCGGCACTCGCCTGCATGCTGCTCGCCGTGATGGGCCAGCGTGCCCGGCGCGCCGCCTGGCTCGGGTACGTCTCCGGGGCGGCCTTCTGGCTCCCCGCCATCTCGTGGGCCGGCCGCTACCTCGGTCCGGTCCCGTGGTTCGCGCTCGCGCTGTTCGAAGCCGCGTTCTTCGCCCTCGGCAGCGTCGCGATCGCCCTCGCGTACCGGTGGGTGGCGCGGGTGGTGCCGTCCACCGCCGGACGCGTGTGGGGCCTCCCGGCGGTCGTCGCCGCACTGTGGACCGGACGTGAGTGGTTCTCGGGGAGCTGGCCCTACGGCGGTTTCGCGTGGGGGAGGGTCGGGCTGTCGCAGTCGCAGGGCCCGTTCACCCACCTGGCCGCCTACGTGGGCGTGCTCGGCGTGACGTTCGTCGTCGTGTACTGCGTCGCGGTCGTCCTGTCGCTCGCCCTGGTCGTGCCGCGCGGTCCGGGTCGTCCCGTCCGGGTGCCTGCCCGCGTGGCGACGGCGGGTCTGCTCGTCGCCGCCGTGCTCGCCGTGCCGGCGTGGCCGACCGCCACCTCCGGCACGATCCGGATCGAGTCGGTGCAGGGCGACGGCCCCGCCGGCTACTTCGACCGGGCGGCGCCGGGTTCGGTCCTGAACGCGCAGGTCGCGGCGACCGACGTCGAGGCGAAGGGCGTCGACCTCGTGGTCTGGCCCGAGGCCTCCGCCGAGTTCGACCCGCGTCAGCAGCCGGTCATCGCGTCAGCTCTCGACCAGGTCGTCGACGCCGTCGGGGCGCCGATGGTCGCCGGCGCCATCACGCAGACGTCGTCGGGTGTCCTGCACAACACCTCGTTCGTCTGGACGAAGGACGGCTGGCAGTCGTCCTACGACAAGAAGCGGCCGGTGCCGTTCGGCGAGTACGTGCCCGACCGGTGGTTCTTCTCGAAGCTCGCGCCGTCGCTCATCGGGCTGCTGCAACGCGACTACACGCCGGGGACGAAGCCGAACGTGTTGTCGGTCGCCGGGGTCCGCGCAGGGATCGCGATCTGCTTCGACATCGTCGACGACGGGCTCACCACGGACATGGCGCGCGGGGGAGCGCAGGTCATCCTGGCGCAGACGAACAACGCGGACTTCGACGGCACCGACGAGAACCTGCAGCAGCTGGAGATCGCCCGGATGCGGGCGATCGAGACCGGGCGGTCGCTCGTGAACATCTCGACCGTCGGCGCGTCGCAGGTCATCGATCCGACTGGTCGGACGATCGATCGGGTTCCGGCCTACACCGCGACGTCGATGATCACGGACGTACCGCTCGGCACGACCACCACCCCGGCGACCCTGGCAGCGGGGTCGATCGCGCTCCTGCTCTCGCTCGGCGGGCTCCTCACGCTGCTCGCCTGCGCCCCCTGGGGTCGACGCCGGACCCATCGCCGCACCGCTCGCCGGGCCTGAGATCGCCGGCCGCGCCCCCGCACTGGGAGGGGACTGTGAATGCGCCGGGCCGGGACTACGGGCGCGTGGGACAGTGTTGTGGAGGGCAGACGAGCGAGAGGAGCACACACATGGCTGATCGGAGTCTCCGCGGCATGCGGCTCGGGAGTCAGAGTCTCCAGAGCGAAGAGGGCGTCGAGCTCTCGGACCGCAAGCGTGCGGTCTACCAGACGGAATCGGGGGAGACGTTCGACATCGTCTTCTCGGCCGATGCAGACGTTCCCCAGACGTGGTCGGAGCCCCGCTCCGGTCGAGAGGGACGACTCCTCGGTGACGACGGCATCCCCGTCGAGGTCGCCGAAGAAGACGTCAAGGCACCCAGGACCCACTGGGACATGTTGCTCGAGCGGCGTTCACGGGAAGAGCTCGAGGAACTCCTGCAGGAGCGTCTGCAGTTCCTCCGCGCTCGACGCGGCGCCTGACGGACCCTTCACGACGAAGCCCGCCCCGGGACACCGGGGCGGGCTTCGTCGTCGTGGTGGCTGCGGCTACCTCGACGCGCCGGCGTCGGCCTCGCTGCCCCCGTGGTGCTCGTCCTCCGCTGCGTCGCGGAGCTCGTCCGCCGCGGCTTCGTCCGACGCCGCCAGGTGCTCGTCGACGCTGCGGTTCGAGTCGGCCAAGCGCTGGTCGAGCTCCGACTCGGGGACGATGTCGGCCGCGGTTGCGTCCGGTCGGGGGACCGAACCGGCGGCAGCGTCGGCGGCCGCGGTGTTCGCCAGGCTCTCGTTCGCGAGCTTCGAGATGCGCGAGAGGAAGTCGCCCCCGGCACCGCCGCCGGTGACCGGGCCGCTGCCCGAGCGTCCGCCCGTGAAGCCCTTCGCGATGCCGGACAGCGCCTCGGTGAACTCGCTCGGGATCATCCAGAGCTTGTTCGCGGTGCCCTCGGCGATCTTCGGCAGCGTCTGCAGGTACTGGTACGACAGGAGCTTGTCGTCCGGGTCCCCGGTGTGGATGGCGTCGAAGACCGTCGCGATCGCCTGGGCCTCACCCTCGGCGCGCAGGACCTGGGCCTTCGCGTCACCCTCGGCCGCGAGGATGGCGGCCTGCCGCTGGCCCTCGGCCTCGAGGATCTGGGACTGCTTGGTGCCCTCGGCCTGCAGGATGGCGGCACGACGGCTCCGCTCGGCACGGAGCTGCTGTTCCATGGCGTCCTGGATGGACACCGGCGGCTCGATCGCCTTGAGTTCGACGCGACCGACCCGGATGCCCCACTTGCCCGTGGCCTCGTCGAGCACGACACGGAGCTGGCCGTTGATGTTGTCGCGGCTGGTCAAGGCCTCTTCGAGGTTGAGACCACCGACGACGTTGCGGAGCGTGGTCGTCGTGAGCTGCTCCACCGCGCCGAGGTAGTTGGCGATCTCGTAGGTGGCGGCGCGGGCGTCGGTGACCTGGAAGTAGACGACCGTGTCGATCGAGACCACCAGGTTGTCCTCGGTGATGACGGGCTGCGGCGGGAAGGACACGACCTGCTCACGCATGTCGAGCAGCGGTCGGAGACGGTCGATGAACGGCACCAGGAGGTTCAACCCTGGGTTGAGGGTCTTGTGGTACTTCCCGAGGCGCTCGACGATCCCCGCGGTCGCCTGCGGGACGATGCGGATCGCGCGGGACAGGACGACGATCACGAAGATGACGACGACGAGGATGAGGACGAGCAGTGCGATCGTCCCGGCTGAGATGGTGGTCACGGGGTGGCCCTTTCTCCGAGGCGGACGACGGCGGTCGATCCCTCGATGGACTCGACGACCACGGGGGTCCCGAGCGGCGGTGTTCGGTCGGTGGAGTCGGCGGCGATGCGGGCGCTCCAGGTCTCGCCGTTGGCCAACCGCACCTGCCCGGGGGCCGACGCGGTGAAGGCGACGGCGACGGTGCCCGGCAGTCCGATGAGTCCTTCGACGTTGGTGCGGTGCGGGTCGGCGTTCCGGCCGAGGGCCGCGAGCACGCGGGGGCGGACGAGCGACAGCAGCAGCAGCGCGACGCCTGCGGCGATGATGGCGGACAGCCACCAGGGAGCGCCGAGCAGCGCGGCGATCAGTCCACCCGCTGCACCGGCCGCGAGCATGATGAAGATGAAGTCGAGGGTGAAGATCTCGACCACGCCCAGCAGGAGCACCAGTCCGATCCAGACGACGGTCTGGATCCAATCGATCCCGTTCACGCGATCTCCCTCCCTCGGTCGCGCGCGGCGGCTCGCTGCGTCGCGACGGCCGGTCCAACTCCGTTCAACATATCAAGTCCGCGCTCTGTCCGTGCGGCGCTTGGTAGGCTCGTCGGCGGCCGACCCGCCGAACCAGACCTGGAGAACACGACTGTGAGCAACCCCCTCGCCCCCGGATCCCTCGCCGACAAGCGCGCCCTCGTCACCGGGTCGTCCCGCGGCATCGGCGCCGACACCGTCGGGTACCTGGCCGAGGCCGGCGCGAAGGTCGTCGTGAACTACCGGAACAAGGCCAAGCGCGCCGAGCAGATCGCCGAGAAGATCGTCGCTGCGGGCGGTTCCGCCCTGGCCGTCGGTGCGGACCTCACCGACCACGACTCCGTCCAGGCCATGGTCGACACCGTCGTGCAGGAGTGGGGTGGGATCGACCTGCTCGTGCTCAACGCCTCGGGCGGCATGGAGTCCGGCCTCGGCGAGGACTACGCGCTGCGCCTGAACCGCGACGCACAGGTCGACATGCTCCAGACCGCCGTGCCGCACATGCCCGCAGGCTCGCGCGTCGTGTTCGTCACGAGCCACCAGGCACACTTCGTCGAGACCGCCGAGACGATGGACGAGTACGTCCCCGTCGCCAAGAGCAAGCGTGCCGGTGAGCTCGCCCTGCGCGAGCTCGTGCCGCAGCTCGACGCCGCGGGCATCGAGTTCGTCGTCGTCTCCGGCGACATGATCGAGGGCACGATCACCGCGACGCTCCTGAACCGCCTCAACCCCGGCGCCATCGAGGGTCGCCGTGCCGAGGTCGGCAAGCTCTACAGCGTCTCCGAGTTCGCGGCCGAGATCGCCTCGGCTGCCGTCGAGCCCATCCCCGCCGACCACACCAAGCTCGTCGGCGACGTCAGCGGCTTCGTCGGCTAACGTCGGACGGGTGACTGCGAAGCCCGGCCTGCGCCGTACCTCCCGGATCATCCTGCTCGACCCCGACGGTCGCGTGTTCCTCATGGACACGAAGTCCCCGTCGTCGGACGGGGTACACCGGTGGATCACGCCCGGCGGCGGGGTGGACCCCGGCGAGGACCACCGCGACGCTGCGATCCGCGAGCTGCGCGAGGAGACCGGCATCGTCATCGACGACCCGGGGGAGTCGGTGTGGTCGTGGGACTTCGCCGTCGAGTGGGACCTCGCCGACCACGACCGCGGACACGCCGAGTTCTACGTCGTCCGGACGCCGGGCTTCACCCTGTCGGACGCCGAGTGGACCGACGACGAGCGCGTGGACATCCTGCGCTCCCGCTGGTGGACGGCCGACGAGCTCGACGCCACCGACGAGCCGTTCGAACCGGCCGAGCTCGCCGACCTGGTCCGCACCCACTCGTCCTGAGCCGCGATCGGTTCCGTCGCGGAACCGTCCTGTGGAACGTCACACGTCACCGGTACGCTCGGCACATGGGTCCGATCGCCGAGAACGCCGCTGACAGCCACGACCGCATCCGTGTCCGCGGGGCGCGCGAGAACAACCTGCGGGACGTCGACGTCGAGCTCCCGAAGCGCCGTCTGACCGTGTTCACCGGGGTGTCCGGGTCGGGCAAGAGCTCCCTGGTCTTCGCGACGATCGCGGCCGAGTCGCAGCGGATGATCAACGAGACGTACAGCGCCTTCGTGCAGGGCTTCATGCCGTCGCTCGCACGGCCCGACGTCGACGTGCTCGACGGACTCACGACCGCAATCGTCGTCGACCAGGAGCGGATCGGGGCGGATCCCCGTTCGACGGTGGGGACGGTGACGGACGCCAACGCGATGCTCCGCGTGCTGTTCAGCCGACTCGGGACGCCCCACATCGGCGGCCCGAACGCGTTCTCGTTCAACCTCGCGACGGTCACCGCCGGCGGTGCGATCACCGTGCAGAAGGGCAAGGACGCCAAGGCGGAGAAGGTCTCGTTCTCACGGCTCGGCGGCATGTGCCCGGACTGCGAAGGTCGCGGCACGGTCACGGACATCGACCTCACGCAGCTGTTCGACGACACGAGGGCCCTGTCGGACGGGGCGATCACGATCCCCGGGTACGGCACGGACGGCTGGAACGTCCGGATGTTCGCCGAGTCCGGGTACTTCGACAAGGACACGCCGATCCGCGACTTCACGGACGCCGAACGCCACGACTTCCTGTACCGCGAACCGACGAAGCAGAAGATCGCCGGCATCAACATGACGTACGAGGGTCTCGTCCCGCGTGTCCGTCGGTCGTTCCTGCAGAAGGACCGTGAAGCGATGCAACCGCACATCCGGGCGTTCGTGGACCGGGCGGTCACCTTCACCACCTGCCCGGCGTGCGGCGGTACCCGGCTGAACGACATCGCGCGGTCGTCGACCATCGACGGCGCGAGCATCGCGGACGTCTGCTCGATGCAGATCACCGACCTGGCCGCCTGGCTGCGGGGGATCGACGAACCGAGCGTCGGACCGTTGCTCGACGGCCTCCGGGACGCGGTGGACTCCTTCGTCGAGATCGGCCTCGGGTACCTCTCACTCGACCGCCCCACGGGGACCCTGTCCGGGGGAGAGGGGCAGCGCGTCAAGATGGTGAAGCACCTCGGGTCGTCGTTGAGCGACGTCACGTACGTCTTCGACGAGCCGAGCACGGGGCTGCACCCGCACGACATCGAACGGATGAACGAGCTCCTGCTCCGCCTCCGCGACAAGGGCAACACCCTGCTCGTCGTCGAGCACAAGCCCGAGGTCATCGCGATCGCCGACCACGTCGTCGACCTCGGGCCGGGTGCAGGGACGAACGGCGGGACGCTCTGCTACGAAGGATCGGTCGGCGGCCTCCGCACGAGCGACACGGTCACGGGTCGCCACCTCGACGACCGGGTGGCGGTGAAGGACGTCGTGCGCGAGCGCACCGGCGTCCTCGAGATCCGCGGCGCGAACGCGCACAACCTGCACGGCGTGGACGTCGACGTGCCGACCGGTGTGCTCACGGTCGTGACGGGCGTCGCGGGTTCCGGCAAGAGCACGCTCATCCACGGGTCGCTGTCCCCGCGCGACGGCGTCGTCGCGATCGACCAGGGCGCGATCCGCGGCTCTCGGCGGAGCAACCCGGCGACCTACACGGGACTGCTCGAACCCATCCGCAAGGCGTTCGCGAAGGCGAACGGTGTGAAGCCCGCGTTGTTCAGCGCCAACTCCGAGGGCGCCTGCCCGGCGTGCAACGGCGCTGGCGTGATCTACACGGACCTCGGGATGATGGCCGGCGTCGCGACGCCGTGCGTCGAGTGTGGTGGGAAGCGCTTCGACCAGTCGGTGCTCGAGTACCGGCTCGGTGGGAAGGACATCAGCGAGGTCCTCGCGATGCCCGTGGCCGATGCCGCTGCGTTCTTCGCGGCGGGGGAGTCGCGGATCCCCGCGGCGCACGCGATCCTCGCGCGGCTCGTCGACGTCGGCCTCGGGTACCTGACCATCGGCCAACCGTTGACGACCCTGTCCGGCGGTGAACGGCAGCGACTCAAGCTGGCGACGCACCTCGGCGAACCCGGCGGGGTCATCGTGCTCGACGAGCCCACCACCGGGCTGCACCTGGCGGACGTCCAACAGCTGCTCGGGTTGCTGGACCGCATGGTCGAGGCCGGACGCACGGTCGTCGTGATCGAGCACCACCAGGCCGTGATGGCGCACGCCGACTGGGTCATCGACCTCGGACCCGGCGCGGGTCACGACGGCGGCCGGGTGGTGTTCGAGGGCACACCGGCGGAGTTGGTCGCGGCACGGTCGACGATCACGGGGGAGCACCTGGCGGCCTACGTCGGTGCCTGAGGCGGGGGACAGGCCCGCCCGCCGAACCTGAACACCAGCTGGCCGGAAGGTCTAGCGTCCTGCATGACGCTCACGCCTTCCAGGTCGCGGCTGCCCGGCCGCTCGAGGCGTCCTTGACCGAAGGAGCTCTCCATGTCCACGAACGGCTACCCGCCCGCTCAGAACACACCCGGCGCTGCTCCGGCGGCCCGTGGCGGCAACGGACTCGCGATCGGATCGCTCGTCCTCGGCATCGTCGGTGTCGTCTTCTCGTTCCTGTTCGTCTGGATCGGTCTGATCGCCGGCATCGTCGGACTCGTCCTCGGCTTCGTCGCGCGTCGTCGTGCAGTGGGCAGCCGTGGCATGGTCCTCGGTGGCATCGTGCTCAGCGCGATCGCCATCGTCCTGTCGATCATCCTGATCATCATCGCGTTGGCGATCGTCGTTCCGGCGGTCAACAACAACTGATCTTGACCTTCTGCGAACGCCCCGCCGGCCGCTGGTCGGTGGGGCGTTCGCAGTTCTGTGTCCGTCGGCCCGTCGGCCCGTCGGTTCGTCTGTGCGCGTTCCGGACCGCCGGGCGCGCGCCCAGGTCGGCTCGCGTACGTTCCGGGACATGAGCTACAGCCAGCCTGACCCTGCCGAGGAAACGACCCAGAGCGAAGAGCCGGAGCAGCCGGACACGGACCGCGACACCCTCGAGGAGCAGGGTGACGAGCACGCCTCGCTGGAGATCGACGCGGACGACGTCCCCACGAGCGACGCGTCCGACGGGAACAGCCCGGCCTGACAAGACACGGTGCGGCTAGCGCGCCGTATTCCGCGTTGCGCGCCGATAATGCATATTATGTCAACTCAGATCTGGCAGTCCACGAACTGACCGCCCCTCGTGGGCGTCGACGCTCCCCTCCACCATCTACATCAGGAGCGCCGAGTGGCGCACGGAACCGACGGTTTCGTCGCCGATGCACGGAGGGCCTCCGACTGGATCTTCCGCGCCGCGGGTTCCGACTCGGGCGCCTGGGTACTCGACACCGTCGCCGGCTTGCCGCCGTCAGATGATCGCGACGGTCATGCCCGCGGAGGTCGCCGGCCGGTCCATCGCCAGGATCGCCTCGGGCAACTCGTCGAAGCCGATCGTGCGACCGATCGACTCCGACGGACGGAGGCGTCCTGCGACGACGTCGTCGAGCATCGACGCGTACTCCCCCACGGAGATGCCGTGACTGCCGAGGAGTTCGAGTTCGTCACCGATGACGCGGCCCATCGGGATCGCCGGCACGGCCTCGCCGTCGAGCAGCAACCCGACCTGCACGTGCCGACCTCTCGGCCGGAGTGAGGCCACCGCTGCGACCGAGGTGGCTCGGCTGCCGAAGGCGTCCACGGACAGGTGGGCTCCACGACCCGTGACGGCGCGGACGGCGTCCGCGACCGAGGCGTCCATCGGCACCGCGACGGCACCGAGGGCTTCCGCACGTGCGAGTGCGGCGGCGGACACGTCCACCGCGACGACCCGCGCCCCGGCGGCGACCGCGACGATGACGGCCGACAGCCCGACTCCCCCGCAGCCGAAGACGGCCACCCACTCCCCTGCGGCGACCCGACCGCGGGCGTGCAGGGCGTGGTACGCGGTGCCGAAGCGGCATCCGAGTCCGGCGGCCTCGGCGAACCCGACGGCGTCGGGCAGCGCGACGAGGTTGACGTCCGCGTGCGGGACCACCACGGCCTCGGCGTACGAACCGGGCAGCGTGAAGCCGGGCTGCTGCTGGCGGATGCACACCTGCGTCGCGCCGTCGAGGCACTCTTCGCACTCGCCGCATGCGAAGACGAACGGCGCGGTGACCCGGTCCCTCACGGCGAACCCGCGGACGTCGGGGCCGACGGACGACACGACGCCGGCGAACTCGTGCCCCGGCACGTGCGGCAGGTGCACCGATTCGTCGTGCCCCTTCCACGCATGCCAGTCGCTCCGGCAGACTCCGGTCGCAGCCACCCGGACGACGACCCCGTCGGTGGGGGCGACCGGGTCCGGGAGCTCGACGACGGCGGGCACGGAACCGAACTCGTCGTACTGCACAGCGCGCATCGGGCCATCCTGACAGACGGGACCCGGTTCACTGGCTGCATGACCGGACTGCGCTTCTCCGAGAACCCCGACGACCTCGACGTCGCTCGTGTCCACCGATGGCTGAGTGAGGAGTCCTACTGGGCGCGGGGTCGTGATCGTGCGACGCAGGAGGCGATCATCGCCGGCTCCCGGAACTTCGGCGTGTACGACGACGCCACCGGGCAGCAGCTCGGCTACGCGCGCGTGATCACCGACGGCGTGACCTTCGGGTGGCTCGCCGACGTCTTCGTCGACCCGGACTCTCGCGGCCGCGGCGTGGGCGTCGCGCTCGTGCAGGGCGTGACGGATGCCATCGAGCCGCTCGGCCTGAAGCGGTTCGCGCTCTTCACGGCCGATGCCCACGGGCTGTACGAGCGCTTCGGGTTCCGACCGCTCCCCGACGCCGACGGGTGGATGATGCGCCCCGGACCGGGCTTCGGCCACGACGTGCACGACTGAGCCGACGCTCTGGGCCCGGCCACGGGACGACGCGAGCCTGCGTGCCGGGCCTGATCCGTGCCTCCAGGCTCCCGCGCCCACAGTCGTGACGCAGTGAGGGAGCAGAAGGTGTCGGGTCCACTCGGTCGACCCGACACCTTCTGCTCACTCGTCGCGAACGCGGCGGGAGCCCGACGCGAACGCGGCGGGAGCCCGACGCGAACGCGGCGGGAGCCCGACGGGAGCGCGGCGGGAGCCCGACGGGAGCCCGACGGGAGCGCGGCGGGAGCGGAACCCCCCGCCCCGGTCAGTACGCGACGACCCCGCTCCGGTCGTGGAACTCCCCCGTCGGGCCGTCCGCGCCGATCGTCGCCAGCGCGACCGTCGCGTCCGTGCCCTCGGTCACGGTCTGGTGTCCGCCGAACCCGTTGAACTCCGTGGCCGTGTACCCGGGATCGCTCGCGTTCACCCGGAACCGCGGCAGGTTCTTCGCGTACTGCACGGTGAGGGCGATGAGTGCCGCCTTCGACGCCGCGTACGGCACCGCCGGCACCGGGTACTCGTCGCGGCCCGGGGTCGTCAGCCACCGCGGGAACCCCACGCCGGAGGCGACGTTCACGATGACCGGGTTCGCCGACTCCCGCAGCAGTGGCAGGGCGGCCTGCGTCACCCGCACCGCGCCCGTCACGTTCGTGTCGAGGACGTCCGCGATCGCAGCCGCGTCGAGGTCGTCGACCCCGAACGACGTCCCGAGGATCCCCGCGTTGTTGACGAGCACGTCGAGCGACGGCAAGGCGGCGACCGCCCGCTCGACCGAGGCCTGGTCGGTGACGTCGAGCTGGACCACGTGCGCTCCGAGCGCCCGTGCTGCGTCGCCCGTGGCCGGGTCGCGCATGCCGGCGTACACGGTGTGCCCGGCCTCGACGAGGCGGCGGACGGTCTCGAGCCCGAGACTGCGGTTGGCTCCGGTGATGAGTGTCGTTGTCATGGACCCAGCCTCCGTCGTCGTGGTCGGCTCCCCCAGGCATCGCTCGACGGTGGGACCACCAGTACCAGGGAAGCCAGGAGGCGCGGGTCGAGGATGGTGGACATGAGCGAGTTCGCGAGTGTGCTGCGTTCCTGGCGCGACCGGGTGCGTCCCGAGACGGTCGGCTTGCCGGCCGGGCCCGGTCGACGGACGCCGGGCCTCCGTCGCGAGGAGCTCGCTGCGCTCGCCGGGGTGAGCGTCGACTACGTCGTCCGCCTCGAGCAGGGACGCGCGACCAACCCGTCGCCGCAGCTGCTCGGTGCGCTCGCAACCGCACTCCGTCTGACCGAGGAGGAGCGCGACCACCTCTGCCGGGTCGCCGGCTCCACCCCGCCGTCCCGCCGACTCGTTCCCCGGCACGTCACGCCGGGTGTGCAGCGCATCGTCGACCGCCTCGGCGACGTCCCGCTCGCCGTGTTCACCGCCGCGCACGACATCGTCCTGTGGAACGACCTCTGGGCCGCGCTCACCGGAGACCCGTCCCGGTACACGGGCATCGACCGGAACCTCGTGTGGCGACACTTCATGCACGGGCACGACGAGGTCGAGTGGGACTACGAACACGAGGAGGAGTTCTCCAGCGACCTCGCCGCCGACCTCCGTGCCGCCGTCGGACGGTACCCCGCCGACCGGGACCTCGCCGACCTCGTCGCACGCCTGCGTCGCGAGTCCCCGGAGTTCGAACGCCGCTGGGACACCGGACGCGTCGCCGAACACCGCGCCAGCCGCAAGCGCGTGCACTCCCCCGTCGGCCCGATCGAGATCGACTGCGACGTGCTGAGCGTGCCGGGTGGCGACCTCCGCATCGTCGTCTACTCGGCGGTCCCGGGCACCGAGGACGCCGCGAAGCTCGACCTCCTGCGCGTCACCGGCCTGCAGGAGCTCACGCCGAGGTGAGCACGACCAGTCGTCGGGTCGCCCGGGTCATCGCCACGGAGCGCTCGCCGTCACCGGGACTCGGCGAGCAGCCCGTCGACCGCCTCGAGGACCTCGGCGACCTCCGTGCGGGTGGTGTAGTCGACGTGCACGTCGGCGAACCGGACGATGCCGTCGCCGTCGATGACGAAGACCGACGGGAACGGGATCGCGGCGGTCGCGTCCGCGTTGCTGTCCGCGACGTCGAACCCGAGCGCCGTGTGCGCACCCCGTGCGGCCGCGCTCGGCTCGGTGACGATCCCGAACTGTCCGGCGAGGACGTTCTGCGGGTCGGTGAGCACGGGGAAGGCGAGTTCGCCGTTCGCGATGGACTGCTCGGCACCCTCGGGCGTCTGGGGTGACACGGCCACCAGCTGCGCGCCGCGGCCCTCGAGTGCCGGCAGCAGCTCCTGCTGGTAGGTGCGGAGGGTGATGTTGCAGTACGGGCACCAGGCGCCGCGGTAGAAGACCAGGACCGTCGGCGTGCTCCGACGGACGTCGGCGAGCGACGTGCGGTCGCCCGACGGGGTGACGAGCGGGGCGTCCGGCACGGCATCGCCGACACCGACGGCGTCCCCGGGGACGCCCGCGGCGCGCAGGTCGCGCTGCTCGCCGTCGAACACCGCGGAGAGGTCCGGGCCGATCTGGGCGGTGAAACCCTCGTTGAAGTCGTGCACCTGGCGGGCGATGGTCTGGTCGGTCACGGTCGGGCTCCTCGATCACGGGCGGTGCTGGCGTGCGCGCCAGTGTGTGGAGCGTAGGCACGATCGACCGCGGCCGGTCCGGTCGGCGTCACGGGGCGTCACGCTGCGGTGAACACCAGTGACGCGTTCTGCCCGCCGAAGCCGAACGAGTTGTTGAGCGCCGCCCGGACCGGCACCCGGCGTGCGACCCCGGCGGCCACGTCGAGCTCGACCGCCGGATCGAGGTGCTCCAGGTTCCGGGTCGCGGGCACGAGCCCGGTCTCGATCGCCCGCACCGCGAGGATCGATTCGACCGCCCCAGCAGCGCCGAACATGTGCCCGATGGCCCCCTTCGGCGCGGTCACCACAGCCCCGGTGCCGACTGCGCGGGCGATCGCTGCGGCCTCGCCGACGTCCCCGACGGGTGTGCTGGTCGCGTGCGCGTTGACGTGGTCGATGTCGGAGCCGGACAACCCGGCCATCCGGATCGCGGCGGTCATCGCCCGTTCCTGCTCGGACCCGTCCGCGAGCGGTGCGGTGATGTGGAAGGCGTCCGACGTGATGCCCCAGCCGGCGAGGGTCCCGTGCGACCGCTGCGACCGGGCAGCGGCGTGGTCGGCGCGCTCGAGGACGACGAACCCGGCACCCTCGCCGAGCACGAACCCGCGGCGGTCGGCGTCGAACGGCCGCGAGAGCGTCGTCGGATCGTCGTCACCGGGCTTCGCGAGGGCCTGTGACTGGGCGAAGGACGCCATCGTCACCGGGGTCACGGCCGCTTCCGTGCCGCCGGCGATCACCACGTCGGCCTCCCCCGTCGCGATCAACCGCGCGGCCGTCGCGATCGCCTCGGCACCGGAGGCGCACGCGGACACGGTCGTGTAGGCCCCTGCCCGTGCACCGAACGCGATGCTGATCTGCGCCGCCGCGGCGTTGGCCATGAGCATCGGGACGGTGCGCGGCGACACCCGTCGGGCTCCGGCGGTGCCGAGCACGTCGTGGGCGTCGAGGAGCGTCTCCACTCCCCCGATGCCCGTGCCGACGACGACGGCGAGTCGATCCCCCTCGACCGTCGGGGTCCCGGCGTCCGCCCAGGCCTCCTCCGCCGCGACGAGCGCGAGCTGCTGGCTGCGGTCGAGCCGGTTCGCCCGGACCCGCCCGAGTGCGCCGTCGGCGTCGAGCGCGGCCGCGGCACCGACGCGGATCGGGACCTGGTCCCAGTGCGAGCCGGTGTGGTCGAGTTCGCGCACGCCCGAGCGGCCGTCGACCAGGGCGTCCCAGAGCGTGTCGACGCCGTGGCCGAACGGCGACACTGCGCCGTAGCCGGTGATGGAGATGTGCACGGGAGGCTCCTTCTTGTACGTTGAACAAGTGGAGTTGTACCACGTACAATTCAGAGATGGCAACCACGAGCGATGCCCCGGGCACTCCGCGGGGCGCGGCCACCCGGGCGCGGATCCTCGCCGCGACCGCCGGACTCCTGAGCGCCGCGGGCAGCGGGTCGGCCGAGCGTCGAGTGGTGACCGTGAGCGAGATCGCCCGGGCCGCGGGCGTGTACCCGAACCAGATCACGCACCACTACGGATCGAAGGACCGGCTGGTGCTCGACGCCGCCTTCGCGCTCTTCCTCCGTGACACGACACGGTTGCAGGCTGCCGGCCGTCGCGCGACGAGCGCCGACGCGTTCCGTCAGGTCCTCGCCCGCACCGCGCTCGCGATGCCGTCGACGCCGCTCGTCGTACGGGCCCTCGCGAGCACGGGCGACGACGCCGCGCAGCGCGATCGCGTGCGACTGCTCCTGCAGGTGCTGTTCCGGCAGTCGGAGCGCTACCTCGACCGGGTCGTCGCCGAGCACGGCTGGACGAGCCGGAGCGGCGTCGGGCGCGACGCGCGGACGTTCTGGAGCGCGGTGTTCGGAGCCACGCTGCTCGCCGACGCCGGGGTGACCGGCGGGCCGTCGGACCTCGACCTCGCCGGCACCGTCTCGATCGCCTAGGTCGTCGGACGGACGGTCCCCTACTCGCCGAAGCCGGACCGGACCAACGTGACGAGGGCGTCGACGGCCTCCTGCGCGTCGTCGCCGGACCCCTCGATGGTCACGGCGGCACCCTTCGGGAGCGCGAGGGCCATGATCGCGAGCAGGCTCTTCGCGTCCACCCCGTTGACCCGCACCTCGGCGTCGTACTTCGCGGCCGTCTTCACGAACTCCGCGGCCGGCCGGGCGTGCAGGCCGCTCTCGTTGACGAGTTCCACCGTCTCGGACGCGGCCACGTCGTCGACGGGGCCGGTCTCGGAGACCGACACCGCGCCTCCAGGACCGTCAGCGGTCGGACTGGAGGCGCGACCCGCGTCCGCCTCGGACGCTGCGGCAGACGCGGCAGCGGCCAGGACAGCATCGACGTCACCGCCGGTCTGGGCGGCGACCGCCGCGGCGACCGCACCCTCGACCAACGGAGCCTGCGAGACGTGCACGCGCGACCGCACGTCGTCGTCGAGGAAGTCGAGCGCCGTGTCGGTCGTCAGGTAGGCGGAGCCGAGGTCGCACAGGACGACCACGGCCTCGGCGTCCGCGAGCTCTTCGATGCCGGCGGTGACGGCCTCGAACGAGGTGCCGATGCCGCCGTCGTCGGTGCCCCCAGCGGCGACCAGCGGGACGTCCGACGCCATCTGCCGGGCGAGCTCCACGGTGCCGCTCGCGATCGCCGAACTGTGCGAGACGATCAGGATCCCGACGGTCACGCTGCGTCCACGGCGGCGCGGAGGATGTACACGGTGGACTGCGCGCCCGGGTCCCGGTGCCCGACGGCGCGTTCGCCGAGGTAGCTCGCGCGACCCTTGTGGGCGACCAGCGGGTCGGTCGCCTCCGCGCCGGTGACGGCGGCGTCCGCGGCTGCGGCGAGCACCTGCTCCGGCCCGTCGCCGGCGGCAGCTGCGGCAGCGGCGGCGTCGACCGCCGGCGACCAGGCGTCGACCATGGTCTTGTCGCCGACGGCGGCCTTCCCGCGAGAGACGATGCCGTCTCGGGCTGCGGTCAGCACCTGGACGAGCGTGTCGGCGTCGAGCTCGGTGGCGTCCCCAGCGGCCTGCGCGGCCTTGAGGTACGCGGTCCCGAACAGCGGGCCAGCCGCGCCGCCGACCGTCGAGATGAGCTTCGTCGCGACGACCTTGAGCACGGCGCCGGGGGTGTCGAACGACCCGGCGTCCACGGCCTCGAGCACGGCACGGAAGCCGCGGTCGAGGTTCTCACCGTGGTCGCCGTCGCCGATCTCCCGGTCGAGCGTGACGAGCTCGGCCCGGTGTTCGTCGATCGTCGCGGCGGTGCGTCGGACCCAGTCGATGGCCCATGCGGTGTCGAGCGCCAATTCGTGTTCCTTCCTGCGTCCGGCTCCGTCGTGGGCCGGGTCGTGGTGCGGTGGTTCAGCGTCCCCAGCGCAGTGCCGGGGTCTCCACCGGTGCGTCCCAGAGGGCGGTGAGTTCGTCGTCGAGCACCGTGACGGTGAGCGAGAACCCCTGCATCTCGAGGGATGTCACGTAGTCGCCGACCAGGCTACGCGCGACGTCGTACCCGCGGTCGGAGAGGACCTCGGCGGCGCGTCGGTAGGCGATGTACAGCTCGGAGAGCGGTGTGCCGCCCATGCCGTTCACGAGGAGCAGCACCTTGGATCCGGCGGGAGCCGCGAGGTCGGCGAGGATCGGTTCCAGCACCCGGTCCACGAGCTCGTCGGCCGGGGCCATCGGGATGCGCTCACGCCCGGGCTCGCCGTGGATGCCGATGCCGAGCTCGACCTCGTCGTCGGCGAGGGTGAAGGACGGCTCGCCCGCGTGCGGGACGGTGCCGGACGACAGCGCGAGGCCCATCGAGCGCGTGACGTCGTTCACGTGCCGGGCGACGGCGGCGACGGCGTCGAGGTCGTCGCCCCGCTCGGCGGCGGCGCCCGCGCACTTCTCGACGACGACGGTGCCGGCGACCCCGCGTCGACCCGCCGTGTAGAGCGAGTCCTGCACGGCGACGTCGTCGTCGACCACGACGGACTCGACCCGGACGTCGTCCATGCCGGCGAGCTCGGCGGCGGTCTCGAAGTTGAGGACGTCCCCGGTGTAGTTCTTGACGATGTGGAGCACGCCGGCTCCCCCGTCGACGGCCTTCGTCGCCGCCACGATCGGGTCCGGCGTCGGGCTCGTGAAGACCGGCCCCGGCACCGCGGCGTCGAGCATGCCGTACCCGACGAACCCGGCGTGGAGCGGCTCGTGGCCGCTGCCGCCACCGCTGACGATCCCGACCTTGCCGGCGACCGGAGCATCGGCGCGGTGGATGTGGATCGGGTCCTCGACCAGCACGACGTGGCCGGCGTGGGCACGGGCGAACCCGCGGACGGTCTCGTCGACGACGGCCTGCGGATCGTTGATGAGCTTCTTCATGCTGACCTCCACGAGAGTGCGGGCGATCGCGAGGCAACACCGCCGTCGTCGACCGGAGTGCCCTCAATCTACATCGGCGCCCCGGGCGACCGTTCCTCCGCCCTGCACGTTCGTGCACCCGTCGGCGGGCGGCTCACCGGGTGCGGATGCTCAGGCGCACAGCCCGCATGCACGTTCGTGCACATTCGCGGACTTCCCTCACGAATGCGTCGCCATCCGTCGATGCCCGTCAGTATGCTCGGCCCCAATCACTCAACGGGGAGTGCCGGCGCTGTACCACCGGACCCCCACCCTCACGCACTGGAGGTCACCGATGGACGGCATCGGCGTCAATTTCCTCTCCGAGCTCGTCGGCACGGCGATGCTCATCATCCTGGGTGGCGGCGTCGTCGCCGCGGTCTCGCTGACGAAGTCCAAGGGCTTCGGAGCCGGCTTCCTCATGGTGACGATCGGTTGGGGCTTCGCGGTCTTCGCCGGTGTCACCGTGTCGTACAAGTCGGGTGGCCAGCTCAACCCGGCGGTGAGCCTCGCGCAGGCCATCCTCGGCAAGATCACCATCGGCGAGATGCTCCTCTACTGGCTCGCCCAGATGATCGGCGCGATCATCGGTGCGGTCATCGTCTGGCTCGCCTACAAGCAGCACTTCGACGAGGAGCCCGACGCGGCCGCGAAGCTCGGCGTCTTCTCCACCGGTCCGGCCATCCGCACCTACGGCTGGAACCTCGTCACCGAGATCATCGGCACCTTCGTGCTCGTCTTCGTCGTCATCGCCTTCACGAACGGCAAGACCCCGGCCGAGCTCGGCGCGATCCCCGTCGCCTTCCTCGTGATCGCGATCGGCGTCAGCCTCGGTGGCCCGACCGGGTACGCCATCAACCCTGCCCGTGACCTCGGCCCCCGCATCGCGCACGCCTTCCTGCCGATCAAGGGCAAGGGCTCGAGCGACTGGGCCTACGCCTGGGTGCCGGTCGTCGGCCCCCTCGTCGGTGGTGCCCTCGCAGCCGGGCTGTCCTACGCCCTCCTGCCCCTCGCCTGACCCACCCGCACCACACCCACCCGAGACCCACCCGAGCAAGACCGTAAGGAGCACCAATGGCCGACTACATCGTCGCCATCGACCAGGGCACCACCTCGACGCGAGCGATCGTCTTCGACCACTCGGGGTCGATCGTGTCCGTCGGACAGAAGGAGCACGAGCAGATCTTCCCGCGTGCGGGATGGGTCGAGCACGACCCGGCCGAGATCTGGGACAACACCCGTGAGGTCATCGGCCAGGCCCTGTCCCGCGCCGACATC
Organism: Curtobacterium sp. A7_M15; assembly: GCF_030705415.1. GTDB lineage: Bacteria > Actinomycetota > Actinomycetes > Actinomycetales > Microbacteriaceae > Curtobacterium. The sequence continues at coordinate 1,337 of NZ_JAUZED010000053.1, read as the reverse complement.
ACCCGCCACGACGTCGCGGCGGTCGGCATCACCAACCAGCGCGAGACCGCGGTGGTCTGGGACAAGAACACCGGCAAGCCCGTCTACAACGCGATCGTCTGGCAGGACACCCGCACGCAGGCGATCGTCGACAAGCTCGCGGACGGCGACACCGACCGCTACAAGTCGGTCGTCGGTCTGCCGCTGGCGACGTACTTCGCCGGCACGAAGATCGTCTGGATCCTCGAGAACGTCGAGGGTGCGCGCGAGAAGGCCGAGGCCGGCGACCTGCTCTTCGGCACCACCGACACCTGGGTCCTCTGGAACCTGACCGGTGGGGTCGACGGCGGTGTCCACAAGACCGACGTCACGAACGCGTCCCGCACCCTGTTCATGGACCTCGAGACCCTCCAGTGGCGTGACGACATCCTCGCCGACTTCGGTGTGCCGAAGTCGATGCTCCCCGAGATCGTCAGCTCCTCCGAGGTCTACGGCAACGTCGAGTCGTCGAGCCTCCTCCGCGAGGTCCCGATCGCCGGCATCCTGGGTGACCAGCAGGCGGCGACCTTCGGCCAGGCGGCGTTCGACCAGGGCGAGTCGAAGAACACCTACGGCACGGGCAACTTCCTCATCTTCAACACGGGCACGGAGATCGTCCGCTCGGAGAACGGGCTGCTCACCACCGTCGGCTACAAGCTCGGCGACCAGGAGACGCACTACGCGCTCGAGGGCTCGATCGCCGTCACCGGGTCGCTCATCCAGTGGCTCCGCGACAACCTCGGCCTGATCGGCAGCGCTCCGGAGGTCGAGGCCCTCGCCAAGACCGTCGAGGACAACGGCGGCGTGTACTTCGTCCCGGCGTTCTCCGGCCTGTTCGCGCCGTACTGGCGTCCGGACGCCCGCGGTGCGATCGTCGGCCTCACCCGGTACGTCAACAAGGGGCACATCGCGCGTGCCGCCCTCGAGGCGACGGCGCTGCAGACCCGCGAGGTCCTCGACGCCGTCAACGCGGACTCCGGCGTGGACCTCACCGAGCTGAAGGTCGACGGCGGCATGACCGCCAACGACGCGCTCATGCAGTTCCAGGCCGACATCCTCAACGTGCCGGTCGTCCGTCCGGTCGTCGCGGAGACGACGGCGTTGGGTGCGGCCTACGCGGCCGGCCTCGCCGTCGGGTTCTGGGCGAACCTCGACGAGCTCCGTGCCAACTGGCAGGAGGACAAGCGCTGGGAGCCGCAGCTCGACGACGCCGAGCGCGAGCGCACGCTGCGCCTGTGGAAGAAGGCCGTCACGAAGACCTTCGACTGGGTCGACGAGGACGTCCAGTAGTCCTGTCCTGAGGTGACCGCCTGGAGGCG
>NZ_JAUZED010000052.1 GCF_030705415.1 Curtobacterium sp. A7_M15 | reverse complement strand
GCTCGTCCGCGGCGCCCTCGCCCGGCTCGTCCGCGGCGTCGGCCGACCGGCCGGACGCGACGGACGACTGGTCGGCGACTCCGGTCCCGTCCGCGACCGACTGACGGACGGGAGGCGCGGGTCGCCCCCGCACCGCGCCTCCCGACCGGTGGTTGGTCGTGACCGTCGTGCCGTGCTACAGTTCTCGAAGCCAAAGACCGCCGGTTGTCGTGCTGCGTGCAGCACGACCGAAGGTCCTCACTCATGAGGCAGCCCGCGCAGGTGTTCCGAACCACTCCTTCCGTTCGCGGGGGAGCAGCTCCGAGCCTCTGCGCCGGAGCTTTTTTCATGTGGTGGAGTCCTGGGGCTAGCCGGCAAGAACCCCAAGGAGAACCATGGCGAACAAGGAAGCTGCGGTCGCCGAGCTCACGGAGTCCTTCCGTAGCTCGAACGCCGTTCTGCTCACCGAGTACCGCGGTCTCACGGTCGCGCAGCTCAAGGAGCTCCGCAACTCGATCCGTGAGCACGCCACGTACGCCGTGGTGAAGAACACGCTGACCAAGATCGCGGCGAACAACGCCGGCATCTCGTCGTTCGACGACGAGCTCGCCGGTCCGTCCGCTCTCGCCTTCGTCCACGGTGACACCGTCGCCGTCGCGAAGTCGCTGCGTGCATTCGCCAAGGCGAACCCCGAGCTCGTGGTGAAGGGTGGTTACTTCGACGGTAACCCGCTCTCCGCGACCGAGGTGGACAAGCTCGCCGACCTCGAGTCCCGTGAAGTCCTGCTCGGCAAGCTCGCCGGCGCCTTCAAGGCCTCGCTGTTCGGTGCTGCGTACCTGTTCCAGGCCCCGCTGTCGCAGGCCGTCCGCACCGTGGACGCCCTTCGCGACAAGCAGGAGTCCGCGGCCTGATCAGGCCCGCGTTCCACAACCACACGTATTAGCTAGTAGTAGGAGAAAATCATGGCGAAGCTTTCGCAGGACGAGCTCATCGAGGCCTTCAAGGAGCTCACGCTCATCGAGCTCTCGGACTTCGTGAAGAAGTTCGAAGAGGTCTTCGAGGTCACCGCTGCTGCCCCCGTCGCGGTCGCCGCGGCCGGTGGCGCTGCTGCCCCCGCCGAGGAGGCCGAGGAGAAGTCGGAGTTCGACGTCGTCCTCAAGTCCGCCGGTGACAAGAAGATCCAGGTCATCAAGGAGGTCCGTGGCCTGACGTCGCTCGGCCTCGGTGAGGCCAAGGCGCTCGTCGAGACCGCCGACGCCAAGATCCTCGAGGGTGTCAACAAGGAGACGGCCGACAAGGCGAAGGAGGCCCTCGAGGCCGCCGGCGCCACGGTCGAGCTCGCGTAAGTACTGCTTGCGCACGAAGGCCGCTGCCCCCTCGGGGCGGCGGCCTTCGTCGTGTGTGGGGGAGTTGCGCGGGCGGTGCGCGGGAGCGGGGTGCGCGGGAGCGGGGGCGGCGCGACTTTTCGCGCTGAGCGACACTTCACGCCGGCCGACGCCCGTGAGATGTCGCTGAGCGCGTGAGATCGTCTCCGTCAGATCTGGATGCCGTGGGCCCGGAACAGCGCTCGGAGGCGATCGAGCTCGACGAGGTGCCACCACGTGACGCGGATGACCGTGCGCACGGCCGGGAGCGATCGGAGCCGGTCCTCCCGGCGCTTCTCGGCCCAGAGCACGTCGCCGGGGGCTCGCCCGTCGAGCATGGTCGGGTCCACGTACTTCTGCCGACCGTCGAACTCGACGACCACACCGAGTGACGGGAACCAGAAGTCGACTCGATCCGTCGAACCGTCCGGGTGGCGGAACTCCACCTGTGGTTCACAGGGCGGGAGCCCGAGCTCGACGAAGCGGATCGCGGTGAACGACTCGCCGACCGATTCGTGTCGGGCGTCGAGTCCGGCGAGTACCGCCTCGGCGCGCACCGACCCTCGGGCCGGGCGCAGCGGCACGGCCTGCTGGAGATCCGGGAGTGCCAGTGTTCCGGCTCGCAATGCCGCGTCGAGGGCGACCGCCGCGACGTGCGCCGGCTCCGTCGCGATGACGGCCACGGCCGTGTCCAATGTGCAGGTGACCGGGACACCCTCGAAGGGGCGCGCGCGGGTGCAGGGGACTCGGTCGCTCGGGTGACGGATGAGTCCGGCGCGGTGCTGGATGACCGGCACCGCCCGATCGATGACGTGCACGCGGTCCGGTGCGTCGCCGATCACGGGCCAGCCGTGGATGAGCGCGGCGCTGAGGTGCGAGAAGACCGATCCCTGTCGCAGTCGTGGTGCGACTGCGCGGGCCCTGACGAGGTGGCGGCCGACCGTGTCGAGTCGCTCCCAGTCGTCGGTGGAGATGTACACACCCGCGAGCAGTCGGACCAGCGTCCCCGCCGTGTGTCTCCGCTGGAGCAGCCGGGCGTGCGACGGGTCCGCGGTGGTCGCTCGGAGCAGGAGGGGGCGCTGTGCTGGCGAGTTCATGCGCACAGGCTGACCGTTCTCGAGTGGCGCGCGAGCGACCAGTCGCCATCTGTGGACGAGCGGGCGCTGCCGCGGCGGCTGTGGACGGAGCAGTTCACGCGCTGAGCGACACTTCACGGGCTGCGGCGCCCGTGAAGTGTCGGTCAGCGCGTGAAGTCCGCCCGCGACCCGCGCGGCGCCGCGGCACGGCGCCGCCCGCCCGCGTCAGCGCAGCGTGCTGTGGCGGCGGCCGTAGGCCAGGTAGAGCGCGGCGCCGGCCACCATCCAGATGCCGAAGGCGATCCAGGTGCCGACGCCCAGGAACACCGCGAGCAGCACGCAGCAGAGCGCGCCGAGGATCGGCACGACGGGGAACAGCGGCACCCGGTACGACCGCTCGAGCGACGGCTGGGTCCGACGGAGCACGATGACCGACACGTTCACGAGGGCGAACGCCACGAGCGTCCCGATGCTCGTCGCGTCCGCGAGTTCCCCGAGGGGCACCAGTGCGGCGACGATCGTCACGACGACCCCGATGATGAGGGTGTTCCAGACCGGGGTACCGGTGCGGTGCGAGACGCGCCCGAAGACCTTCGGCACGAGTCCGTCGCGGGCCATCGTGAGCAGGATGCGGGTCTGCCCGTAGAGCACGGTGAGCACGACGCTCGCGATGGCGACCACCGCGCCGATCGAAAACACGAGGGCGACCCACGGCTGCCCGGTGACGTCGACGACGATGCGCACGAGCGAGGCCTCGGTCGACGAGAACGACGTCCACGACCGGGCGCCGATGGCCGCGATCGCGACGAGGATGTACAGCACCGTGATGAGGGCGATCGACCCGATGATCGCGCGGGGGAGGTCCCGACGCGGGTTCTTCGCCTCTTCGCCGGCGGTCGACGCGGCGTCGAACCCGATGTACGAGAAGAACAGCCGGGACGCGGCCGCGGTGACCCCGGCGGCACCCATCGGTGCGAGCGGTTCGAAGTTCTGCGCCCGGAACGCCGTGAACGCGACGACGACGAAGAACACGAGCAGGGCGATCTTCACGATGACCATGAGCGTGTTCACCCAGGCGCTCTCCCGGGCGCCCGGGAGCAGGATCGCCGTGGCGAGCAGCACCAGGACGGCGGCCGGCAGGTTGACCATCCCGCCCTCACCCGGGGGAGCCGACAGCGCGGCCGGCAGGTGCAGCCCGAACACCCGCAGGGTCTCGTCGACGTACTCGCTCGCGCCGACCGCGACGGCGGCCACCGAGACCGCGTACTCGAGCACGAGGCACCACCCGCACACCCAGGCGATGCCCTCGCCCATGGTCGCGTAGGTGTACGAGTAGCTCGACCCGGACGTCGGCACGGCACCCGCCATCTCGGCGTACGACAGCGCCGAGAGCAACGCGGCGACACCGGCGACGACGAAGGAGATCCAGACCGCCGGCCCGGCGAGCGGCACGGCGGTCCCGAGGACGACGAGGATGCCGGTGCCGAGCGTGGCTCCGACACTGATCATCGTGAGGTGCCAGACCCCGAGCGAGCGTCGGAGCGGCTCACCGTCCACCCCCGCCGAGGCCTCGGCCTGCAGCTGCTCGATCGGCTTGCGTCGGGCGAGCTGTGCACGCAGGGACGTGGGGCGGGTGGACGCGGACGTCATGGGACCTCGAGTGGTGCGGGGACGGGGACGGCACATGGTCGCATGCCCCCTGAACGGGGTCAAATGGGCCACGGCGTCCCGATGTCCGACCCCGGGGCTAGGTTTGCAGCATGGACCGGGGTGACGCATCGTGAGCATGCACGGCGGGATGCGTGGTGGTGGCGGCGGTCGCGGTGGCGGCCGGATCTCCAGTGGCGACTTCGAGGCGCAGAAGGCCGCCAACGCCGAAGCGCCGAAGATCCCGCACCTCCTCAAGCGCATCGCCGGGCTGTTCGTACCGCACCGCAACGCGATCGTCCTGACCGTCGTGCTGGTGCTCGTCGGTGCCGCGATCTCGGTCGTCCCCCCGCTCCTCACCCAGCGCGCGTTCGACGAAGGGCTCTTCCCGAAGGGCGGCGGCGGGCCGGACCTGCCCGTGCTGTACGTCCTCGTCGGTGCCATGGTGGCGCTCTGGATCGCGAGCGCGGGGATCGGTGTCTGGCAGACGTACCTGACCGCGACCGTCGGCAACAAGGTCATGGGCGCGATGCGCATGCGGCTGTTCGGGCACCTCCAGCGCATGGAGCTCGCGTTCTTCACCCGCACGAAGACCGGGGTCATCCAGTCCCGCCTGCAGAACGACGTCGGCGGCGTCGCGAGCGTGCTGAACAACACGATCTCGTCGGTCCTGGGCAACACGGTGACGGTGATCGCCGCCGTCGTCGCGATGCTGCTCCTCAGCTGGCAGATGACCCTGGTCGCGGTCGTCCTGCTGCCCCTCCTCGTGATCGCACAGCGCCGGGTCGGTCAGGTCCGCGCCAAGATCGCCGCGCAGACGCAGGAGTCGCTGTCGGACATGACCGCGATCACGCAGGAGGCGCTCAGCGTCTCCGGCATCCTGCTCGCGAAGAGCTTCAACCAGCAGCGCGCGGAGACGCAGCGGTACGGCAACGAGAACCGCAACCAGATCCGCCTGCAGGTCCGTCAGCAGATGTCGGGTCAGTGGTTCTTCGCGATCGTGTCGATCTTCCTGTCGATCATCCCGGCGATCATCTACGTCGTCGCGGCGTACCTCATCATCGGCGACGTGCCGATCACGGCCGGCACGATCGTCGCCTTCACCACCGTGCAGTCCCGGCTGCTGTTCCCGACCGTCGGTCTGCTCCGCGTGGTGCTCGACCTGCAGACCTCGGGTGCGCTGTTCGCCCGCATCTTCGAGTACCTGGACCTCAAGCCGGCGATCACGGACCCGCCCACGGCGAAGCCCGTCGACGAGTCCCGGGTGGGCCACGTCGCGTTCGACGACGTGACGTTCACCTACCCCGACGGCGAGGTGGACAAGCCGACGCTCCGCGGAGTGTCGTTCGAGCTCCATCCCGGCCAGTTCGCCGCGTTCGTGGGGCCATCGGGTGCGGGGAAGACGACCGTGTCCTACCTCGTGCCGCGGCTGTACGAGGCGACCTCCGGTTCGGTCCGGTTCGCCGGACAGGACGTCCGCGACCTCGCGCACGAGGACCTGATGCGCCACGTCGGCATCGTCAGCCAGGAGACCTACCTGTTCCACGCCACCATCGGCGACAACCTGCGGTACGCCAAGCCGGACGCGACCGACGACGAGCTCGAGCAGGCAGCGCGCGCGGCGAACATCCACGAGACCATCGCCTCGTTCCCGGACGGCTACGAGACGGTCGTCGGGGAGCGCGGGTACCGGCTGTCGGGCGGCGAGAAGCAGCGGATCGCCATCGCGCGGGTGCTGCTCAAGGACCCACCGGTGCTCGTGCTCGACGAGGCGACGAGCGCCCTCGACTCGATCTCCGAGCGGGTCGTGCAGACGGCACTCGACAACGCTGCGGCGGGACGGACGACGATCTCGATCGCGCACCGGCTCTCGACGATCCGCGATGCCGACGTCATCTTCGTGCTCGATCACGGACGGATCGTCGAGCAGGGGACGCACGACGAACTGATCGACCTCGGTGGCACCTACGCGACCCTCCACCGGCAGCAGAACGCGCCCGTCGGCGCCTCCTGACGCGTTCGCACCCCTCGACCGAACGTCGCGCGTCACGACGCGCCCACCTGTCGGACGGGAGGCGCGGTGCGGGCCGGCACCGCGCCTCCCGTCCGTGTCGTCCGCCTCCGGACCGCGTGGCGCGCCCGACAGGTGTCGCCGGATGTCCGGCGGAAGCGGACACGACGGTTCCTCGTGTGGTAGCCCTGGACAGGACCCGAGCAGTGCCCCTGATCCGTGCCGCCCGATCGGAGTCCTCCGTGACCGATGCCCCGTCTCCGTCCGACCCGATCCCTCCGGCCGACGTCGCGCACCCGGCCGCGCGCGCCGAGGACGGACGGGGCCGCTCCGGGCGGTTCCGCGCGCTGCTGAGCAGCGGGTCGCTCGACGTGCAGTCGAAGCTCCTCGTGATGCTCCTGTCCGTCAGCGTCGTCGCCGCGCTCGTGGTGGGCGCGGTCGGGTACCTGAACGGTCGCGCCTCCCTGCAGGCGGCCGCGTTCAACCAGGTGACCTCCCTGCGAGAGGCCCGGATCACCGAGCTGAAACGGTCCTTCGGGCAGTTCACCGACACGGTCGTGGCGCAGACCCGCAACGCGAGCGTGATCGGCGCGACCAAGGGGTTCGAGTCGGGGTGGCAGGACCTGCGCGACCGTCCGGTGTCCGACGGGGACCGGTCGAAGGTCGACTCCTGGTACTCGGACACGCTGGTCCCGCAGCTCGACGCGGCGTCCGGGGGGAAGGCCGACCCGCAGCAGTTCACGCCCACCTCCGACCCGCAGGCGTACCTGCAGGCGCGGTACACGGCGCCCTTCACGGACTACGACGAGGCGATCGCCCAGGACGACGCGGGTGACGGCAGCGCGTGGTCGGCGACGCACGCCGAGTACCAGCCGTACTTCAAGCAGGCCGTGGAGACGGTCGGGTACGAGGACCTGCTCCTGATGAACACCGACGGCGACGTCATCTACTCGGCGTACTCCGGCGCGGACCTCGGGACGAATCTGGACGACGGCCCGTACCGCGACTCGAACCTCGCGACGGGGTACCGCGACGCGCTCCGGCTGACGAGTTCGGACGGCTTCGTGGTGACCGACTTCGAGCGGTACGTCCCGAGCCTGAACGTCCCGACGCTGTGGGTCATGTCGCCGGTGGGGGATGACGGGAAGATCATCGGCGTGATGGCGGTGCAGGTGCCCGTGGCGCTCATCAGCTCGATCATGACCGGGAACGAGGGCTGGAAGGCGGACGGTCTGGGGGACACCGGGGAGTCCTACCTCGTGGGTGACGATCGCCTCATGCGGTCGTACCCGCGGCAGCTGTTGCAGCACCCGGAGCAGTACGAGCGGGACGTGGTCTCGGCCGGCACAGCCCCGGCCGTCGCGAAGCGCCAGGTGCAGGTCAAGGGATCCGTGCTGCTGCAGGAGGTGAACACGACGCCTGTGAGCCGCGCGATGCAGGGGAAGACCGGGACGGTGATCGCGAACGACTACCGGGGGAAAGAGGTCCTCGCCGCGTACGCCCCACTCGAGGTCGACGGCCTGCGGTGGGTGGTCGTCGCCCAGATGGACACCTCCGAGGCGTTCGCGCCCGTGAACACCTTCGCCCGGAACCTCGCGCTCGCGCTCGTCGGGATCATCGTGCTCGTGTCGCTGCTCTCACTCCTGCTCGCCCAGGTGTTCGTCCGGCCGATCCGTCGACTGCAGCGGGCCGTGAACCGGGTCAGCGCCGGGGAACTCGGCGTCGAGGTCGCCACGAAGGGCGGCGACGAGATCGGGGACCTCGGGCTCGCCTTCAACGACATGAGCCGGAGCCTGCAGGTGAAGCAGGACCTCCTCGACGAGCAGCGGCGGCAGAACGACACCCTGCTGCTGACGATGATGCCGGAGGACGTCGCGAAGCGGTACAAGCAGGGCGACGACACCATCGCCGCCGAACACCAGGACGTCGCCGTCGTCTACGCGGACCTGATCGGCTTCGACGACTTCGCGAGGGGACTGTCGGCCGAGGAGAGCCTCGCGCTGGTGAACGACATCTGGCGGGCGATGGACGAGGCGGCCGGCCGGTACGGCATCGAGCGGGTCCGGACCACCCGGGCCGGGTACCTCGCGTCCTGCGGTCTGAGCGTCCCGCGTGTGGACAACGTGCGGCGGGTGGTCGAGTGGGCGGAGGAGTCCCAACGCGTCGTCGAGCGGTTCAACGCGCAGCACGGGTCTCGGGTGGGCCTCCGCGCGGGCATCGACGCCGGACAGGTCACCAGCGGACTCGTCGGTCGTGCCAGCCTGGTGTACGACATGTGGGGCGACGCCGTGAACCTCGCCTACCGGGTGCAGGGCATCGCGCCCTCGCCGGGGGTGTACGCGACACAGCGCGTGGTCGACAAGCTCGGTGACCGGAGCGGGGTCGTCGACGCCGGGCAGGTCCAGACCCAGACGGGGCCGCAGCGGATCTGGAAGCTCGAGCAGGTGCAGCCGTGACCCCGTTCTGGCAGGAGGCCTGGTTCTGGCCCGCGATCGTCGTGATCGTCGGACTGCCGGTCGTGCTGCTCGTGCTCACCGAGCTGCAGTCGAACCTCCAGCGCCGGGGCAACTCGCTGCACAAGGTGGTGGGGCTGCTGCGGAACGCGGTCATCCCGGTCATCGCGATCCTGATCCTCAGCGTCCAGGTCACGGAGGCGGTGGATCCGTCCCGTCCGGTCGTCAACCAGGTGATCGGGACGGTCCTCGGCTTCCTCCTGATCGTCTTCCTGCTCAACGGGATGAACGTCCTGCTGTTCACGAACGCCCGGAAGGGTTCGTGGCGCGAGAAGATCCCCGGAATCTTCGTCGACATCGCCCGCGTCATCCTGGTGGCGATCGGCCTCGCGGTCGTCTTCCACATCGTGTGGGGGACCGACATCGGTGGCATCTTCACGGCGCTCGGCGTCGGGTCGTTCGTCATCGCCCTCGCCCTGCAGACGGCCGTCGGTCCGATCGTCGCCGGGCTCTTCCTGCTCTTCGAGCAACCGTTCCGACTCGGCGACTGGCTCGACATCGGCGGCGCACGCGGCCGGATCGTCGAGGTCAACTGGCGGTCCGTGCACATCGACACGGGCAACGGCATCCTCATCACGCCGATCGGATCGCTCGCCGGCTCGTCGTTCACGAACCTCAGCCGGACGGGAGGCACGTACCCGGTCTCGACGGCCGTCACGTTCACGACGGACGACGCTCCGGCAGCCGTGGTCGCCCTGCTCCAGCGGGTCGCGTCGGGTCTGCCCCAGCTCGCGCCGGGCACGAGCCCGTCCGCAGAGCCGACCGGCGGTGCCGGCTACGCGGTGTCCTTCGAGGTCGGCGGCCCGTCTCAGGAGGGCCCCGCACTCGCGCAGTTCCGGATGTGGCTCTGGTACGCGGCTCGACGCGCCCGCCTCGGGTTGGACGGCGACACCACCGACGACTTCGTGACCGACGAACGCCGGGATGCCGCCCTCGCGTCGATCGCTCCGACCCTCTACCTCGCCGCCGACGACGTCACCGCGCTCCGGCAGGTCGTGACGCTCGAGCGGTACGCCGCGGGCGAGGTGATCTCGCGACCCGGCGTCGTCCCGACGGCGATCCGGTTCGTGCTCGCCGGCAGTGTCGAGCTCCGCGTACCGTTCGGTGACGAGCAGCTCCCCGCGACCCGGGTCGAGGCCGGCGACTACGTCGGGCAGACCTCGCTCACCCGGGAGGTCGTCCAGACGTTCCAGGTGGCGCTCACCGAGGTCGCCGTGCTCGTCGTCCCCGTCGAGGCCATCGACACGATCGTCCGGTCGAACCCACAGCTCGCCCGTGACATCGGAGCGGTGATCGACCGGCGGCACCAGGACGTCGCGGACACGCTGGCGGCGCGCGCCGGACAGTCGCGTCAGGGCGTCACGTCCGGGAGCGTCCCCGGGACCGCCATCTAGACTCGAGGACGTGCGTTACGCGAACTCCGTGGTCGACCTCGTCGGCGACACCCCGCTCGTCAAGCTCAACCGGGTGACCGAGGGGGTGCGCGCGACCGTCCTCGTGAAGGTCGAGTACCTGAACCCCGGCGGCTCGTCGAAGGACCGCATCGCCACGAGGATCATCGACGCGGCCGAGGCCTCCGGGGACCTGCGCCCCGGCGGCACGATCGTCGAACCGACCTCGGGCAACACCGGCGTCGGCCTCGCACTGGTCGCACAGCAGCGCGGGTACCGCTGCGTGTTCGTCCTGCCCGACAAGGTCGGCGAGGACAAGCGGAACGTGCTCACCGCGTACGGCGCCGAGATCGTGGTGACGCCCACCGCCGTCCCGCCGGAGCACCCGGAGTCGTACTACTCGGTGTCCGACCGCCTGGTCCGCGAGATCCCCGGCGCGTACAAGCCGAACCAGTACGCGAACCCGAACGGTCCGCGCAGCCACTACGAGACCACCGGTCCGGAGATCTGGCGCGACACTGAGCAGCGCGTCACCCACTTCGTCGCGGGCGTCGGGACCGGTGGCACGATCTCCGGCACCGGGCGGTTCCTCAAGGAAGCGAGCGACGGCCGCGTCCGCATCGTCGGCGCCGACCCCGAGGGCTCCGTGTACTCGGGCGGCACCGGTCGCCCGTACCTGGTCGAGGGCGTGGGCGAGGACTTCTGGCCCGACGCCTACGACGCCGGTGTGCCCGACGAGATCATCGCCGTGTCCGACGCCGACTCGTTCGCCATGACCCGTCGGCTCGCCCGTGAAGAGGGTCTGCTCGTCGGCGGATCGAGCGGCATGGCGGTCGTCGCCGCGCTCCGCGCCGCCCGTGACCTCACCGAGGACGACGTGGTGGTGGTGCTCCTGCCGGACGGCGGCCGCGGCTACCTCGGCAAGATCTTCAACGACCGGTGGATGCGCTCCTACGGCTTCGCCGAGACCGAGGACGAGCGGACCGTCGGGGCGCTCATCGCGGGCAAGGACGGCAGGTTGCCCGACCTCGTCCACGCCCACCCGGCGGACACCGTGCGCGAGGTCGTCGACATCATGACGAAGTACGGCGTCTCCCAGATGCCGGTGCTCAGCGCCGAGCCGCCCGTCGTCATCGGCGAGGTCGTCGGCGCGGTGGCGGAGAAGGACCTCCTTGAGCAGGTCTTCACCGGCGCCGCGAAGATGGCGGACGCGCTGTCCGCGTTCGTGGGGGCCCCGCTCCCGCTCATCGGCGTCGGCGAGTCCGTCTCGGCGGCACGGCGAGCGCTCGAGACCGTCGACGCGCTCCTCGTCGTCGAGGACGGCAAGCCCGTCACCGTCCTGACCCGCCACGACCTCCTGACCTACCTGTCCGAGTAAGGAACCGCAGCAGCATGACCGAGTTCAGCACCCGCGCCGTCCACGCCGGCCAGGAGCCCGACGGCCCCACCGGAGCCGTGATCCCGCCGATCCACCTCACGTCGACGTACGTGCAGGACGGCGTCGGCGGCATGCGGAACGGCTACGAGTACTCGCGCGCCGGCAACCCGACGCGCGACTCGCTGCAGACCCTGTTGGCGGACCTCGACGGCGGCGTGGCGGCGTACTCCTTCGCGTCCGGGCTTGCCGCCGAGGACGCGCTGCTGCGCGCGACGCTCGTCCCCGGGGCCCGCGTGGTGATGGGCAACGACGTCTACGGCGGGACCCACCGCCTGGTCAGCCGACTGCACGTGCCGTGGGGCGTCGAGCTCGTCGTCGTCGACATGAGCGACACCGACCGTGTCCGCGCCGCACTCGACGGGGCCCCGGCGCAGACGGTCCTCTGGGTCGAGACCCCGACGAACCCGCTCATGAAGATCGCGGACATCGCCGCACTCGCCGAGATCGGCCACGCGGCCGGTGCCGTCGTCGTCGTCGACAACACCTTCGCGTCGCCGTACCTGCAGCAGCCGCTGTCGCTCGGCGCCGACGTCGTCGTGTACTCGACGACCAAGTACCTCGGCGGCCACTCCGACGTCGTCGGCGGCGCGGTCGTCCTCGCCGACGACGAACTCGCCGCGAAGGTGCAGTTCCTGCAGTTCGGCGCCGGCGCGATCTCGTCGCCGTTCGACGCGTTCCTCACCACGCGCGGCATCAAGACGCTCGCGGTCCGGATGGAGCGGCACTCGCGGAACGCCCAGGCCGTGGCCGAGGCGCTCGTCGGGGCGCCCGGTGTCGAGCGCGTCTACTACCCGGGCCTCACCGAGCACCCCGGGCACGACGTCGCGGCCCGTCAGATGCGCGGCTTCGGGGGCATGCTGTCGGTCGCGCTGAGCGGTGGGCCCGAGGCGGCGCGGCGCTTCGCGGAATCGACCGAGGTCTTCGCGCTCGCCGAGTCCCTCGGCGGGGTCGAGTCGCTGATCGGGTACCCGTCCGAGATGACGCACGCGTCGGTGAAGGGGACGGAACTGGCCGTGCCGGAGAACGTCGTGCGCCTGTCCGTCGGCATCGAGGACGCCGGCGACCTGGTGGCGGACCTGCAGCAGGCGCTCGCTCGCTGACCCGCCCCGGTCGGCGGCGGCCCGTGCGTCAGCGGGCGGCCCTACGATGATCGGGTGAGCACCGCGGCGACGAGGACCAGTCTGTTCAGCGGGCCCTACGCCCTCGCCACCGTCGGCATGGTCGCGATCGTCGCGGTGGCCGCGTTCCAGAACCTGGCGATGACCACGGTCATGCCGGAGATCAGCCGCGACCTCGACGGCGAGACCCTCTACGCGCTGGCGTTCGCCGCGCCGCTCGCCGCCGGGGTGCCGGGCATGGTCCTCGCGGGCAACTGGACCGACCGTGCCGGCGGCCGCATCGTGGCGTGGGTGTCCGCCGGACTCTTCGCCCTCGGCACCGCCGTCGTCATGCTGGCCCCGACGATGGAGGTCTTCCTCGTCGGCCGACTCGTCGAGGGCTTCGGCGCCGGCGCGATCGACGTCGTGCTCTACGTGCTCGTCGCCCGGATCTTCCCCGCCGACCTGCACGGCCCGGTGTTCGCCGGGTTCGCCGCCGCGTGGGTGGTGCCGGCGCTCGTCGGTCCGGCGCTCGCGGGCATCGTCACCGACGTCTGGAACTGGCACTGGGTGTTCGCCGGTGCCCTCGTCATCGCGGTCGGCGCGTTCTCGCTGCTCGTCCCGACCCTCGGCCGGCTGCACCCACCCGCACCCGAGCTCCGTCCGGCGTGGCAGCGATCCCGGATCGGCTGGTCGATCGCGGCCGCCGTCGCGATCCTGCTCCTCAACGTCGCCCCGGACCTCGGGGCGTGGGCAGGGGTGGCCGCCGTGCTCGTCGGTCTCGTCGGGACGTGGACCGCGCTCCGCCCGCTGCTGCCGGTCGGCACCTTCCGTGCCGCCCCCGGGCTGCCGTCGGTGATCCTGCTGCGGGGTCTCGTCGCCGCGTCGTTCTTCGGCAGCGAGGCGTACGTGCCGTTCCTCCTGCAGGCGAAGGACGGCCTGTCCGCCTCGGCAGCGGGGCTCGCGCTGACGGTCGCGGCGCTCAGCTGGGCCGGGTCGAGCTGGCTGCACGGACGGCTCGGCGAGGAGCGGCTCACCGCACACCGGACCTTCTCGATCGGTCTCGCCCTCGTCCTCGTCAGTCTGCTCACGGCACTGTCGGTCGCCGCCTTCGGCCTGCCGTGGTGGCTGCTCGTCGTCGGCTGGTTCGTCGGCGGTGCGGGCATGGGGGCGATCTACCCCCGCACCTCCATGCTCACGCTCCGCTTCTCCGGCGAGGGCGACGACGGGTTCGCGAGCTCGGCCCTGACCATCGCCGACGCCTCGGGCAGCGTGATCGGACTCGCCGTCACCGGACTGCTGTTCACCGGGACGGGCGGCGCCGGTGCGACCGTGTCGTTCCCGCTCGTGTTCGCCGGCATGACCGTGATCGCGGTCCTCGCCGTCGCCGCGGTGCGTCGGCTCGGCCCGGTGACGGCAGCGTCGGCGGTCCCGGTGGGCGGGTAGCGTGGCGGTCGTGCTCCTCCGCGTCCTCACCGCCACCGTCGTCGTCGGGGCGGCCCTCGCCCTGGCCGGCTGCCAGGGCACGACGTCGGCCGCGCCCACGCCCGTGCAGAGCACGGACCTGACCAGCTCCGACGGCGGGTTCGACCAGCACGCGGTCATCGGCGTGGTCCTCGAACCCGGGCAGGACGCGCTCGGCGCCGACCTGCGCGCCGGGCTCCGCGACGCCGGCTTCGCTCCGGACGTCCGTGTCGCGCCGACCGACGGGTCCGCCGCCGCGCAGCGCACCGCGGTCGACCAGCTCGTCCGCACGGGCGCGAAGGCGTTGCTCGTCCGGGCGGTCGACGCATCGGCGCTCACCGGCGTGATCCAGACCGCACACGATGCCGGGGTCGTGGTGGTGTCGCTCGGCGACCCGCTGCCGACGAGCGGCACGGGCGGCGACGGGGTGTCGGCCGACTACCGGGTGCCGGCCGGAGACGACCGGGCCGACCTCGTCAGCGGTGCCGTCGACGTGGTCCGGTCGCTGCAGCGCGGGGAGAAGCCCACGACCGACTGACGGCCACCCGGGCCGGTCGTCAGCGCCACCACGACGGGAACGACAGCACGATGGTGTCGACGAGCGCCTTCCGGGAGCGTCGCGGTCCGGCGAGCCAGGCCTCGATCGCACCGACGAAGCCCTGCGCCACGAACCCGGCGGCGACGTCGTCGAGGAGTTCCGGCCGGTGCTCCCGCTCGAGCGTCCGGATGTGCTGCTCGCTCGACACCGTGAAGTGCTCCACGAGGAGCCGGTGCAGCGACGCGTCGTTCGGGTCCGGCAGCGCCTTGCCGTAGATGTCACGGTGCGCGACGACGTGCTCGACGACGGCGTTGATGCCGCGCCGGGTGATCGTCGCGAACTCGTCGGCTCCGGCGCCTCGGGCGAAGGCCGTGCGGCGGATCTCGGCGTCGTCCTCGCGGATGCGGTCGAGTTCCGGCGTGAGGACGTCGGCGAGCAGCGAGCCGGGGGAGACGGCGTGCGAGTAGAACGTGGCGCGGTTGATGCCGGCCGCCCGCGTGACGTCGGCGACCGTGATCTCGGACACCGGCCGGTCTGCGGCGAGTCGAAGGATCGCCTCGCGCAGGGCGGCGGTCGTGTGCAGGATGCGGGCGTCCACCATGACGCCACCCCCTTCTGATCCGGTCTCGTCCCGCTGGTGATCCGGCGGAACGGGCGCGACGACGTCCACCGCGGTCGAACGGCGACGAGCAGTCCGACGCTACCGCATGCCCCGCGTCGGAACGGGTGGGAGCCGTGGCAACACGCGGGCGAACGCCCGGGACTGCTGCGGCGACGCTCGTGGGAGCCGTAGGATGGTTCCGCGGACGAATCGATTCGATCGACTCCGCGATCACCTCCCCCTCCCCTCACCGTCGAAGGACTCCTGCTCGTGACCGCGCCCGCCACCACCGGTTCGCTCCGCGTCGTCCTGCACCCCGGAGACTCGCTCTCCCGCGGCCAGCGACTCGTCTACGTCTTCGTCCTGGGCGCCCTCACCGCGCTCGGGCCGTTCACCATCGACCTCTACCTGCCGGCGTTCCCGTCGCTCAAGGACGACTTCGGCATCACCGACGGGGCGGTGCAGCTCACCCTGACGGCGACGACGCTCGGTTTCGCGGCCGGGCAGCTGCTCGTCGGTCCCTGGAGCGACAAGGTGGGCCGCCGGCTCCCGCTCATCGTCGCGACGAGCCTGCACGTCGCCGCGTCGCTCGGGGCCGCACTCGCACCGAACGTCGAGGTCCTCGCGCTCTTCCGCGTCCTGCAGGGCATGGGCGCCGCGGCCGGTGGAGTCGTCGCGATGGCGACCGTCCGCGACCTGTTCGGCGGCAAACCGCTGGTGCGGATGCTGTCCCGTCTGGCGATGGTGAACGGGCTCGCGCCGATCCTCGCGCCGCTCATCGGTTCGCAGATGCTCCGGTTCGTCAGCTGGCACGGCATCTTCGTCTTCCTCGCCTGCTACGGCGCCGCCGTCGTGCTCGCAGCGGTCCTGCTCATCGTCGAGACGCTCCCGCCGGCCCGACGCCACGAGGCCGGGCACTCCACGATCGGGCAGCGGTACCGGGCGCTGTTCTCCGATCGCGTCTTCGTCGGCGTCGCGCTCATCGGGGCGATGGTCTTCAGCGGACTCTTCTCGTACCTCAGCGCATCGCCGTTCCTGTTCCAGGGCCTGTACGGCCTCGACGCGCAGCAGTACGGCCTGCTCTTCGCGGTGAACTCGGTCGGCGTCGTCGTCGGCGTGCAGGTCTCCGCGCGGCTCGCGCAGCGGATCGGACCGCAGTGGATCCTCGCGTGCTCGACTGGGACGCTGTTCCTCGCCGCCGTCGCGATCATGGTGCTCGACCAGCTCGGCGCCGGGCTCGTCGGGGTCCTCGTCCCGCTCTGGTTCTTCATCGCCGCGTGCGGGTTCTCGTTCCCGCTCGTCCAGGTGATCGGGCTCGCCGCGCACGGCAAGGAGGCCGGCACCGCCGCCTCGCTCCTCGGCGCGCTCAACTTCGGCGTGGCGGGCATCATCTCGCCCGTCGTGGGCTGGATCGGCATCACGACTGCGACGCCGATGGCGGCGGTGATGGCGTGCACGTCGGCGGTCGCGATCGTGCTGCTGTGGGCGGTCGTCCGACCGAGGACGGTCCCGGCGCTCACGCACTGACCGTCGGAGGGCCCCACGGAGGCGCCGGACAGGACCGTCCGCCCGTTCGTATGCTGAGGCCATGAGCGACGCGGTGGCGCAGGCACGGGCAGCGGCCGAGGCAGCGAAGCAGGCGGCTGACGAGGCCCGGCGCCTCGCTGACGAGGCGGTGCAGCGGGCCGAGGAACTCGCGGCCGCGGTGGCAGCGCAGGCTCCGGAAGGCCAGCAGAGGCGGCTCGACCCCGACGCGGAGCCGGCTGTGGTGGACTCCCCGTCTCCGGCGGGCCAGGAGGCGCGGCTCGCCCCCGACGCGGAGCCGGCGGTCGTCGGGTCCCCGGCCCCGGCGGTGGACGCCACCACCCCGGCGGGCGAGCCGCCGTCGACGACCGGCACCGTGCCTCCCGAGCCGTCGGCGACGACCGCGACCGACGGACCGCTCGGCGCCGACGCGGTCGCCGCGATCCGCGCGGGCTACGAGGTCGCGGGCAGCGCCCTGCAGCTCGGTGCGCTCGTGAACGGCCGGGCGGTGCCCGACGTGCAGGTCCGGATCCCGCTCGGCATGCTCAACCGACACGGCCTCGTCGCGGGCGCGACCGGGACGGGCAAGACCCGGACGCTGCAGGTCCTCGCCGAGCAGATCGCCGCGAGCGGGGTGCCCGTCTTCGCCGCGGACATCAAGGGCGACCTGTCCGGCCTGGCGGTCGCGGGCACGCCGAACGACAAGCTCCTCGCGCGCACCGCCGGCATCGGACAGGAGTGGCGCGGCGTGGCGAGCGAGGCGGAGCTCTACTCCCTCGGCGGACAGGGGACGGGCGTGCCGATCCGCGCGACGGTGTCCGGGTTCGGGCCGCTCCTGCTGTCGAAGGTGCTCGGGCTGAACGACACGCAGGAGTCCTCGCTCGGCCTCGTGTTCCACTACGCGGAGCGGGCCGGGCTGCCGCTCGTCGACCTGTCCGACCTGCGGAGTGTGCTGACCTTCCTCGTGAGCGACGAGGGCAAGGCGGAGCTCGCCGAACTCGGCGGGCTGTCGAAGCAGACCGCCGGGGTGATCCTGCGCGAGCTGATCACCTTCGCCGACAAGGGAGCCGACCAGTTCTTCGGCGAGACGGAGATCGACACGACCGTGTTCCTCCGCACCGCGGCCGACGGTCGGGGGATCGTCAGCCTGCTCGAGGTCCCGGGCGTGCAGGACCAGCCCGAGGTCTTCTCGACGTTCCTGATGTGGCTCCTCGCCGACCTCTTCAACGAGCTCCCGGAGGTGGGCGACCAGGACAAGCCGAAGCTCGTGTTCTTCTTCGACGAGGCGCACCTGCTGTTCAGCGGGGCGTCGGCGGACTTCCTCGAGCAGATCGTCCGCACGGTCCGGCTCATCCGCTCGAAGGGCGTCGGGATCTTCTTCGTCACGCAGACCCCGAAGGACGTCCCGAACGACGTGCTCGCGCAGCTCGGCTCGCGGATACAGCACCAGCTGCGAGCGCACACCCCCGACGACGCGAAGGCGCTGCGGGCGACGGTGTCGACGTACCCGACGAGCGACTACGACCTCGGTGAGGTCCTCACGTCGCTCGCCACCGGTGAGGCGATCGTCACCGTGATGAACGAGAAGGGTGCGCCGACGCCGGTGGCGTGGACCCGGCTGCGCGCCCCCGAGGGCTCGATGGACCCGATGCCCGCGGCCGAGATGGCGGCGCGGGTGCAGGCCTCACCGCTCCTGGCCACCTACGGCACCAGGCTCGATCCCGACTCGGCGTACGAGATGCTCGCCCGGCGGATGGAGGCGGCAGCAGCGGACGCGGCTGCCGCCGACGCCGAGAAGGCCGCGGCGACCGCGGCTGCCGAGGCGGAGAAGGAGGCGGCCCGTGCCGCTGCCGCCGCCGCGAAGGAGGCCGCGGCGAAGGAGAAGGCCGAGGCGCGGGAACGTGCGACGGCGCAGAAGGAGTACGAGCGGGCGCAGCGTGAGTTCGAGCGTGCCGAACGGGCGGCCGAGGCTCGGCGGACGAAGCGGACGAGCACCCGGACGACGGCATCACGGAAGGCGGACGATCCGCTGTCGGACCTGCTCGGGTCCGGGCTGGGCAGGACGATCGCCAAGGAGGTCGTGCAGGGGATCTTCTCGACCCTGCGCCGCCGTCGCTGAACGGACGCGTCCGGCCTCGCCGGACGATCAGCGTCGTCGGACGGTCGGCGTCGTCGGACGGTCGGCGTCGTCGGACGGTCGGCGTCGTCGGGCGATCAGCCCAGGAGGCCGGTGGTTTCGACCACGAGCAGCGCTGCGACCGCGAGGACCGCCACCGTGCCGACCACGACGTACGCCCGTCGGTGCTCGTACCAGGACCGGCTCGCCGGGTACCGCCGCACGAACTCGCGGATCGACATCGGCCGGGTCTCGTCGGTGACCTGCACGCCGAGGGCGTCCACGATGCTGTCGATGCCGGCGTCGCTCCAGGTGTCGGCACGGAGGCGGAACAGGTGGGCTCCGGCGTCGTCGAGGGCGATGAGCTCGCGCGTGGTGCGCTCGACCGCGCTGCCGTACGTCGTGGCGAGGACGAGGCTGTGGACGCGGTCGCGGTCCACCCGACGGTTCGGCGTGAGGACGCCACGCACGGTGATCGCCACGGGGTCGATGCCGATGAACGCGGTTCCGAGCCGCACGAACACCACCGCGACGGCGGCTGCGAGCACGATGACCGCACCCGCGACGATCGGCCAGAGGCGCATCGGGAGGGAGACCCAGACGAGGGCGACGGCGAGGGGGACCGCCGAGAACACGACGCTCATGATCGTCGAGCGCACGAGCGAGCGACGCGGACGGAGCACCACGTCGTAGGCGGTCGCGCTCGGCCGAGCAGCTGCCGGTGCCGTCAGGTCCCCCACGTGGACTCCTCGTCCCTCGGGTGCCCGGGCCGCGTTCGACGCCCGCCCGGGGAGCGACGCCCCTGCCGCTCCGTGCACCGTGTCCGACCCGTTCCGGGGTCGTCCGTCCGGGAAGTCTAGACGACCGAGGGGCAGCGGGGACAGCCCGTTCCACCCCTCGACATCCATTTCCGGCCAGTCCATGGCGAACGGGGTGCGGTGTGGTCCGTCGGGTGGGGGACCGACTCCGGCCGAAACGAGCAGAGCGCGTGACCGGGAGGGTCACGCGCTCTGTTCGCGATGGCGGAGAATGGGGGATTCGAACCCCCGAGGGCTTGCACCCAACACGCTTTCCAAGCGTGCGCCATAGGCCACTAGGCGAATTCTCCTGGCGCCGTCTTCCGACGGCGACACCCAATGGTACAGGTTCCCGAGGGTGCTCACGACCGCGTGTCGGGTGGGCCCGGAACCTCCCAGATGTCCTGACATGTCGCACGACTACCCTGGACGCGTGTCGACCCGCATCTACATCACGTCAGCAGAAGGACACACGGGCAAGAGCACCGTCGCCCTCGGTGTGCTCGAGACCCTCGCACGATCGGTGGGACGGGTCGGGGTGTTCCGGCCGGTCGCCCGCTCGGTCGACGAACCGGACTACGTGCTCGAGCTCCTGCTGCAGCACACCGCGGTCGGCATCTCCTACGACGACGCGGTCGGTGTCACCTACGACGACGTCCACGCCGACCCGGACGCCGCCCTCGCGACGATCGTCACCCGCTTCGCCCAGGTCGAGCGGCAGTGCGACGCGGTCGTGGTGCTCGGCTCCGACTACACCGACGTCGGCAGCCCGACCGAGCTGTCGTTCAACGCCAAGGTCGCGGTCAACCTCGGTGCGCCGGTGCTGCTCGTGCTCGGCGGCCGCGACGCCGCCGAACGCGGTGCCCGCACCCCCGAGGACATGGCGCAGGTCGCCGACGTCACGACGAGCGAGCTCCGCGCCGCGCACGCGCAGCTGTTCGGCATCGTGGTGAACCGCGCCGACCCGGACGCGCTGACGTCGGTCGTGTCGAGCGTCCAGCGGGCCGTGAGCGACGACCACCCCGACCTGCCCGTGTGGGCCATCCCCGAGGACCGCGTCCTCGTCGCCCCGACCGTCCGTGCCCTGCTCGAGGCCACCGGTGCGACCCTGGTGCGCGGCGACGAAGCGCTGCTCGACCGCGAGGCCCTCGGCACCGTCGTCGCCGGCATGAGCATGGAGAACGTGCTGCCCCGGCTGATCGAGGGCGGGATCGTCGTCGTCCCGGGGGACCGCAGCGACGTGCTCATCGCGACGCTCCTCGCGAACCAGTCCGAGACGTTCCCGAGCCTCGCCGGCGTCATCCTCAACGGCGGGTTCGAGACCGCACCGCAGATCTCCCGGCTGCTCGAGGGGTTGTCGAGCTCGCTGCCGATCGCGCAGAACGACCTCGGCACCTACGACACCGCCCTCCGGATCACCCAGACCCGCGGACGGCTCGCGGCGGACTCGCCCCGCAAGGCCGACCTCGCGCTCGCCCTGTTCGAGCAGCACGTCGACGCCGACGCCCTGCGCGACCGTCTGCAGCTCACGCCCTCAGGGGTCGTGACGCCGCTCATGTTCGAGCACGGACTGCTCGACCGGGCCCGCGGGTACGGCAAGCGCATCGTCCTGCCCGAGGGCGAGGACGACCGCATCCTCCGCGCCGCGTCGACGCTCCTGCAGCGCCAGGTGTGCGAGCTCACGATCCTCGGCGACCCCGCGGCGATCCGCACGCGGGCGACCGAGCTCGGCCTCGACCTCGACGCCGCACAGCTCGTGTCCCCGTTCGACCCCGAGCTCCGCGAGCGCTTCGCCGAGGAGTACACCCGGCTCCGAGCCCACAAGGGCATGTCGATCGAGCTCGCCCGCGACACCGTGACCGACGTGTCCTACTTCGGCACGATGATGGTGCAGCTCGGGCTCGCCGACGGCATGGTCTCCGGAGCGAAGCACACCACGGCGCACACCATCCGGCCGTCGTTCGAGATCATCAAGACCCGCCCGGACACGTCGATCGTCTCGAGCGTCTTCCTGATGGCGCTCGCCGACCGGGTCCTGGTCTACGGCGACTGCGCGGTCATCCCGGACCCGACCAGCGAGCAGCTCGCGGACATCGCGATCTCGTCGGCGGAGACCGCCACGCAGTTCGGGATCGACCCACGCGTGGCGATGCTCAGCTACTCCACGGGCGACAGCGGCTCCGGAGCGGACGTCGACAAGGTCCGCGCCGGCACCGCCTTCGTGCGGGAGCGCCGCCCGGACCTGCTCGTCGAGGGGCCGATCCAGTACGACGCCGCGGCCGACCCGACGGTCGCGTCGACGAAGATGCCGGACTCGCCCGTCGCCGGCCGCGCGACGGTGTTCATCTTCCCCGACCTCAACACGGGCAACAACACGTACAAGGCCGTGCAGCGCTCGGCCGGTGCCGTCGCGATCGGCCCGGTCCTGCAGGGGCTCCGCAAGCCGATCAACGACCTCTCCCGCGGTGCGCTCGTCGGCGACATCGTCAACACCGTCGCCATCACCGCGATCCAGGCCGGCACCGCGTCCGACGCGAGCTGAGCGGCGAACCCGCACCGCGCCCGACGCACGCCGACCGACCGACCCGCCCCGTGCCTCCCGTCCGACCGAGAAAGTGACCCATCCCGTGACCGCAGCCCTCGTCGTGAACTCCGGATCGAGTTCGTTCAAGTACCAGCTCATCGAGCTCGAGGGGGAGCGGACGCTCGCCTCCGGGCTCGTCGAACGCATCGGCGAGTCGACGGGAGCGTGGAAGCACACGAACGCGCTCACGGGGGAGTCCTCGTCGAACGACTCGAGCCCGGTCGCCGACCACGCGGCCGGCTTCCAGGCGATGATCGACGCCTTCGCGAAGGTGGGCCCCTCGTTCGACGAGTACCCGCCTGCGGTCGTCGGCCACCGCGTCGTGCACGGCGGCACCACCTTCGACCGCGCCACCGTCGTGACGGACGAGGTCGAGCAGCAGATCGAGGACCTGTCGAGCCTCGCGCCGCTGCACAACCCGGCGAACCTCGAGGGGATCCGCGCCGCGAAGCAGGTCTTCTCCGACGTGCCGCAGGTCGCCGTGTTCGACACCGCGTTCCACCAGACGATGCCGCCGCACGCCTACACGTACGCGATCCCGGCCGACCTCGCCGCGAAGTACGCGATCCGTCGCTACGGCATGCACGGGACGAGCCACAAGTACGTGTCCGAGCAGGCCGCCGAGTTCCTGGGGCGTCCGCTCACCGAACTGAAGACGATCGTGCTGCACCTCGGCAACGGGGCGTCCGCCGCGGCGATCGACGGTGGGAGGTCGATCGAGACCTCGATGGGACTCACACCGCTCGAGGGCCTCGTGATGGGCACGCGCTCCGGGGACCTCGACCCGGCGGTGCTCATCCACCTCCACCGCGAGGCCGGGCTCTCGTTCGACGAGCTCGACACCATGCTCAACAAGGAGTCCGGGCTGCTCGGCCTCACCGGCAACGGCGACATGCGCGACGTGCAGGACGCGGCGCTGGGCGGCGACGAGGAGGCCGAGGCGGCGCTCGCCGTGTACCGGCACCGGATCCGCCGGTACGTGGGCGCGTACACGGCACAGCTCGGCGGGCTCGACGCGGTGGTCTTCACCGCGGGGGTCGGCGAGAACAACGCGCTGCTGCGCCGGAGGGTGCTCGCCGGGCTCGAGCACCTCGGCATCGAGATCGACGCGGACCGCAACGAGTTGGCCTCGCGAGAGGCTCGGCGCATCTCCACGGACGGCTCGCGTGTCGCGGTGCTCGTCATCCCGACGAACGAGGAACTGGAGATCGCCCGGCAGTCGGCTGCGGTCGCGCTGTAGCGCGCCGGGGGTGCGGCGCGCGCTGGTGCGCGCTGGTGCGCGCGGTGCGGCCTGCCGTCGCTCCGCGCCCCGGTGCGGTCGTCGCGCCCCGCCTCACCGGGGCGC
>NZ_JAUZED010000051.1:18809-23934 GCF_030705415.1 Curtobacterium sp. A7_M15 | reverse complement strand
GGTCGGCCGCGGCGCCGAGGACGACGACGACCCGGCCGCAGCCGCCGGCGAGGAGCGCGTCGACGCCGAGGCGCAGCCACGGGGTGCCGTCCGGCGCGGCGACGAGCGCCTTCGGCCGTCCCATCCGCGTCCCCGCACCGGCGGCGAGCAGCACCCCGACGACGTCGGTCACACGAACGCCGGCACCGACGTCCACGCGGCAGGGGCCTCGGCGACGCCGTCGCGCACGACGGTGCCGGAGATCAGGCCGTAGGGTCGGTCGGCGGCGAAGAACACCTCGCCGGGGTTGTCCAGGCCGAAGGGCGTGAGGTCGACCAGGAAGTGGTGCTTGTTCGGCATCGAGAACCGGACCTCGGCGATCTCCGTGAACCCCTCGATCGCCGAGCGGCCCATCGCGAACAGGGTCTGCTGCAGCGCCAGGGAGTGCAGCTCGGCGAAGGTCGCGAGCATGCGGTCGAGGACGCCGGCGTACACGGCGTCGTAGTCGATGCCCGCCGCCACCGCCTCGGGCGTGTACCGCCAGCGGGCCGTCACCGAGGTCGCGAGGATCCGGTCGTCGGTCTCCTGGAGCGTCGTGTACCCGTCGCGCGGGAACCCGTGGAACTCGCTGCCCGTCGACTTCAGGACCGTCAGGTCGGTGACCCCGGCGAGCACGTGCACGTCGTCGCCGTCGACCTGCACCACGGCGGTGCGGGTCCCGCGACCAGACCGGACGAACGAGTGGTCGTGCTCGCGACCGTCCACGGTGATCCGCTCCCACGTGTGCTGCTCGGCGGAGAGGGTGGAGCCGTCGTACCAGTCGAAGGCGGTGCTGAAGTGCCGGCCGAGCCGCAGCAGGAACTCCTCGGGCGTCCCCACCCCGTGCTCCTTCGCGAACGCGTAGACCGTGTTCTTCTGCGTGTCCGTCGCGACGACCTTGGCGTTGTCGCCCTCGGTGTACGAGTCGGCGAGTGCCGCGCCGCGCAACTGCGTCGTGACGGTCAGGTCCTCGATCTCGTGCCGGTCGGTGTCGCGCGTCACCCGGACGAGCCGGACCTCGGCCTTGCCGTACTGGTTCGCACCGAGGTGGACGGTCGCGGTGGTGGGGACGGGCTGGACGTCGGTGATCTCCATGGAGCCGACGATGACACCCGCGTGTTTCGGCGGTGGGTCGAACAGGTCACGAGCTCCGTCAGCGGCAACGGTCCGGTCGTGACGCAGCCGTCGAACGCCCGTAACCACACGGAAACACCCGTTCCATAGCGTTGCCGCCACGACGCACCCGATCGAGGAGGGCCCCGTGGCGCACACATCCGCACCCCGGCGGTCCTCGGCGTGGAACCGCGGGATGATCGCGCACGGACGACGGTCCGACGGCGCCATCGACACCCGTTCCCCCCTTCCGATCGGACCCTGCAATGGACCTCGTCTCCGTCCGCTCCGTGCGGACACCGTCGCACCGCGACGACCTCTCCTTCGGACCCGGTGAGCACCCCCTCGCCGGCGGCACCTGGCTGTACTCCGAGGAGCAGCCCCGCCTGACCGGGCTCGTCGACCTCACGGCGCTGGGCTGGCCCGACACCGAGCGGACCGCCGGAGGGCTCCGGATCGCCGCGACGTGCACGATCGCGTCGCTGCTGCGTCTGACGCCGGACGACGACTGGCGTGCCTGGCCGCTCGTCGACCGGTGCGCCAACGCGTTGCTGGCGTCGTTCAAGGTGTGGAACCAGGCGACCGTCGGGGGCAACGTCGCGGTCGCCCTGCCGGCGGGGGCGATCACCGCGCTGCTCGTGACGCTCGACGCCATCGCGGAGGTCTGGACCCCGGACGGCGGGGAGCGCCGGGTCCCGGTGGCGGACCTGGTCACCGGGCCGCGGACGACCGACCTGTCGCCGGGCGAGGTCATCCGGGCGTTCGACGTGCCGCGAGCGGCCCTCGTGGCTCGCACCGGGTTCCGCCGGGTGTCCCTCAGCCCGCACGGCCGGACGGGTGCACTCGTCACGGCGCGGTGGTCCGGACCGGAGTTCGTCCTCGTCGTGACCGGGGCGACCCCGCGGCCGCTCGCGCTCCGTCACCCCGGCGTCCCGACCGCTGCCGAGGTCGACGCACGGCTGGCCGCCCACGACGCCTGGTACGATGACCCGCACGGCTCGCCGGACTGGCGGCGCGCGGTGAGCCGGCGGTTCGCTGCGGAGCTGGTCGCCGAGGCGCTCGGGACGACTGGCGGTGCGGCATGAGGTTCGAGGTCGACGGCGCCACGGTCGAGGCCGATCCGCAGCCGGGTCAGGTCCTCCGCACGCTGCTCCGCGAGCACGGGGTGACGTCGGTGAAGAAGGGCTGCGATGCGGGTGACTGCGGTGCGTGCTCGGTGCTCGTCGACGGCGAGCCGGTCCACTCCTGCATCACGCCGGCGCACCGGATGGCCGGTCGAGCCGTCACGACGGCTGCCGGGCTCGGCACGCCGGAGGACCCGCACCCCGTGCAGCGTGCGTTCGCCCGGGCCCCGGGATTCCAGTGCGGCTTCTGCACCGCCGGGTACGTCGTGACGGCGTCGACGCTCGACGAGGACGCCCTGGCCGACCGGCACCGTGCGTTGAAGGGCAACCTCTGCCGGTGCACCGGTTACCGGGCGATCGAGGACGCCCTCGACGGCGTCGCGAACACGGCCTGCGCCCCGGCGGGTGAGGCCATCGGCACGTCCGTCGCCGCACCCGCGGCGATGGCGATCGTGACCGGGCGCGAGGAGTACACGCTCGACGTGCGGCGGACGGAGGGGCTGCTGCACCTCGCGGTCCTCGGCAGCCCGCACCCGCACGCCCGCATCGTCTCGATCGACACGGCGGAGGCCGAAGCCCTGCCCGGCGTGCACGCGGTCCTCACCCACCACGACGACCCGGGCGTCCTGTTCTCCACGGGCCGGCACGAGTCCCGCCTGGACGACCCGGACGACACCCGGGTGCTCGACCGGGTGCTCCGGTTCCGCGGGCAGCGCGTGGCCGCCGTCGTCGCGGACAGCGTGCGGATCGCCGAGCAGGCCTGCGCCCTCGTGCGGGTCCGCTACGAGGTGCTGCCGAGCGTGCACGACCCGGACGCGGCGCGTGCCGCCGGCGCCCCGCTCCTGCACGGCGACAAGACGTCGCAGGAGCACCGGATCGCCGAGCCGGGCCGCAACGTGGTCGCCGCGCTGCACGGCGAGACGGGCGACGTCGACGGAGCCCTGGCGACGGCCGCGGCCACCGTCGACGGCACCTGGACGACGGGCCGCGTCTCGCACGCCGCGCTCGAGACGCACGCGACCCGCGGGTCCCTCGACCGCGACGGGCGGCTCGTGCTCCGGACCGCGACGCAGGTCCCGTTCCTCGTGCGGGACGAGATCGCACGCGTGTTCGGCCTCGACCCGAGCCGGGTCCGTGTCGTCGCGAAGCGCGTCGGCGGCGGGTTCGGGGGCAAGCAGGAGCTGTTGACCGAGGACCTGGTCACCCTCGCGGTGCTGCGGACCGGTCGTACGGTGCAGTACGAGTTCAGTCGGCGCGACGAGTTCACGATCGCGCCGACGCGGCACCCGATGCGCGTGCGGATCCGGCTCGGCGCCGACGCCGACGGGCACCTGACGGCGCTGCACGTCGACCAGACCATGGACACCGGCGCCTACGGCAACCACGGCATCGGTGTCATGTTCCACTCCGTCAGCGAGTCCGTCGCCGTCTACCGGTGCCCGTCGAAGCGTGTCGACGCGGAATCGGTGTACACGAACAACCTGCCGTCCGGCGCGTTCCGCGGGTACGGGCTCGGGCAGGTCGTGTTCGCGATCGAGTCGGCGATGGACGAGCTCGCGCGGAAGCTCGGCATCGATCCGCTCGAGCTGCGGCGGCGGAACGTGGTCGTCCCCGGGGACCCCCTCGTCGTCACGGACCCGGACGAGGAAGACGACCTGCGCTGGGAGGGCAGCTACGGACTCGACCAGTGCATCGACCTGGTGGAGGACGCCCTCCGTGCGCCGCTGCCCGAGGTGCCCCGGATGGACGGCCCGCCGCTGGACGACTCGGCGGACTGGGCGTTCGGCACCGGGGTCGCCCTCGCCGCGATCGCCACGATGCCGCCGCGCGGACACCACGCCCACGTGTCGGTCGAGGCGACCCCGGAGGGCCGCTACCGCATCGGCGTCGGCACGGCCGAGTTCGGCAACGGGACCACGACGGTGCACACGCAACTCGTCGCCACCGCCCTCGGCACCACCACGGACCGGATCGACGTGCACCAGTCCGACACCGACGCAGCCCGGCACGACACCGGCGCGTTCGGGTCCGCCGGGGTCGTGGTCGCGGGCAAGGCGCTGTACGCCGCGGCGCAAGCGCTGCGGGAGGACATGACCGGCCGCGCGCTCGGGATCGTCGCCGCCCGGACGCCACGGACCGCATCCGGGCCGCTCGGGCCCGCCGTCTCGGTCGGGCCGGACGGCGTCCGCGTGGGGTCGGAGCTCGTCGGGCACGCCGAGTTGCTCGCCGACGGCCCGCTCGTCGCGCACGCCAGCCACGACGGCACGCCACGGTCGCTCGCGTTCACCGTGCACGGCGCCCGCGTGGCGGTGCACCGGCCGACGGGCGAGGTCCGTGTGCTGCACAGCGTGCAGGCGGTGGACGCCGGCACCGTCCTGAACCCGGAGCAGCTCCGCGGCCAGGTGGAAGGGGGCGCCGCGCAGGCGATCGGCTCGGCGCTCTACGAGGAGGTCGTGCTGGACGAGACCGGACGGGTGACGACCGACGCGTTCCGGGCGTACCGGGTGCCGAAGATCTCCGACGTGCCCCGCACCGAGGTGCGCTTCGCCGTCACGCACGACCCGCTCGGCCCCCTCGGTGCGAAGTCGATGAGCGAGGCGCCGTACAACCCGGTCGCACCCGCCGTCGCGAACGCGGTGCGCGACGCCGTCGGCGTGCGCCCCCACCGGCTGCCGATGACACGGGACCGGGTCTGGGCGATGCTCCAGGACGCGACCGACGCCGGGGGTGCGTGATGTTCGAACTGGCACCGCGCCTCCTGGCCGCCCTCGACGCGGGGGAGCCCGTGGTGGGGGGGGGGGGGGGCGGGGGGGGGGGGCGGGGGGGCCCCCGCGGGGGGGGGGGGGGGGGGGGGGCGGCCCGGCCGGGGC
>NZ_JAUZED010000051.1:0-18799 GCF_030705415.1 Curtobacterium sp. A7_M15 | reverse complement strand
GGTCGTCGCGACGGCCGTCGCGACGACGGGCAGCGCGCCGACCGGTGTCGGCTCGTCGATGGCCGTCCTGCCCGGCGGTCAGGTCGTCGGCACCATCTCCGGCGGGTGCGTCGAGGGGTCGCTGTTCGACACCGCGGAGCAGGTCCTCGAGACCGGCGAAGCGGTGCTCGAACGCTTCGGCTTCGACGACGACCCGGACGACGTCGACGCGCTGTGGGCACCCGCACTCCGCTGCGGTGGGCGTGTCGAGGTGATGGTCCACCGCGTCCGTCCCGACGACGGCGACGTCGTGGACGCGCTCCGGCGGGCGGCGTCCGGGGTGCCGACGTCGCTCGCCCTCTCGCTCGACCCCCTGACGCTCGCCGCGGTCGTGCACGCCCCCGACAGCTGCGGGGGCCGGATCTTCGTGGAGCGCGCCGACGTCCGGCCGCGGTGCATCGTGGTCGGCGCGGTCGAGTTCGCCGTGGCACTGACGAACGCGGCCGCCGTGCTCGGCTACGCCGTGACGGTCGTCGATCCCCGGCCGGTGTTCCTGACCGACGAGCGGTTCCCGGCCGCCGACGAACGCATCGTGGGCTGGCCGACCCGGGTGGTGGAGGCGTTGCCCGTGGACGAGACCACGGCCGTCGTGGTGCTCGCGCACGACGACCGGTTCGACGCCGCCGTGGTCGACTCGGCGCTCCGACGTGGTGCCGGGTACGTCGGCGCGATGGGGTCCCGCGCGACGAACGCCCGTCGGATGGCGGAGCTGCGGGCACTCGGGACGCCGGACACCGACCGGCTGCGGTCCCCGATCGGGCTCGACATCGGCGCGACGACGCCGGCCGAGATGGCGGTCGCGATCATGGCCGAGGTGATCGCGGTCCGGTCGGGCGCCGGTGGCGGTGCCCTCGTCGACGGCGTCGGCCCAATCCACCGTCGGGCGGTGTCCACGAGCTGAGCCGGTGGCGCGGTCCGGTCAGACGACAGCGGGCGTCCGGGCCAGCCGCTCGGCGAGGCGCGCGGCGATCTCCCGTTCGTCCGCCGCGACGAGCTCCCCGTCGCGCACCACCACGCGCCCACCCACGACGACGTGCCGCGGTCGCCGACCGGGGGCGGCCCAGAGCAGTCCCGCCACGGGATCAGCGACTCCCGCGTCCGCCACCCCGGAGACGTCCCACACGCACAGGTCCCCGGCGCTCCCGGCACCGAGGTGCCCGAGCTCCGGCCGCCCGAGACCGGCTGCGGACCCCTCCGTTGCCGCGCCGAGCACCTGCCGTGCGGGCAGCTGCGGCCCGACGAGCGCGGACACCTGCATGGCGAGCCGGGCGTCCGCGAGCAGGTGCCCGGCGTCGTTGCTGCCGCCGCCGCTCGTGCCGAGGCCGACCGGGACACCCGCCGCGGCGAGTTCCGCGACGGGCGCGATGCCCCACCCCATCGGCACGTCGCAGCCGGGGGCGTGCGTCGCGGAGACGCCTGCTGCCGCGAGCCGGGCGATCTCGTCGTCGGTGACGTCGCAGAGGTGCGCGATCGTGACGTCCGGCGCGAGCCACCCCCACTCCTCGAGCAGGTCGAGCGGACGACGGCCGTAGCGCTCGAGTGCGATCGCGGTGTCGACCTGCTCGTTGGCCTGGGTCCGTCGGCGGAGCCCGTACCGCGCCGCCACCTCGCCGAGCGCCCGGAAGGTCGCCTCGCCGTCGGAGTGCACACCCGCCGGACCGACGGCGACCTGGAGTCCGCCGTCCGGGTCCACGCCGCCGACGGCGTCGTCGTGCAGCAGGCGCGACGCGATCGCGTCCGCCGAGGCCGCCGCACGGTCCGGGTCGTCACGCGCCGAGCCACGGACGAAGACGAGCCGCCCGCCGAGACCGCGGACCGCGCCCACGGTGGCGGCGGCCAGCGCGACGGTGTCGTCCGTGCTCGCGTCGGCGGGCCAGTTCAGGTGGTGGTCGGCGATCGTCGTGACGCCGGACAGGAGGCCCTCCGCAGCTCCGGCGGACGCGGCCAGTGCGTAGAGCTCGGGGTCGTGCCCCACCCGGCCGTACGCCGCGGCCATGGTCGGGAGCCAGTCCGCCATCGGGACGCCGCGCGTCCCCGGCAGGGTGCGGAACGCGGTCTGGAGCAGGTGGTGGTGCGCGTTGACGAGGCCGGCGGTCACGACGCACCCCGAAGCGTCGAGGGTGGTGGCGAGAGCGCTGCCGTCGTCGACGACGACGTCGCCCTCGCGTTCGGTCCGGGGGTCGACGAGGACGCGGAGGGCGCCGGTGACGGTCAGCATGGTGGTGTTTCTAGCAGCCGCCTGTTTCCGGCCCGTGACGGGGAGTGCACGGACGACCGAGCGGCCGGTCGCCGGCGTTCCAGGGCCCCCGGGCGGTACCGCGGGGTAACCGGGCCGAAACACCCGGGGAACACGCGGACCGTAGGTTCGCCCCATGACGCAGACCCTGATCCGCGCCGGATGGGTGCTCACCGCAGCACCCGACGGCGCCGCCACGCCCGCTGCGATCCGCGACGGCGCCGTGCTCGTCGACGGCGACCGGATCGCCGCGGTCGGCACGTACGCCGACCTCGCCGCGGCTCACCCGGAGGCTCCGGTGCGCGGTAGTGCGTACGACATCGTCACGCCCGGCTTCGTGAACACCCACGGCCACTTCAGCGAGGGCCTCATCACCGGCATCGGCTCGCAGTACACCCTGTGGGAGTGGCTCACGGCGCTGATCGGGCGCGTCAACCCGGTGATGACCCGCAAGAAGGCCCACGCGGGCACGGTGCTCCAGGGCATCCAGCTGCTCCGGAGCGGGGTGACGACGGCGAACGACATGTTCTGCGCGGACCCGGTGCCGGACGACCCGGCGACGCCCGGCGTGGTGCAGGCGCTCGAGGAACTCGGGCTGCGCGGGGTCGTGTCGTTCGGCTCCGGCGACGTCGACCGGGACTTCGGTGCGACGCCGATCCTGGAGGAGTTCGAGGCCCTGCGCGAAGCCGCCGCCGCGAGCCGGTACAGCACCTTCCGGGTCGGCGTCTCGTCGATCGGGCGGTACACGGACGACACCTGGCAGGAGCACGTCGACTACGCGGTCGCCGGCGGCCACGGCGTGCACGTGCACTTCCACGAGGTGCGCGAGGAGGTCACGGCGGCCCGGCAGCGCACCGGACGGACGGCCATCGGGTACGCCGAGGCGACAGGCATGTTCCAGGTCCCGGTGATCGCCGCGCACAGCGTCTGGGTGGACCGCGAGGACCGGGAGCGGTACGCCGCGAACGGCGTCGGCGTCGCCCACAACCCGGTCGCGAACGGGATCCTCGCCAGCGGCATCGCCCCGGTTGCGGAACTCCGTGCGCTCGGCGTCCCGGTGGGCATCGGCGTCGACGGCCCGGCGTCGAACGACTCCCAGGACTTCCTGCAGGCGATGAAGACGGCCGCGCTGCTCGCCCGCGTGCGGGACCTGCAGGCCACCGCGATGAGCGCCCGCGAGGCGTTCGAGATGGGCACGATCGGCGGCGCCCGCGCCCTGCGCATGGAGGACCAGATCGGTTCGCTGGAACCGGGCAAGCGCGCGGACCTGGTCGTCCTCGACGGCGACTCCCCGACCCTCGCGAACGTCCACGACCCCTACCAGGCGGTCGTCTTCGTCGCCGGAAGTCGCGAGGTACGCGACGTCTGGGTGGACGGCGAGCTGAGCGTGGCGGACTTCGACGTCACCCGGGTCGACGTGCGTGAGGCGGTCGAACGGGCGCGTCCGCTCGCCCGACAGCTCGTGGCCGAAGCCGGGCTGGAGCGCCTGTCCGCGCTCACCGGTGGCGCACTCGACGACACCGAGCGTCCGTAGTCCGTCCGGTCAGAGTTCCAGCACCAGCCGCGGGCAGCCCCGCCGGGCGCGGGACACGCAGACCATCATGGTGCGGTCGTCGGCCTGCTCCTCGGGGCTGAGCACGGTGTCCCGGTGCTCGACCGACCCCTCGAGCACCGGGGTCTCGCAGGTGCCGCACGTGCCCTCCCGGCAGGACGAGAGCACGAAGGCGCCGGCGTCCTCGGCGACCTCGAGCAGGGTCCGGTCGGCGGGCACCGTCACGGTGACGCCGGTGACCGCGAGTTCGACCTCGAACGCCTCGCCGGGGGCGTCGACGTCCGCGGCGGGCTCGAACCGCTCGACGCGGACGCTGCCCGCGGGCCAGTGCGCGGCGGCCGCCTCGACGGCGTCCATGAGCCCGCGCGGCCCGCAGCAGTACACGACCGCGTCTCGCGGTGCGGCGAGGAGCGCGTCGACGTCGAGCCGGACGCCCTCGTCGGCGGCGGCCACGACGACCCGGTCGGGGTGCGCCGCGACGAGCTCGTCCACGAACGCCATGCGCTCGCGGGACCGCCCCGCGTAGTGGAGCTCCCACGGGGTGCCGGCGCGTTCGGCAGCGGCGATCATCGACCGGATCGGCGTGATCCCGATGCCCCCGGCGACGAAGACCGCGGGGCGCGCCGGGTCGTGGTCGAAGTGGTTCCGCGGACCGGCCACCACGACCTCGTCGCCGACCGCCAGGCCCTCGTGCACGGCGACGGATCCGCCGCGGCCGTCGGGCTCGCGGAGCACGGCGATGCGCCAGTGCCCGTCGGCCGTCGTCGTGACGAGCGAGTACTGCCGCTCGGTCCCGGGGGTGACCTCGAGGTCGATGTGCGCCCCGGGCTCCCAGTCCGGCAGCGCCGGTGGGCCGAGCGGGGCCAGGTCGAGTGCGACGACGTCGGTGGCGACCTGCTGGCGAGCGGCGACCCGCAGCCGCCGACGCTCCGGCACGCCGCTCATGCGATCGCTCCGGCGCGCGGGGTCTCCTTGACCACGATCATGTGGAAGCGGGTGCCGTCCGCGCTGCACCACCGGTGTCCGGTGCCGCCGCGGTAGTACGCCGAGTCGCCGGGCCCGAGCTCGATCGGCTCCTGTCCGCGCAGGTCGAGGTGCACGCGGCCGGCGAGCACGGTGAGGAACTCGTCCTCGTGGTGCTCGAAGTACTCGCCGAGGTCGGTGTTGTCGCCCACCCACTCGAGCGGCTCGAACGCGTGCGGACCCGCGTGCACGAGCAACCGGGCCTCACCGCTCGAGAACGGCCCGCGGGCGCCCTCGCCGGCGCGGATCACCTCGGGCAGGCGGACCTCGTGCTCCGGGCGCTCGGGGGCCCCGGCGGCGAGCAGTTCGACCTGGGTCGTGCCGAGCGCCGCGGCGATCTTCTCGAGGGACACCATGCTGGCGCGCGAGTGTCCGCGCTCGACCTGGCTGAGGAACGGGTGCGACAGCCCGGTCAGCTCGGCGAGCTGCACGAGCGTCAGCCGTGCCGCGCGTCGGCGGGCGCGGATGTGCTCGCCGATCCGCTGGGTCTGGTCGTCGACGACGCGGTCGGTCTCGGTGGTGGTGCCGGTGCTCACGCGCGCTCCTCTCGTCCTCGGTGGGGCCTCCGCGGCCGGTCGGCCGGAACGCTCGTTCCCGCTCCCGGTCCGGTCGGGCCGGGCGTCACACACGGCAACCGCCTCGAAACGAGAGGGAAACACTGCCGCCCTAGCATCGGAGATGTTGATGCGATCAACATTCTCACACACGATCGAGAGGCTCCGGATGGACTCGTCAGTGCCCCGCCCGATCGCTCTCCTGCGCTCCGCGCTGCTGCCGGACGGCCGGTCGGTCGACGTCGCGATCGACGGCGAGACCGTCTCGACCGTGGCACCGGCCGGCACCCTCTCGGCCCCGGCGGAGGAGACGATCGACCTCGGCGGCCGGCTGCTCCTGACCGCACCGGCGGAACCGCACGCCCACCTCGACAAGGCCCTCAGCGCCGACGTCATCCGGCCGCCGCTCGGGGACCTCGGCGCCGCGATCGCCTCGTGGACCGCGCACGCGACGACGATGACCGTCGAGGACATCGCCGACCGGGCCCGTACCGCCGCCCTCGCACTGCTGGCCGCCGGCACCACGGCCGTCCGCAGCCACGTCGACGTCCTCAGCGGCCGACACAGCGCGGCGGACCGGCCCGCCACCACCGAGCAGGCCCTGCGCGGCGCCCGCGCGCTGGTGCAGGTCCGCGACGAACTCGCCGGCCTGATGGACATCGAGCTCGTCGCCCTCGCCGGCCCGCTCGCCCCCGACGAGCACGTCGAGGCCGTGCTCGACCTCGGCGTGGACCTCGTCGGCGGTGCCCCGCACCTCGCCGAGGACCCCCTCGCCGACGTCGACCGACTCCTCGCCATCGCCCACCGCCGGGGCCTCGGGGTCGACCTGCACGTCGACGAGAGCCTCGACGGCCCGGTGACCCTCGACCACTACGCCCGGGCGTCGCGCTCGCTGCGGCGGGACCGGCAGTACTCCGCCGGGCACTGCGTCCGGCTCGGCACCCTGGGACCGGAGCGGCTCGCCGAGGTCGTCGCCGACGTCGCAGCAGCCGACCTCGGAGTGATCACGCTCCCGATCACGAACCTGTACCTGCAGGGCTGGCAGTACCCGGTGTCCACGCCGCGGGGACTGACCGCAATCCAGGCGCTCCTCGACGCAGGCGTCCGCGTCGCCGCCGGCGCGGACAACGTCCGCGACCCCTTCAACCCGGTCGGCCGGAGCGACGCTCTCGAGACCGCGTCCCTGCTCGTCTCCGCCGGCCACGTGACCCCGGACCAGGCGTACGCGATGGTGAGCGACACCGCCCGGAGCGTGATGGGCCTCCCGGCCGCCGGTCCCGTCCCCGGGCGGCGCGCCGACCTGCTCGCCGTGGCCGCGACGAGCGTCACCGACGCCGTCGCGAACGCCCCCGCCGACCGCATCGTCCTGTCCCGTGGGCGACTCGTCGCCCGCACCGAGGTGCGACGGACCGTCGCCGCACCGGCCACGGCCGCCGTCCCCGCCTGACCGAACCGCCCGCCCGACCGAGAACCCGAGGTGATCGTGACCACCACCGCTGCACCGCCCGTCGCCACGACGGACACGCTGCTCGACTTCCGCAACGTCGAGATGACCTTCCCGAACGGCACCATCGCCCTGCAGGGCGTCGACCTCACCGTGGACCGCGGCCAGTTCGTCTCGGTCGTCGGCCCGTCCGGCTGCGGCAAGTCCACGCTGCTCCGCATCGCCTCGGGCCTCGAAACCGCGTCGGACGGGTCCGCCGGGGTCGCGGCCGACCGCATCGGCTACGTCTTCCAGGACGCCACGCTCCTGCCCTGGCGCACCGTGCAGGGCAACGTCGAGCTGCTCGCCGAGCTCGGGCACGTGCCGAAGTCCGAGCGGGCAGCGAAGGCCGCCCACGCCATCGACCTCGTCGGCCTGAACGGCTTCGAGACGAACCTGCCGAAGCAGCTGTCCGGCGGCATGCGGATGCGCGTCTCGCTCGCCCGGTCGCTCACCCTCGACCCGGAGCTCTTCCTGTTCGACGAGCCGTTCGGTGCCCTCGACGAGATCACCCGCGAACGCCTCAACGACGAGCTCCTCCGGCTCTTCGTCGAGCAGCAGTTCGCCGGACTCTTCATCACGCACTCGGTGTCCGAGGCCGTCTACCTCTCCACCGAGGTGATCGTGATGTCCGGTCGCCCCGGCAGCATCGTCGGCCGGTTCGACGTGCCGTTCCCGATGCCCCGCGACCCCGACATCCGCTTCACACCCGAGTTCGCCGAACTGGTCGGCGAGGTCTCGCACGCCCTCCGGGAAGGACACCGCTGATGGTCACCCTGCAGGAAGCCACCGAGACCCGCGCGGTCCGGGCCGCCGCCCGTCGCGCCGCTCCTCGGACCCGCCGCGGCATCGCCTGGTGGCAGCCCGTCGTCGTCCTCGCCGTGCTCGTCGGCATCTGGTACGCCGCTGCCGCGTACTACGACCACGTCCGCGGCCTGGCCTTCCTCGTGCCGTACCCGCACCTCGTGGCCAAGGCGATCGTCGCGCCGACCATGCCGGACGGGTCGCCGTCCACGTTCGGCTCCGACCTCTGGTCCGCCCTCGGACGCACCACCGTCGTCTCGCTCACCGGCCTCGCCTTCGCGATCGTGATCGGTGTCGTCTGGGCGATGGCCATGGCGCAGGCGAAGTGGCTCGAGAACTCGCTGTACCCGTACGCCGTCGTGCTGCAGTGCGTGCCGATCCTCGCCCTCGTGCCGCTCATCGGCGCCCTGTTCGGCTACGAGTTCGTCAGCCGCGTGATCGTGACGGTGATGATCGCGCTGTTCCCGATGGTGTCGAACACGCTGTTCGGGCTGCAGTCCGCCGACCGCGGGCAGCGCGAGCTGTTCCAGCTGCAGCGCGCCGGCCGGTTCGCCCAGCTCGTCAAGCTGCAGTTCCCCGCCGCGTTGCCGTCGATCTTCGTCGGCCTGCGCACCTCGGCCGGGCTGAGCGTCATCGGGGCCATCGTCGGCGACCAGTTCTTCCAGCGCGGCAACCCCGGGCTCGGCGTCCTCATCCAGGTGACCGCGTCGCGGCTGATGGGTCCCGAGCTGTACGCGACCATCCTGATCGCCTCGCTCTACGGCGTCGCCGTCTTCCTCGTGTTCGGCCTGATCGGCCGCCTGGCCGTCGGCCGCTGGCACGACTTCAGCTGACACCCTCCCCGAACCACCCCCTTCCCACCACAGCACCACGAGACCCGCACCACGAACGGAGCCTCCATGCGCACCACCACCCGCCTCGGTGTCGCCACCGCCGCCCTCGCCGCCACCGCCATCGCCCTCACCGGCTGCGCGGCGGGGTCGTCCGGCAGCACCGGCACGACCGCCGCGACCTCGACGACCGCCTCCGGGCCGAAGGTCGACCTCTCCGGGGTGTGCCCCGCGACCGTCGTCGTCCAGACCGACTGGAACCCCGAGGGCGAGCACGGCCACCTCTACCAGATGCTCGGGCCGAACCCGTCGATCGACTCCTCCGGCAAGACCGTCACCGGCGACCTCTACGCGAACGGCAAGAGCACCGGCGTCAAGCTCGAGATCCGTGCCGGCGGCCCGGCCATCGGCTACACCAAGGTCGCGTCGCAGATGTACCAGGACAAGGACATCACCCTCGGGTACATGTCCACGGACGAGCAGGTGCAGTTCTCCGGCAACCTGCCCACCACGGCCGTGTTCGCCGAGAACGACCAGTCCCCGATGTCGATCATGTGGGACCCGAAGACGTACCCGAAGGTCGACAGCATCAAGAGCCTCGGCAAGGCCCTCGAGAAGGACGGCGGCGTCGTCCGCTACTTCAACGGCGCCGCGTACATGACCTACCTGGAGCAGTCCGGCATCCTGCCGAAGAAGGTCCTCGACGGCAGCTACGACGGCACCCCGTCGAAGTTCGTGTCCGCGGGCGGCAAGGACGCGCAGCAGGGCTTCGCGACCGCCGAGCCGTACATCTACCAGAACCAGGTCGCGGCATGGGGCAAGAAGGTCGACTACGCGCTCGTCTCGAGCACGGGCTGGGACCCCTACCCCGAGGCGATGTCGGTCCGCACCGGTGACCTGCAGAAGCTCGAGCCGTGCCTGAAGAAGCTCGTGCCGGTCATGCAGCAGGCCGACGTGGACTACCTGAAGTCGCCGGGCGCCACGAACGACCTGATCACGAAGCTCGTGCAGCAGTACAACAACGGCTGGACCTACGACTCGAAGGTCGGCGCGTTCGCTGCGTCCCAGATGGTGAAGCTCGGCCTCGCGAAGGACACCGACGGCTACATCGGGTCGATGGACGAGCAGCGCATGAAGGACTTCATCGCCAAGGCGACGCCCGTCTTCGCCGGCACCGGCGACGTCAAGAGCGGGCTGCAGCCCTCCGACCTGTACACGAACGAGTTCCTCGACAAGTCCATCGGTCTGGGTTCCTGACACCGGTCGGCTCCCGTCAGCGGGAAGCCGGCCCACCACCGGACGGGAGGCGCGGTGCCAGACCGCCCCGCGCCTCCCGACCGTCGTCCCCGCACCCCCACCCACCAGGAGTGAGCATGACCACCGTCACCCCCACCTCCGTCGAGGCGCTGCGCGCCGAGCTCGTCGCACTGCTCGGCGAGCGCGGCGTGAGCGCCGACGAGCGCACGCGAGCCCGCGCCTCCGTCGACGAGGCCACGATGAGCCCGATCCTCAGCGAGCAGCTGCCCCTCGGCCTCGCCGACCTCGTCGCGTCGCCCGCGTCCGCCGACGACATCGCCGCCACGCTGCAGGCCGCGGTCCGGCACGGCGTCCCCGTCACCACCCGCGGGAAGGGCACCGGCAACTACGGCCAGGGCATCCCGCTGCACGGCGGCCTGGTCCTCGACACCTCGCGCGCACGCGCCGTCGTCGAGGTCGGCGACGGCTGGATCACCGCCGAGGCCGGCGCGTCCATGGTCGCCCTGGAACAGGCGGCCGCCGCCACGGGCCAGCAGCTCTGGATGTACCCGTCCACCGCACAGTCGACCATCGGCGGCTTCCTGTCCGGCGGTTCCGGCGGGACGGGATCGATCGCACACGGGTCGAACTGGCAGGGCTTCGTCACGGCGCTCGACGTCGCACTGCCCGGCGCCGACGAGCTGCTGCACGTCGAGGGCGACGAGGCGCAGCCGTTCGTGCACACCTACGGCACCG
Organism: Curtobacterium sp. A7_M15; assembly: GCF_030705415.1. Lineage (GTDB taxonomy): Bacteria > Actinomycetota > Actinomycetes > Actinomycetales > Microbacteriaceae > Curtobacterium. The sequence goes on along the minus strand of NZ_JAUZED010000051.1, from coordinate 8,286 downwards.
CCGGTGTCATCGCCCGCGCCACCGTCCGGCTCGAGCCGCTGCAGGAGTGGCGTGCCGTCTACGCGGCGTTCCCCACCTTCGAGGACGCGCTCGTCGCCGTCCGCACGCTGCGCGGACTCGACCCGGTGCCGCGGCTCGTGAGCGCCGACCGCGCCGAGATCGCCGCGACGCTGCCGTCCGACCTGGCCGTCCCGGACGACCGCGCGAGCCTGCGAGCGATCATCGACGACGTCGTGCTCGACGAGGCCCGGGCGCGCATCGAAGCCGCCGGTGGTGAGGTCCTCGACGTCCGCGAGGGGCTGCAGCAGACCACCAAGGTGTCGATGCTGTCGTACAACCACCCGATCTGGTGGCTGAAGCGGAACACGAGCGACACCGAGTACTTCCACGTCGAGGTCGGCGGGGAGGCGCTCATCGACCGGATCGCCGAGGTCGAGGCCGTCTACCCCGGAGGCATGCTCCACATCGAGGCCGCGCACGTCGGACCGATCGGGATGCTCACCGCGCCGTACACCGGGGCCGAGGACGTCTACGCCGGCTACCCGGTGCTCCGGGAGCTCGGCGTCCGGGTGCACAGTCCGCACCAGTACTACGTCGACCACGGCGTCGAGGAGCTCGTGGCGCTGAAGCAGCGCACCGACCCCGAGGGGCTGCTCAACCCCGGGCACGTCATCGACCCGTCGCTCGTGGTCAGTGGTGGCTCCACCGCGTCCGCGCAGCCGGTCGTCCCGGGGTTCGGCAAGTGAGCGCCGGGGGCGGGACGGTCCGTTCGCGTCGGCTCGCGGAGCTGTCCGGTCCGGCCGTCGCGGCGGGCTTCGGGCCGGACACGATCGTCGTGCAGCCCACCGGCGCCGTCGAGCACCACGGCCCGCACCTGCCGCTCCTCACCGACCACCTGCTCGCCGAACACATCGGCGGGGCGGCGGTCGAGCAGGCGGCCGCCGAGGGGCTGGACGTCTGGCAGCTCCCGACGCTGTCGTTCACGAAGTCGGACGAGCACAGCTGGGCGCCCGGCACGGTGTGGCTCGACAGCGACACCATGTTCGACACCGCGGTGCAGATCGGCCGCGCGGTCGCCCTCACCGGCGCCGGCACCCTGGTGTTCGCCAACGGGCACGGCGGCAACGTCGCCCTGCTGCAGGTCGCGCTCCGTGAGATCCGGAAGCGCTACGGGCTGAAGACCTTCCTCATGCCGACCCTCGCCCGGGTCCCCGGCCCGGACGGCGAGGACGCGGACGAGCTCGGGCTGGGCATCCACGGCGGCGCGGCGGAGACGTCGATGATCCTGCACCTGCGTCCCGACCTGGTCGACATGTCGCTCGCGGAGCGATGGGTGCCGGAGCACATCGCCGGCTTCGAGAAGATCGCGTTCAACGGCGGCCCGGTGTCGTTCGGGTGGTTGTCCGACGACTTCGGGACACCCGGGGTCGTCGGCGACGCCAGCCGGGCGACGGCGTCGTACGGTGCCGTCCTGTGGGACCACTCCGTCGCCGAGGCGGTGGCGTCGCTGCACGAGATCGCACGGTTCGACCCTGCGGTGCGCCGCCCGGCGGTGGCCCGTCCGTCGGCCGCACCCGACACGGTCCCGGTCGAGCCCGCGGTCTCGTGACCGCGGACTCGTCCGGATCGGGCACGCCCACGTCGGCGTCCGTCGGCGTCGACGAACCGTCCCTGCCGACGGACCCGTTGACCCTGGCGGCCTCGTGGCTCCCCGCCGCCGACACCCCGGGTCCGACCATGACCCTCTCCACCGTCGGGCTCGACGGCTACCCCGACGCCCGGACGGTCCTGCTGTCCCTGTTCGACGGGGAGCGGCTCCACTTCCACACCGACTCGCGCAGCCGCAAGGCCGCCGAACTCGCGGCGGTGCCCCGCGCCGCTGTGACCCTGCACTGGCCGGAGGCCGCGCGCCAGCTCGTCGTGGTCGGTGACGTGGCGCCCGTCACCGAAGAGGAAGCCCGTGCGGCGTACGCGGCCAGGACGCGGTACCTGCAGGTGCTCGCGTGGGTCAACGACCACGCTGCCGCCGCGGACACACCGGCTCGGCGCCGTGAGGCCTGGGCGGCGTTCGTCCGTGGACGGGCGGGCACGGACCTCGAGCCGCCGAGCACGTGGGTCGGGTACGCGCTCACCCCGGTGCGCATGGTGTTCTGGCGCGGGGCGACGGACGCGGCGAGCAACCGGCTCGCCTACGACCGGCGCGCGGACGGGTCGTGGTCGCGGGAGTCCTGGCCGGGGTGACCGCGCTGCGGGACACCGCGACCGTTCTGACACACTCGGTTGCATGATCGCCCTCGTGTCGGCCCCGACGAACCTCGGGCTGAAGCCGCCGGAGCCGGGCGCGGTGCCCGGAGCGGCGAAGGCTCCCGAGGCGCTCCGTGAGGCCGGCCTCCACCGCCGACTCACCGAGCGAGGAGCGACGGACGCCGGCGTGGTCCTGCCCGGTCGCTACGTCGACGACGACGCGACCCGTGCTCCCGGCGTCGTGCGCAACGAGCACGCACTGATCGACCACGCGCGGCGGCTCGCGGGCCGCATCGACGCGGTCCTCGTCTCCGGGGCGGCGCCGTTGGTCGTCGGCGGCGACTGCAGCGTGCTCCTCGGTGCGGGCCTGTCGATGCGCCGACGAGGTGGCGTCGGGTTGGTGCACGTGGACGGGCACACCGACTTCCGGCACCCGGGAACAGCGACGAGTGCGCGAGCGTGGCGGGGGAGGACCTCGCCGCGGCGGTCGGACTCCACTGGCCGGCGGTGTCGGACATCGACGGTCTGGGTCCGTCCTTCGACCCGGCACGCACCGCGCACATCGGTTGTCGTGACGACGACGCCCAGCTCGCGGAGGCTCGGTCGGTCCTCGGACTCGTCGTCCCGACGTCGGGGTGGCGCAGCCGAGGCACGGCTGCGACCGTCGCGGCTCTGCGGACGACCGCGGACGCTGCGGGGTACTGGTTGCAGGTGGACGTCGACGTGCTCGACCCCTCGGTGATGCCCGCCGTCGACAGCCCCGATCCGGGTGGCTGCACGCCGGAGGAGCTGATCGGGCTCCTGCGGGTCTCGCGCCCGGCGCCGTCGGCGCATCGGTCACGGTCTTCGACCCGGACCTCGACCCGCACGGCACGCACGCTCGACTGCTGACGGACGTCATCGTGGCCGGGCTCGGCGATCTCGGGAGCGAGCTGCCGGAGCACCGGGCTACTGCATACTCGTGACATGACCCGTGCGCTCGTCCTCGTCGACATCCAGCTCGACTACTTCCCCGGCGGGGCCTTCCCGCTCGTCGACCCCGACGCGGCGGCGATCGCAGCGCGGACCGTCCTCGACGCGTTCCGCGCATCCGGGGAGCCCGTCGTCCACGTCTTCCACGTCAGCACTGACCCGGACGCCACCTTCTTCCGACCGGGCACCCCGGGGCTCGCGTTCCACCCCGCCGTCCGACCCGTCGACGGCGAGGTCGTGCTCGAGAAGCACCACCCGAACAGCTTCATCGACACGGGACTGCAGCGTGTCCTCGACGACGCGTCGGTCACCGAGCTGGTGATCGTGGGCATGATGAGCAGCATGTGCATCGACTCGACCACCCGGGCCGCGCACGAGCTCGGCTACGGGTGCACCGTCGTCGCCGACGCCTGTGCCGCTCCTGACCTGCGCCTCGGCGAGACCGTCGTCCCCGGAGCGGCCGTGCACGCCGCGTTCATGGCGGCACTCGACGGCAGCTTCGCGACGGTGACCCGGAGCGACGCCGTCGTCTGAACACGCCGGCGGTCAGCCGGGCGACGATCCGAGGCCGGCGATGATGACCCCGATCGCGAAGTCGCGACGGTCGTGCTCGGTGGGGTCGACGAGCGCACGGGCGGCCCGTGCCACGTGGGGGAAGCGCTCGGGGTCCGTGGTGCGGTAGGCCCGCTCGACGTGGTCTCGATCGTGCTCGTCGCCGGGCGCGGCGCGGAGTGTCCGTTCGGTGGCGGTCGCGGCGACGAACTGCGAGATCAGGTCGACGGCGAGGGCGGCCCGTGACTCCGGGACGCCACCGCGGCCCATGAGCGCGAGTTCGTGGTCGGCGAGGCGGAGTGCTCCGGGCAGGGTCGGGATCGAGCCGAGCGCCACCGCACCGAGTCCGGGATGGCGGGCGAGCGCCTCGATGGTGTTGACGATCGTGGCCGCGAGCGCGCTCCGCCAGTCGCCGTCCGGTGCATCGGCGAGGACGACCTCGCCGTAGACCTCGTCCAGCACGTGCTCGAGGAGGACGTCGCGGTTCGCGAAGTACGCGTAGAGCGACGCTGCGCCGGTCTCCACCTGCTGCGCGACGTCGCGGAGCGAGACCGCGTCGACCCCGCGCTCCCGGATCAGCCGTGCCGTCGCCTGGACGATGGTACGGCGTGACAGCGGGCTCTTCGCCGGTCGTGCGCGCCGGGACACGGGCTCGCGTGCTGCTGGCATGCGAGGACGGTACCACTTGACACGATCGGTGTATGTGACGAACACTGTTCGCGAACGCTGTTCGTGAAGGAGGCAAGCATGTCGATTCTGGTGGTCGGTGCGAGTGGAGCCGTCGGTGGCGCGGTGGTGGAGGGACTCGTCGGTCGGGGGGTCGACGTCCGCGCCTCGAGCAGGAGCCCCGAGCGGTTGCGGTTCCCGGCGCAGGTGTCCGTCGTCGCGGCCGATCTGCGGGACCCGGAGTCCTTCCGTGCCCCTCTGGACGGGGTCGAGCGGCTGTTCCTCTACGCGGACGTCGACGAGCCGGAGGAACTCGTGTCCACGATCGCCGCTGCCGGGGTCCGGCACGTGGTGCTGCTGTCGTCGTCCGCGGTGACGTTCCCCGGCGCCGAGAGCGACTTCAACGGTGCCCGCTTCCTCCGGGTGGAGCGTGCGGTCGCCGGTGCGGGCCTCGAGTACACGTTCCTGCGGCCCGGCGGGTTCGCGAGCAACGCGGCCCGGTGGAGCTGGGGGATCCAGCGCGACGGTGTCGTGCCGCTGCCCCACCCGGACGCCGTGCAGGTCCCCGTCCACGAGCAGGACATCGCCGACGTCGCCGTGGCGGCACTGACCGGTGATGCCCTGGTCGGTCGGACACCGGTGCTGACCGGCCCGGAACGGCTCACGCTCCGTCAGCAGGTCGCGATCATCGCGGACGTCGTCGGACGACCCGTCCGGGTCCTCGAGCAGACGGAGGCCGAGGCGTCCGCGATGCTGTCGGAGCACGTGCCCGCCGTGTGGGTCGAACAGATCATCGCGGACTGGCGGAGAGCGGTCGGGACGGCACCGGCGGTCTCCGACGAGTACCGGGCGATCACCGGACGGTCGCCACGGACCTTCCGCCAGTGGGTCGTGGACCACGCCCGACTCTTCACCGCGGCCGCGCGCTGACGTCGTCCTCGTCCTGACCCGACGCCGCGTGACCCGTGCTCTCGACGGTACGCTCGGCGGTGGCTGCGACCCCTTCTTCCCCACAGCCCAGGAGGCACGAGTCGATGTTCGGCAGGGTCCCGATGCTCCCGGTGGTCGTCCCGATGGCCGTCGTCCTGTTCGTGCTCCTGCTCTGGGTGCTCCACCGTCGCGGACGGCTCACACCGGCACGGGGCGCCGTCGAGGCCGCAGCGGCCCTCTACGCCGGCGGTGTCGCTGCGAACACGGTGTTCCCGATCTTCCTGGCGTGGCCGCGGTCCGACGGTGCCGACCCGCTGCCGCTCAACCTGGTGCCGGTCGTCGGGTACGAGGTCGGCGACGCGGTGACCAACGCACTGGTGTTCGTGCCGCTGGGGATCCTCGTCTCGCTGATGCTCGCGCGGCCGACCTGGGCGCGCACGATCGCCGTCACGGCGGGGATCAGCGCTGCCGTCGAGGTGACGCAGTTCCTCACGGCGCGGTTCGCGCACGGCGGCCACATCGCCGACGTCAACGACCTGGCCTCGAACGTCCTCGGGGGTGCGCTCGGCGCTGCGGTGTACGCGCTGGCGATGCGACGACCGGCTCTCGCGCGCGTCGTCGAACGGTTCCGGTGGCACCGCGAGGTGACGGCGTGACGCCCACGTCGCCGAGTGGGGACGGGTCCGCTGCCGACCGTCCCCGCGTCGCCGTCATCGGCCCGGGCGCGATCGGGACGACGATCGCGGCCGTGCTCCACGCCCGTGGGTCGACGCCGGTGCTCGCGGGTCGCTCCGCGCGTGCGGAACTCCGGTTCGTGGGCGAGGACGGATCCGTCGTCGTCCCCGGGCCGGTGCTGACCGACGCATCGTCGGTCGTCGCCCCGGTCGACGTGGTGTTCCTCGCGGTCAAGGCGACACAGACGGCCGAGGCACGCGAGTGGTTGCGGGCGCTCTGCACGCCGGAGACCATCGTGTGCGTCCTGCAGAACGGGATCGAGCAGGTCGACTCGGTCCGACCGTTCGTCCCGGCGAGCACGGTCCTGCCCGCGGTCGTCTGGTTCCCTGCCGTCCGCGAGGAGGACGACTCGGTGCGGCTGCTCGCTCCGGCCCGCCTGACCCTGCCTGCGGGCCCCGCGGCCGACGTCGTCGCGGACCTGCTGGACGGGGACCGCTGTTCGGTCGAGCTGGTCGCGGACTTCTCCACCGTCGCCTGGCGGAAGCTCCTGCAGAACGCAGCCGCCGGGCTGATGGCGCTCACGACGCGCCGCTCCGGCGTCTTCCGACGGCCGGACGTCCAGGTCCTCGCACTCCGGTACCTGCGCGAGGGGCTCGAGGTCGCGCGAGCCGACGGCGCCGAGCTCGACGACGACGTCCCCGACCAGATCCTGGCCGGCTTCCGCACGGCCCCGGAGGACCAAGGCACCTCGATCCTCACCGACCGGGAGGCCGGCCGGCCACTCGAGTGGGACGTCCGGAACGGCGTGGTGCAGCGCAGGGGTCGAGCCCTCGGGGTGCCCACGCCCGTCAGTGACGTGGTCGTGCCCCTGCTGGCGGCGACCAGCGACGGGCCCGGATGACGGTCGGCGTCGCGCTGGACGACCAGGTGCTCGCGGTCGGGACGGACCGTTCACTGCGGACGGTCACCAGGCGAGTCGCTGGTCGTCCTCGAACACCAGCCCGGTCGGTCCGTCCGCGGGCAGGGTCGCCAGGCGGACCGCGACGGCGGCGCCCTCGTCCGGCGTCCTCGTGCCGCGGAAGTCGTTGAAGTCCGTGGCGACGTGCCCGGGAGCCGCGCCGTTGATCTTCATCGTCGTGCCGGCGAACTCGCGGGCGTAGTGCACCGTCAGTGCGTTGAGCGCGGTCTTGGAGCTGGAGTAGACCATCGACGGTTGCCCGACCCACGCACCCGCCTCGCCGAGGGACCCCCGTTTGCTCGTCACGTTGACGACCCGGGGTGCCGGGGACCGTTCGAGGAGGGGGAGGAACGCCCGCATCATCCGCACGACCGCGAACACGTTGACCTCGTAGACGCTCCTGATGTCCTCGGCGGTCTCCTCCGTCGGGGTCGGCAGGTGGTCCATCGGGCGGAACGTCAGGGTGTTCGCGCCGGCGTTGTTCACCAGGACGTCGAGGTGGCCGAACTCGTGCGCCGTGCGGGACGCGAGGGTGTCGACGTCGCCCTGGCGGGTCACGTCGAGGACGACGGGACGGACGTCGCCGTCGACCGTCGCCGCCGCCCCTCGGCCGGCCGCGAGGCTCCTCGCGCCGAGCAGGACCGTGAAGCCCTGTCGAGCGAGACCGCGCACGATCGCCAGCCCGATGCCCTTGTTCGCTCCCGTGACGAGCGCGACCCTCGTCACGCTGGGTGATTGTGTTGTCATGACAACAGCATCCACCCGTCGTGTTGTCGTGTCAACACCGGTCCGGTAGGGTCGAGCCATGACGAAGCCGCTCGACGCCGAGGAGCAGCACCTCTGGCACGTGTGGAAGACCGCGTCCGAGCAGGTGCGGCAACGCGTCGGCGACGAGATCAAGGCCGGTACCGGCTTGTCCGACCCCGACTTCGGGATCCTGACACGCCTGGTCGAACTCGGTGGGGGCGAGCTCCGGCAGAACGACCTCGGGGCCTCGATGGGGTGGCACCGCAGCCGGCTGTCCCACCAGCTGACGCGGATGGAGGAGCGCGGACTGCTCCGTCGTCGGAGCGTGGACGGCGGCGTCCTCGTGCAGGTCACGGAGCAGGGATCGGACCTGGTCGACGTCGCGCGCCCGATCCACGCCGCGGCGGTCCGCAAGAACCTCGTCGACCACGTCGAGGGCCCGGAGCGCAGGGCGCTCGTGCAGCTGCTCGAGGCGCTCGCGGGGGACTGAGACCGCCGTCCGGAGCACGCACAGGAGGCGCGGTGCGGGTCCGACCCGCACC
>NZ_JAUZED010000050.1 GCF_030705415.1 Curtobacterium sp. A7_M15 | reverse complement strand
CGTTGCGCACGCGCCGCGCGCCCGCGCGCCCGCGCGCCCGCGCGCCCGCGCCTCAGGGATACCCGAGGAACCAGAGCAGCACGATCGCGACCGGCTGCAGGCACACGCCCAGGACGAGCCACACGACCGCCCGCCGCGGCGTCCGCACGAACACGTCCGACCCGAGCAGCGGCGCCATCGGCATGAGCAGCCGGGGCAGGGACTGCTGCGGCAGGAACACCGCCACGAGGTACAGCCCGTACGCAGCGGTGAACGCCCAGACATCCATCCCGAGTGCCCGGACCGATCGCCGCGTCCAGAACCACACCGCACCCGCGAGGACCGCGATCACGAGCACGATCCCGAGCGGCCCGAGCCACGTCCCCGCCATCGTGAACCACGGCGTGAGCGGCGCGAAGTGCTGCCGTCCCACGAACCCCACCCACCACGACAGCTCGGTGTCGAGGTACGCGTTCGGCCGACCGGTCACGGCGGAGGCGATGACCGGCCACGCCAGCCCCGCCGCCGCCACCACGAGCCCCGACACCACGATCGCCACGGCGTCCCGCACCGGGAGCGTCCGACGCTCCTGCACCCACCGCACGACGAGGTGCACCCCGAGCGCCACGGCCAACGCCAGCACTCCCGGCTTCGTGAACGCCGCCACGAGGCCGAGCGGCGCGACCAGCCAGTAGCGTCGGCGGACGAGCGCCAGGAGCGCCCCGAACAACAGCAGCAGGAACGTGCTCTCGGCGTAGGCCACCTGCAGCAGGAACGCGGTCGGACCGAACGCGAACAGCGCGGTCGCCCACCGCGCACGGTGGGAGCAGCCCACCGCGAGCACCAGTCGGTAGAGCAGCACGCACGCCCCGGCCCCGGCGAGCGTCGCGACGATCACGCCGGCGACCCAGAACGACCCGCCGGTCAGCGGCATCACCGCACGCACGATCGTCGGGAAGACCGGCAGGAACGCCCAGGCGTTCGGGAGGACGTGCCCCGCGTCGTCGAGCGGCAGCGTGCTCGGGTACCCGTGCTCCGCGATGGTCCGGTAGAAGGATGCGTCCCACGACCCCGAGAACGTGAAGAAGGACGGATCGCGCCGGTACGACGCGAACGGCCAGCCGTGCGCGGTCGCCACGACGTAGACCGCCGCGAGCAGGACCGTGCTGACCACGCGCGAGGCCATCCACAGGAGCAGGGGAGTGGTCCAGGTGCTGTGGCGTGCCTCCAGGGCGGACCTGGAGGCGCGGCTCGTCTCCCCGGCGCTCGTCACCGCCCGATCCTCGCACGTCCACTGCGCGGGCCGTGCCGTCCCCGTCCCCGCCGCCTCGCCGCCCTCGCCGTCCTCGCCGTGCTGGCGAGGGTGAGCAGAAATGGTCGAGTCCCCGCGTCGGACCCGACCATTCCTGCTCACTGGAGGCGTGCCTCCCGGTACACGCGCAGCGTCACCGACCGGTGATCGCGCGCCGGATCTGCTCGATCGGCACCTTCGGGCTCCGGTCCGCGTTCAGCAGGCCGTTCGTCTCCTGCATCGTGTCCGTGAGCTGCGTGTAGCAGGACCCGGCGAGGAACGAACTCGCCCGGATCGCGTCGTACAGCGCCGTGATGCGTGCGACCCAGTCGTCGCCGTCCGTCGCCGAGGTGTAGCCCCAGCCGTCCTCGCGCTGGACCCCGGGCTGGTAGTTCACGCCGCCGAACTCGGTGAGCATCACCGGCTGCCCGCGGTCGACCGCGCCTCCGACGAGGATGCGGCGGTCGGCCGGCCCGATGCCGTTCACCAGCACCGTGCGTGCCGCGTCGTCCGCGTAGGTCGCCGCGAGCCGGGGCCCGTCGCCCTCGTAGTCGTGGATCGTGATGATGTCGGAGTCCGGGTGCTCCCACCCGTCGTTCGAGATCACGGGTCGTGTCGGGTCGATCGCCCGCGTGACGTCGGCCAGGGACCGCGCGTAGGCCTGCTGCGCGGGGTCGGTCGCGATGTGCTGCACGCCCCAGCTCTCGTTCGCCGGGACCCACGTGACGATCGACGGGTGTGATGCATCGCGCTCGACGGCGTCCATCCACTCGCGCATCAGTCGCTGCACGGCGCGCGGCGAGAACGCGTAGGCGCCCGGTGCCTCGCCCCACACCAGGATGCCGAGCCGGTCCGCCCAGTAGAGGAAGTGCGGGTCCTCGATCTTCTGGTGGTTGCGCGCGGCGTTGAAGCCGAGCTCCTTGATCAGTTCGACCTCGCGGCGGAGCGCCTCGCGTGAGGGTGCCGCGATGTGCGAGTCCGGCCAGTACCCCTGGTTGAGGACGCTGCGGACGTCGTAGCGCCGACCGTTGAGGAGGAACGCGCCGCCGTCGACCCCGACCGTCCGCACACCGAAGTAGGACGCGACGGCGTCGACCGTGCGGTCGCCCCCGGCTGCCAGCAGGGTGACGGTGGCATCGACGAGGCGGGGTGTCTCCGGCGTCCAGTGCAGCTCGTCCTCGGCCTGCCCGTTCGTCTGGCGGGCGATCGGGACGAGCACGTCGAACTCGTTCGTCGTCGCGCCGAGCGCGGTCTCGATCGTCGCGAGGTGTTCGTCGCGCTCGTCCCAGCGGGCGTCGACGCGGAGGCGCTCGCCGCCGGTCCGGACCCCGGCGAGCCGGACGGTGAGGCGGAGCGTCTGGTGGTCGAGGTTGGTCCAGCGGAGGTACTCGATCGACGTGGTCGGCACCGCCTCGAGCCAGACGGTCTGCCAGATGCCGGTGGTCCGGCGGTACCAGATGGCGTGCGGATCCTCGTGCCAGTCCTGCTTGCCGCGGGGCTGGGTGAGGTCGTGCGGGTCGTCCTCGGCGCGGACGACGAGGGTGTGCACGGCGTCGACATCCGTGTCGGTACCGGGGGCCGCGCTCGTGCCGGTTCCGTCGCCCGTCAGGACGTCGGTCACGTCGAACGAGAACGGCGTGTGGCCGCCCTCGTGCTCGCCGATGAAATGGCCGTCGATCCAGACCCGGGCACGGTGGTCGACGGCGCCGAAGTGCAGCAGGAGTCGCGGTGCTTCCGCGCCGTGCCCGGCGGCCTCGAGCTCGGCGCGGCCGATGGTGCGGGAGTACCAGACGACGGGGTGGAAGCCCGGCTCGTCGATGCCCGAGGCGACCGACTCGGGCGGGAACGGGACGACGATGTCCCGCGCATCCGGGAAGCCGGTCCGCCAGGCGGTGTCGTCGCCGTCGTTGCGGAAGGACCACGTGCCGTCGAGGTCGGCCCAGTGCGCGCGGAGCATCTGCGGCCGGGGGTACGTGCCGTCCTGCCGGGTGGCGAGCGGGAGGGCCTGCGGGGAAGCGGTGTCAGGTGCGGCGACGATGCCGTCGAGCGTGCTCATGCATCCATGCTGGCCCGGCTGTACATCGTTGTAAAGAGCGGGGCAACGATTCCCTGCGCGCTTCCCTCCGGCGGGTCAGCCGATCGCGGCGTCGCGCGTCAGGACCATGACGTCCATCCGGCCCTGCTGCACGATCTCGCCGCGCTGGTTCCGCAGCGACACCGTCCGCTCGACGATGCCGGTCTTCCCGGAGCTCGTCAGCCGGGTCGACAGGATCTCGACGTCGCACGTCAGGGTGTCCCCGATGAACACCGGCGCCGTGAAACGCCACTGGTCGATGCCGAGCAGCGCGACGGCCGACCCCTCGAACACCCCCGTGCGCGCGATCAACCCGAGGCAGAGCGAGGTGCCGAGCAGCCCGTGCACGACCCGCTGCCCGTACCGGGTCTTGGCGGCGAACTCGACGTCGGTGTGGACCTGGTTGTTGTCGTTCGTCCACGAGGCGAACGACACGACGTCCGCCTCGGTGATGGTCCGACCCGGGGTCGTGAAGGTCTGTCCGGCGGCGAGGTCTTCGAGGTAGTGCGGCACCCGGTCATCCTCGCAGACCGGCCGTCACCCGCGACCGCAGCCGGGCGACGAGGCGCTCGACCCGCTCCTGTTCCCGCTCGACGACAGCGTGCTCGATCGTCGCGAGGACGCCGTCGCCGAACGTGTCCGCTCCGGTCTCCGCCGCGAGGCTCGCGAGCTCCCGGAGGGCCGCGGTCGCGTGCGCCGCGTCGAGCACCTCGCCGAGGCCGTCCTGCACCCGGCGCAGCAACCCGAGGCGCCGCTTCCCGAGGTCGGCGCCGTCGCCCGCGGCCTCCGAGGCGTACCGCAGGCGTCGCGCCGCCTTCCGGACCTCGTGCAGGTCGTCGAGCGTCCCGCCGGCGTCGTCGATCGCCGCCACCACCCGTTTCCGCTCCCGTGTGATGCGTCGAACGGCGAACGCACGCGCATCGTCGTCGGCGTGCGGTCCCCGTGGTGAACCGGCGACGAGGTCGTCGAGGCGGTCGAGCGCCCGGAACCACGACGCCGAGCGCAGCGTCCGCAGCAGGTCGGCGGTCGCCGCAGCCCGGGACCCGGCGACCTGCGAGCCGATCCGGTCGAGGGTGGCGACGTCCACGAAGCCCTCGGGAGCACGGCCGGCCGTGCGGAGCAGTCGGTCACCCAGGACCTCGGCGTCGCGGGCGATGCCGGCCACACGCGAGACCTCGGCCAGTTCGGCTCGAAGGGATTCCGTCGCGTCGGGGTCGAGGGCGCCCCGGTACGCGGCCAGCACACTGCGCAGTCGGCGCAGCACCTTCCGGAGGTCGTGTACCGCCCCGTGTTCGTCGGCGCGCACCCTCGGGTCGATCGCGACGAGGTCGGCGCGCAACGATCGCAGCACCGTCCGCAGGGCGGCGGCCGCGGAACCGCGTCGTGGGCGCGCCGCGGTCCCCTTCCGGCGCTCCGTCGGGCCAGGGCCGGTCGAGCGCCCCTCGCCGGAGCGCCCGGCCGCACCCCGCACCCCACCGCCAGGGCCGGGTTCCGCGGCGTCCGCCAGGGCCCGCTCCGCAGCCCGCGAGACCGTTCCGTCGCGCCCGTCGTCGCTCAGCGCCCACCAACGGGACGACCGGAGCACGGCGCCGTCGGGCTCGCCCTCGTCCACACGGACGTCCGCCACCTCGGCCCGGAGCCGCCCGTCACGTCCGCGGAGTTCCACGAGCGTGGTCACGGTGTCCCGCACCCGGACGACGCGGACCGGGCGGCCCCGGAGGAAGACCTCGACCACGTCGCGCGGTTCGTGGTCCGGATCCACCGGGACCGGCCCGTCACCCCGGTCGACGCTCCACCCGACGTCCGACGCCAGGAGCTCGACGCCCTCGGCCGCGAGCACCCGGTCGTCGGTGTCCCACAGGTGTTCACGCAGCACCACGGGATCGTGCCGGTGGACGCGGTCGGCGAAGGGTTCGAGGGCGGGCAGTCGCCGATCGTCGGCGATGCGCCACGTGCGGCGGGGGTCGGTGCGGCCGAGCGGCTCGGGGTGCGGGATCTCCATGGCGTCAGTGTCGTCCGGCCCAGAGCGCCCGTCACCCGGTACGGCGCGTTCTGTGGATGCCGCATCCGGACCGACGCGATGTGGAGGAGGATCATGACCGGCCCGCCCCGGCGCACCATCCACAGCCCCCGGCGCGTACGGTTCGCCCCATGAGCGACGAGGCACCCGTCCCCGCCCCCGGCGACCCCACCGACCGCACCCTCGAGGGCTGGATCGCCCACCAGCGTTGGTACACGGCGAAGGGCTCCACGCCGCGGCTCCGCACCGTCGCGCAGCCCGCCGGGACACGCCTCGTGCTCGACGACGCACCGACCGGCCCCGTCCTCTACCAGTCGCCGGTCAGCCCCGACGCGACCGGGGCCGTGCGCGACGCCACCGCCGACCCGGCCTGGATCCGGTCCCTGGCGGCGCGCATCGACGCCGACGACGAGAGCCTCGTCCCGATCGGCACCGTGCGGAGCTCCCGGGTGCTCGCCGGCGAACAGTCGAACACCTCGGTGATCTGCGAGACCGAGACCGGCGCCGAGGTCATCGTGAAGGTCTTCCGCGTGCTCCACCACGGCGACAACCCGGACGTGACCACGCAGCTCGCGCTCTCCGCCGCCGGCAGCGCCCGGGTGCCGCGTGTGTACGGCGCCCTCCGCGGGAGCTGGCCGGACCCCGGGCGCGCCGACGGCACCGCGAGCGGGCACCTCGCCTTCGCGCAGGAGTTCCTGCCCGGCCTGCAGGACGCCTGGCGCGTCGCGCTCGCGGACGCGCGCGAGGGCACCCCGTTCGCCCCGGACGCCGAGCGACTCGGCCTCGCGCTCGCCGAGGTGCACCGCACCCTCGCCGAGGCGCTGCCGACCGAGCCCGCCGACGAGGAACGCCGTGCCGCCGCCATCGCGACGATGCACCGCCGCCTCGATGCCGCAGCACAGGAGGCTCCGGCGATCGCTCCGCACGTCGACACCGTCCGCGCGGTCTACGCCCGTGCCGCCGACGCCGACTGGCCCGACCTGCAGCGCATCCACGGCGACCTGCACCTCGGGCAGGTGCTCGCCGCCCCGGAACCCCGTGGCTGGGTCTTCCTCGACTTCGAGGGCGAACCGCTCCGCCCGCTCACCGAGCGCTCGCTCCCGGACGTCACGCTCCGCGACGTCGCGGGCATGCTGCGCTCGTTCGACTACGTCCAGGGCTCGCTCGCCCAGGACGCCGACCCCGTCGACGCGGGGGCGTGGGCGCAGGAAGCGCGGTCGGCGTTCCTCGAGGGCTACCAGCAGGGGACGGGGGCGGACCTGCGCGCCCACCGGGACCTGCTCGACGCGTTCGAACTCGACAAGGCGGTCTACGAGGTCGTCTACGAGACGCGGAATCGGCCCGACTGGGTCGGCATCCCGCTCGGCGCGGTCACGCGCCTGGTCGCGCGCAGCGCGGCCTGACCGTCGGAGCGCACGATGCGGGTGTGAGCGCGACCATGTGGGGGACGGGAGGCGCGGTGCCGGCCCGCACCGCGCCTCCCGTCCGCCGACCGGTGGCGTCCGTCAGTTGACGGGGCCCGTGTACTTCTCACCGGGACCGGCGCCCGGCGCGTCCTGGATGCTCGACGCCTCGCGGAAGGCGAGCTGCACCGAGCGGAGGCCGTCGCGCAGCGGGCGGGCGTGGTGGTCGCCGATCTCCGTCGCCGCGGCGGTGACGAGCCCCGCGAGGGCCGTGATGAGCTTGCGCGCCTCGTCGAGGTCCGTCTGCTCCTCGGGGTCGTCCGCGAGCCCGACCTTGACGGCGGCCGCGCTGAGGAGGTGCACGGCCACGGTGTTGATGAGTTCGACGGCCGGCACCTCCGAGATGTCGCGGGCGGCCTCGTCGGGCTCGGGGGATGGGGTGTCGGTCACGGTGCTCCTCTGCTAGACTCGTCCGCGGCAGATGCATCCGTGCGCCTTCGGGCGGTCGGACAGCATCGTGAAAGAGGAGTCTCTCCCACCCGCGGCCGTGCACCACCAGGCTACCGGGTCCCAACCGCTCCACCGGCGTCCGCGCCGGTCGGCTGACCCGCAGGGGTCGGCGTCGGGCGGCTGCCGAACGGGTCTCGATCCGTGCGTCAGATCTCCTCTCTCGTGCCGTCGTCCAGGGCAACAGCTCCGGACGGCAACCACCTGATTGAAGGAGCTCCGCATTCCCGATCCCCGCACCAACGACCGAATCCGCGTTCCCGAGGTCCGACTCGTCGGCCCCCAGGGTGAGCAGGTCGGCGTTGTCCCGATCGCCATGGCCCTGCGTCTCGCGCAGGAAGCCGAACTGGATCTGGTCGAGGTCGCCCCGAACTCGAAGCCGCCCGTGGCCAAGATCATGGACTACGGCAAGTTCAAGTACGAGGCTGCGCAGAAGGCCAAGGAAGCGCGTCGCAACCAGGTCAACACGGACCTCAAGGAAGTCCGGTTCCGCCTGAAGATCGACACGCACGACTACGAGACGAAGCGCAAGCGCGCCGAGGGCTTCCTCCTCGGTGGCGACAAGGTGAAGGCGATGATCCTCTTCCGTGGTCGCGAGCAGTCGCGTCCGGAGCAGGGTGTCCGTCTCCTCCAGAAGTTCGCGGAAGAGATCGCCGAGTTCGGCGTCGTCGAGTCCCGTCCGACCCAGGACGGCCGCAACATGACGATGATCATCGCCCCGCTCAAGAACAAGTCCGACGTCAAGGGCGAGCAGAACGCCAAGCGTGCTGCTCAGAAGGCCGAGCGTCGTGCGTCGGAGCACGCTGCGAAGGGCAAGGACGAGTCCACCGACGTCGCTCCCGCCCCCTCGCAGGCCGAAGCTCCCGCCGAATAGGTCCCACCGACCGATCCCGCAACGACGCGGCTCCCCATCCATCCCACGGAAAGGCACCACCATGCCCAAGCAGAAGACCCACTCCGGGTCGAAGAAGCGCTTCAAGGTCACCGGCAGCGGCAAGATCATGAAGCAGCAGGCCGGTATGCGTCACAACCTCGAGGTCAAGAGCGCCAAGCGCAAGGCCCGCCTCAACGAGGACCAGGTCCTCGCCAAGGCTGACGCGAAGAACGTCAAGAAGCTCCTCGGCCACTGAGCCCCGCAGAACGTAAAGGAATAGATCAATGGCACGAGTAAAGAGAGCGGTCAACGCCGCCAAGAAGCGCCGCGTCATCCTCGAGCGCGCCGAGGGCTACCGCGGTCAGCGTTCGCGTCTGTACCGCAAGGCCAAGGAGCAGGTCACCCACTCCCTCGTCTACGCGTACCGCGACCGTCACGCGAAGAAGGGCGAGTTCCGTCGCCTCTGGATCCAGCGCATCAACGCCGCGTCGCGCGCGAACGGCCTGACCTACAACCGCCTCATCCAGGGCCTCGGCCTTGCCGGCGTCGAGGTCGACCGTCGCATCCTCGCGGACCTCGCGGTGAACAACCCCGAGACGTTCGCGGCGCTCGTCGAGACCGCCAAGAAGGCGCTCCCGGCCGACACCTCGGCCCCGAAGGCTGCGTAGTCGGTTCTTCTGCTCACGAAACCCCCGCCGGTCCGGCGGGGGTTTCGTCGTTCCTAGACTTGTCCCGTGAGCGATCTCCTCGAGAACCCCAAGGCCGGCCGCGTCCGTGCCGTCGCAGCGCTGGCGAAGAAGGACGTGCGCGCCGAGACGGGCCTGTTCCTGCTCGAGGGGCCGCAGGCAGTGCGCGAGGCGATCGAGTACCGTCCGGAGCTCCTCCGCGAGCTCTACGTGACCCCGACGGCGGCCGCGCGCTACGGCCTCGACGACGCGCCGGTCGACACGTGGTTCGTGACCGAACAGGTCCTCGACGCGATGGCCGACACGGTGACGCCGCAGGGCGTCGTCGCGGTGTGCCAGCAGTTCCCGACGTCGGTGAAGGACGTCTTCCCCGACGCGGCTGCGGTCGTCGAGACCGACGGCGGTGCCGACCAGGAGGCGCGGGTCGACCTGCCGGGGATCGTCGCCGTCCTCGAAGAGGTGCGTGACCCCGGCAACGCCGGCACCATCATCCGTGCGGCCGACGCCGCCGGCGCCGACGCGGTGGTCCTCACCGGGCGCAGTGTCGATCCGTACAACCCGAAGGTCGTCCGGTCGACCACGGGTTCGCTCTTCCACGTGCCGGTGTCGGTCGGCGTGACGCTCGCCGACGCGGTGTCCCGTGCCCGCGGCCTCGGGTACACGATCCTCGCGGCCGACGTCTCCGGCGACGACCTGCCCGAGGTCCGCGCCGACGGCATGCTCGACGGCCCGACCGCCTGGGTCTTCGGCAACGAGGCCCGCGGCCTGACCAGCGAGGACCTCGCCCTCGTCGACCGGGCGGTGAAGGTGCCGATCTACGGGAAGGCGGAGTCGATGAACCTGGCGACGGCGGCGTCCGTCTGCCTGTACGAATCGGCGTTCGCGCAGCGCACGGCTCGTTCCTCCACAGGCGACTGATCGGGCGACTCCTCCCCAGACCGTCCGGTACAGGACGGCGGTATCCCACGGGCCGGTAGGCTTGGGTCTCGTGTCAGAACCTCTCGAGATCAGCGAATCGGCCGTCGCCGACGCCGTGGACCGGGCCCTCGCGGCGGTCCGCGCCACGACGACCGTCGCCGAGCTGAAGCAGGCCAGGGCCGAGCACACCGGCGAACAGTCCGCGCTGGCGCGGATGAACGCGTCGATGCGCACCGTGCCGAAGGAGCAGAAGGCGGCCGCGGGCAAGCTCGTCGGACAGGCCCGTGGGCAGGTGAACCAGGCGATCGCCGAACAGGAGTCCGTCCTCGCCGAGGCCGAGGAGCGCGCACGCCTCGACGCCGAGCGCGTCGACGTCACCGCCCTCCCGGTCCGCCGCACGCCCGGCTCGCGCCACCCGCTGTCGCTCCTCAACGAGACCGTGGCCGACATCTTCGTCGGCATGGGGTGGGAAGTGGCGGAAGGGCCCGAGCTCGAGCACGAGTGGTTCAACTTCGACGCGCTGAACTTCGACCCGGACCACCCCGCCCGGGCCATGGCCGACACGATCTTCGTCGAGCCGGTCGAGCGCCACCTCGTCATGCGCACGCACACCTCGCCGGTGCAGGTGCGCTCGCTGCTCTCGCGTGACCTCCCGCTCTACGTCATCGCCCCGGGGCGGGTGTACCGCGCCGACGAACTCGACGCCACGCACCTGCCGGTCTTCACCCAGGTCGAGGGCATCGCGATCGACAAGGGCCTGACGATGGCGCACCTGCGCGGCACGCTCGAGCACTTCGCGCGCCAGATGTTCGGGGCCGAGGCGCAGATCCGCCTCCGCCCGAACTACTTCCCGTTCACCGAGCCCAGCGCCGAGATGGACGTCTGGCAGCCGAACGCCAAGGGCGGCGCTCGGTGGGTCGAGTGGGGTGGCTGCGGCATGGTCAACCCGAACGTCCTGCGCGCCGCCGGCATCGACCCGGCCGAGTACCAGGGCTTCGCGTTCGGCATGGGCATCGAGCGGACGCTGCAGTTCCGCAACGGCCTGAACGACATGCGTGACTTCCTCGAGGGCGACATCCGCTTCTCGCAGCAGTTCGGAACGGTGGTCTGATGCGCGTCCCACTCCGTTGGCTCGGCGAGTCCGTCGACCTCCCCGACGACGTCACCCTCGAGCACGTCCACGCGGCGCTCGTGTCGGTGGGCTTCGAGGAAGAGGACGTCCACACCTACGACCTCGCGGGCCCGATCGTCGTCGGCCGGGTGCTCGAGCGCGAGCCCGAGCCGCAGAAGAACGGCAAGACGATCAACTGGTGCCAGGTGGACGTCGGCGAGCCCGAGCCCCGCGGCATCGTCTGCGGTGCGCACAACTTCGACGTCGGCGACCTCGTCGTCGTCACGCTCCCCGGCGCCGTCCTGCCCGGACCGTTCCCGATCGCCGCTCGGAAGACGTACGGGCACGTGTCCGACGGCATGATCGCCTCGGCGCGCGAACTCGGCCTCGGTGACGAGCACGACGGCATCCTCCGCTTCGCCGACCTCGGCATGGAGCCCGAGGTCGGCGCGGACGCCATCGCGCTCCTCGGCCTCGACGACGCCGCGGTGGAGATCAACGTCACCCCGGACCGCGGGTACGTGCTGAGCATGCGCGGTGTCGCTCGCGAGTACGCCCACGCGACCGGCGCGACCTTCCACGACCCGGTCGAGCGGGTCACCCCCCGCAGCGCCGAGGGCTTCCCGGTCGTGATCGACGACCGGGCCCCGGTGCGCGGCCGGGTCGGCGCGCACACGTTCGTCACCCGCGTCGTCCGGGGCATCGACCCGACCGCGAAGACCCCGGCGTGGATGGTGTCCCGGCTCGCCCTCGCCGGTGTCCGATCGATCTCGCTCCCCGTCGACATCACGAACTACGTCATGTTCGAGCTCGGCCAGCCGCTGCACGGGTACGACCTCCAGACCCTCCAGGGCGGGCTGGGCGTCCGGCGTGCCGCTCCCGGCGAGACCCTGACGACCCTCGACCACGTCGAGCGGACGCTCGACCCGGAAGACCTCGTCATCACCGACGACTCCGGCCCCGTCGGTCTCGCCGGCGTGATGGGCGGTGCCCGGACCGAGATCTCCGGCACCACCACCGACGTCCTGATCGAGGCCGCGGGCTTCGACCAGACCTCGATCGCCCGCACCGCGCGTCGGCACAAGCTCCCGAGCGAGGCGTCCCGACGCTTCGAGCGCGGTGTGGACCCGCTCGTGGCCGAGGCCGCGGCCAACCGCGCGGTCGAGCTCCTCGTCGAACTCGCCGGCGGCACCGCGGACGCACTCGGTTCCACGCTCGTCGACACCGAAGCGCGTCCGGCGGTCACGATGCGCCTCGCGCGTCCGGCCGAGCTCGTCGGCGTCGACTACACCGACGCCGAGGTCATCGAGACCCTGCGCGCGATCGGTGCGTCGGTCGACGTCGACGGCGACACGCTCGTCGTGGTCCCGCCGACCTGGCGCCCCGACCTCACCGACGACACCACGCTCGTCGAAGAGGTGGCGCGCATCGTCGGGTACGACCGCATCCCGAGCGTCCTCCCCGTCGCGCCTCCCGGGCGCGGTCTGACAGGACACCAGCAGGCACGTCGTCGCGTCGCCGCGGCGCTCGCGGCCGACGGACTGGTCGAGGTCGTCACCGCACCCTTCGTGTCGCAGGCGACGCAGGACGCCTACCCGGGCATCGACGGCACGGGCGGCCCCAGCGTGGTCCTCGCGAACGCGTTGGACAGCGAGCAGAGCCTCCTCCGTCGCAGCGGGGTGCCGGCACTCGTCGACGCCGCTCGCCGCAACGTGTCCCGGGGGCTCGTGGACGTCGCACTGTACGAGACCTCGCGGGTCTTCCTGCCGGTCGCCGGCGAGACGCTCGGCACCGACACGGTCCCGCCAGGGGCCGCGCTGCCGGACCGCGACACCCTCGCCGCACTCGACGCATCCCTGCCGCCGCAGCCCTTCCACGTTTCCGCGCTGCTGACCGGCAACCGTGTCGTGAAGCAGCCCGGCGTCCAGCCCGAGCCCTACGGCATCGCGAACGCACTCGACGTCGCACGCGCCGTCGCCTGGGCGGTCGGGGTGGAGCTCACGGTGGCGCAGACGACCCACCCGTCCCTGCACCCAGGCCGTGCGGCCTCACTCCTCGTGGACGGCACCGTCGTCGGCGTCGCGGGAGAACTCCTGCCCGAGCTGACCGAGGCAGCGGTCCTGCCGCGCGTCGTCGCGGTCGTCGAACTCGACCTCGACGCCCTGGTCCGCGCGGCGCCCGACCTGGTGTCGGTGGCGCCGATCGTGTCCTACCCCGCGGCGACGCAGGACCTGTCGCTGGTGGTGGATGCCGACGTTCCGGCCGGTGACGTCCTCGATGCGGTGCGCACTGGTGCCGGAGAGCTGTTGGAGTATGCTCGCCTCGTGGATGACTACCGGGGCACCGGCGTGGACGAGGGACAGAAGTCCCTGACGTTCGCGCTGCGCTTCCGCGCCACGGACCGCACGCTGACCGCTGCCGAGGCCACCGAGGCCCGTGACGGCGCCGTCCGACGTGCCGGCGAGCGATTCGGGGCGACCCTGCGCGACTGATCCCACCGGGACCAGCACCGCCCGGGGCCGCCGCCTCCGACTCTCTCGACGACCAGTCCGACCAAAGGTGGAATCCCATGTCCGTATCCGTCGCCGTGGCGGGAGCCTCCGGCTACGCGGGCGGTGAGCTCCTGCGCGTGCTCTCCGCCCATCCCGAGTTCGACGTCAGGACGGTGACGGCGTTCTCGAACGCCGGACAGCCGCTCATCGCGACGCAACCGCACCTGCGGTCGCTGTCGCACCTGACCCTCGAGCAGACGACGGCGGAGAACCTGCGCGGACACGACGTGGTGTTCCTCGCGCTGCCGCACGGGCAGTCCGGAGCCATCACCGCGGAACTCGGCGACGACACCCTCGTCGTGGACTGCGGCGCGGACCACCGGCTGACGGATCCGGCGGCGTGGGAAGCGTTCTACGGCGGCGACTACTACGGCGCGTGGACCTACGGCCTGCCGGAGCTGCTGCACGCGGCACCGACGCCGGGGTCGGCGGACGAATGGCGTGACGTCGACGACATCCAGGCGCAGGGTCGGCAGCGGGCGGCACTCGTGGGGACGAAGCGGATCGCCGTCCCCGGGTGCAATGTGACCGCGGTGACGCTCGGCATCCAGCCGGGCGTGCAGGCAGGGCTGGTCGAGTCCGACGACATCGTGGCCGTGCTGAGCGTCGGCCCGAGCGGTGCCGGCAAGAAGCTCGCGAACACCTACCTGGCATCCGAGATCATGGGGTCCGCGAGCGCCTACGCGGTCGGCGGGAAGCACCGGCACATCCCGGAGATCCAGCAGAACCTCGTGGTCGCCGGCGCGTCCGACGTGACGATCTCGTTCACGCCGGTCCTCGTGCCGATGTCCCGGGGGATCCTGGCGACGACGACCGCGAAGCTCGCGCCGGGTGTCAGCGCCCGCGACGTCCGCCTCGCCTGGGAGCAGGCCTACGCCGACGAGCCCTTCGTGCACCTCCTGCCCGAGGGCGAGTTCCCCCGGGTCGCCGACACCATCGGCGCGAACACCGCCCTGGTCGGACTCGCCGTCGACGAGGCCGCCGGCCGCGTCGTCGCGGTGAGCGCCCTCGACAACCTGGCGAAGGGCACCGCCGGCGCCGCGGTCCAGTCGACCAACATCGCCCTGGGCTTCCCGGAGACCCTCGGCCTCAGCGTGGACGGAGTCGCACCGTGACCGACGCAAGCCAGCCCACCCACACCGACCCGGGCCTCCAGGGCGTCACCGCGGCAGCAGGCTTCCGCGCAGCCGGCGTGACCGCCGGACTCAAGACGAGCGGCAAACCCGACGTGGCGCTCGTGGTCAACGACGGGCCGGACGCCGCCGTGGCAGCGGTGTTCACCAGCAACCGCGCCCAGGCGCACCCGGTGATCTGGTCGCGCCAGGCGGTCGGCGACGGCACCGCCCGCGCGGTCGTCCTGAACTCCGGCGGCGCGAACTGCTTCACCGGTCCGTTCGGTTTCCAGACCACGCACATGACCGCCGAGGCCGTCGGCGACGCGCTCGGCATCGGTGCCGGCGACGTCGTCGTCTGCTCCACCGGTCTCATCGGTGTGGGCGACCAGACCTTCCGGGACAACGTCCTCAGGGGCGTCGACCTCGCGACCGCGGCACTGTCGGCCGAGGGTGGTCCGGACGCCGCGACCGCGATCATGACCACCGACACGAAGCCGAAGCAGTCGGTCGTGACCGAGGACGGCTGGACCGTCGGCGGCATGGCGAAGGGTGCGGGCATGCTCGCACCCGGGCTCGCCACGATGCTCGTCGTGATCACCACGGACGCCGTGGTCGGGTCGGACGAACTCGACCAGGCCCTCCGTGCCGCGACCCGTGTCACCTTCGACCGCGTCGACTCCGACGGCTGCATGTCGACGAACGACACCGTCGTGCTGCTGTCCTCCGGTGCGAGCGGCGTCACGCCAGAGGTCGGCGACTTCCAAGAAGCACTGACCGCGGTCTGCGCCGACCTCGCACGGCAGCTGCAGCAGGACGCCGAGGGCGCCAGCCACGACATCGCGATCCACGTGGTGAACGCCGCGAGCGAGGACGACGCCGTCACCGTCGGCCGCAGCGTCGCCCGCAACAACCTGTTCAAGGCGGCGGTGTTCGGCAACGACCCGAACTGGGGCCGCGTGCTCGCGGCGATCGGGACCACCGACGCCGAGTTCGACCCCTACGCCGTCGACGTCTCGATGAACGGCGTGCGGGTCTGTCACGCCGGTGCGCCGGACGAGCCGAGCGACCGCGTCGACCTGACGCCGCGCGACACGGACGTCCTCATCGACCTCGGGGTCGGACCGTTCTCGGCCACGATCCTGACGAACGACCTGACGCACGACTACGTCCACGAGAACAGCGCGTACTCCAGCTGATGGCCGACGACAGCATCCTCTCGAAGGAAGAAGAGCACGAGCTCGCGACCGTGAAGGCCGCGACCCTCATCGAGTCCCTGCCGTGGCTGAAGCGGTTCTCGGGCAAGATCGTCGTCGTCAAGTTCGGCGGCAACGCGATGGTGAACGACGACCTGAAGCGGGCGTTCGCCGAGGACATGGTCTACCTGCGCTACGCCGGCCTGCACCCGGTGGTGGTGCACGGCGGCGGTCCGCAGATCTCGGCGGCGCTGAAGGAACAGGGCATCACGTCCGAGTTCCGCGGCGGCTACCGCGTCACCACGACCGAGGCGATCACGGTCGTCCGGGACGTCCTGGCCGGCGAGGTCAACCGCGAGATCGTCGACTTGATGAACGAGCACGGCGACGGGCTGGCCGTCGGGGTCTTCGGCGACGGCGGCTCGCTGTTCACCGGCGAGAAGAAGGGCGTGGTCGTCGACGGCGAGCACTTCGACCTCGGGCACGTCGGCGACATCACGCACGTCGACCCCTCGGGTGTGCTCGCGGCGATCGAGGCCGGGCGGATCCCGGTGGTGTCGAGCATCGCCATCGACGACGCCCACCCGGACCAAGCGCTCAACGTGAACGCGGACGCCGCGGCGGGAGCGCTCGCGATCGCCCTCAAGGCGTCGAAGCTCATGATGCTCACCGACGTCCCCGGCCTGTACCGCAACTGGCCGGACCGCGACTCGATCGTCGACCTCATCGCGGTCGAGGAACTCCGGGCGCTGCTGCCGTCGCTCGAGTCGGGCATGATCCCCAAGATGACCGCGTGCCTCGACGCCGTGGTCGGCGGGGTCGGCGGCGCGACGATCATCGACGGACGGATCCCGCACTCGATCCTGCTCGAGGTCTTCACCCTGCGCGGGGCGGGCACCGAGGTGATCCCGGACCCGAGCCGACGCACCGAGAACCAGATGACCCACGCCGAGATCGGCCGACGCGTCGCGGCACCGTCGACGAACAGCACCATCGGCCAACACGTGGCCAGCACGACCGAGAAGGGACCGCAGCAGTGAGCACCGAGACGCAGACCGAGACCTGGAACGACCGGTTCGGGGCGTCGCTCATGCGATCCCTGACCCCGCCGAAGATCATGCTCGAGCGCGGTGCGGGCTGCCGCGTGTGGGACGTCGACGGCAACGAGTACCTCGACTTCCTCGCCGGCATCGCCGTCAACTCGCTCGGCCACGCGCACCCGGCGCTGGTCGAGGCGATCAGTGACCAGGCGGCCAAGCTCGTGCACGTCTCGAACTACTTCGCGACCCCGCCGCAGCTTGAGCTCGCCGAGCGTCTCAAGCGCATCACGGGTGCGGGCGACGCCGGCCGGGTCTACTTCGGCAACTCTGGTGCCGAAGCGAACGAGGCCGCCTTCAAGCTCGCACGGCTCAACAAGGGCGCCGAAGGGCAGAAGACCCGCATCCTCGCGCTGAAGCAGGGCTTCCACGGCCGCACCATGGGTGCGCTCGCGCTCACCGGCAAACCCGCCCTGCAAGAGGACTTCCTGCCGATGGTCCCCGGGGTCGAGCACATCGACTCGACGGTCGCCGCACTCGAGGAGTCGATCGACGACACCGTCGCCGCGCTCATCGTCGAGCCGATCAAGGGTGAAGCCGGCGTGGTCGACCTGCCCGAGGGCTTCCTGCTCGCCGCCCGGCGCCTGACCGCCGAGCACGGGGCGCTGCTCATCCTCGACGAGATCCAGACGGGTGTCGGTCGGACCGGCAACTGGTTCACCTACCAGGGCCACGGCTTCGAGCCGGACGCGATCACGATCGCGAAGGGCATCGCGGGCGGGTTCCCGATCGGTGCCCTCGTCACCTTCGGCTGGGTGTCCGACCTGTTCTCGGCCGGCCAGCACGGTTCGACGTTCGGCGGCAACCCGCTCGGTACCCGGGTGGCGAACGCCGTCCTCGCCGAGATCGAGCGCGCGGACCTCGTGTCCGGCGCGGTGACGAAGGGGGAGCGGATCCGTGCGGGCATCGCGAGCATCGCCTCGCCCCTGGTCGACGAGGTCCGTGGCACCGGTCTGCTCATCGGGGTCGGCCTGACCGGCCCGGTGGCCGCCGCCGTCAACGCGGCAGCGCTCGAGCGCGGCCTGATCATCAACGCCCCGAACGAGTCGAGCCTGCGCATCGCGCCGCCGCTCGTCGTGTCCGACGCCGAGATCGACGAGTTCGTGTCGATCCTCAGCGAGAGCCTGGCCGCTGTCGCCGCCACCCAGGAGACCTCCGCATGACCCGCCACTTCCTCCGCGACGACGACCTGAGCCAGGCCGAGCAGTCCGCGATCCTCGACCTCGCCGAGCAGATGAAGGCCGACCGGTGGGCCGCCAAGCCCCTCGCCGGCCCCCAGTCCGTCGCGGTGATCTTCGACAAGTCGTCCACCCGCACCCGGGTGTCCTTCCACGTCGGCATCTCCGACCTCGGCGGCAGCCCGCTCATAATCTCGACGGCGAACAGCCAGCTGGGCGGCAAGGAGACGCCGTCCGACACCGCACGGGTCCTCGAGCGCATGGTCTCGGCGATCGTCTGGCGCACGTACGGCCAGGCCGGGCTCGAGGAGATGGCGGCGAACACGAGCGTCCCGGTCGTCAACGCCCTGTCCGACGACTTCCACCCGTGCCAGTTGCTCGCCGACCTGCTGACGATCCGCGAGCACCGCGGGACGCTCGCGGGGCTGACCGTGGCGTTCATCGGCGACGGCGCGAGCAACATGGCCCAGTCGTACCTGCTCGCCGGTGCCACGGCGGGCATGCACGTCCGCGTCGCGGCTCCGGCTGAGTACTCCCCGGCTGCCGCGGTCGTCGCGGACGCCGAGCGCCGCGCTGCCGTGACCGGCGGGTCCGTGCTCGTCGTGACGGACCCGGTCGCAGCCGTCGCCGGAGCGGACGTCGTCGTGACGGACACCTGGGTGTCGATGGGCAAGGAGGACGAGAAGCAGGCGCGACTCGACACCTTCAACGGGTACCGCGTGGACGACGAGCTCATGGCGCACGCCGCCGACGACGCCGTCTTCATGCACTGCCTGCCCGCCGACCGCGGGTTCGAGGTCACGGCCGAGGTCATCGACGGTCCGCGGAGCATCATCTGGGACGAGGCGGAGAACCGCCTGCACGCGCAGAAGGCACTGCTCGCCTGGCTCCTCGCAGCGAACGCGACCGGCGCACCCGCTGCGAACGCGACCGGCGCCCCCGCGACCGCCTGACCGAGGGAGACCGAAGTGGCAGACCGCGTCGTCCTCGCGTACTCCGGCGGACTCGACACCTGTGTCGGCATCGGCCGGCTGCGCGACGCCGGCAAGGACGTCGTCGCCCTCACGGTGGACGTCGGCCAGGGCGGCGAGGACATCGCGGCGATCCGACAGCGTGCGCTCGACTGCGGCGCGGTGGAGTCCATCGTCATCGACGCGAAGGACGAGTTCGCGGGCGACCACCTCGTGCCCGCGCTGCAGGCCAACGCTCTCTACCAGAAGCGCTACCCGCTCGTCTCGGCGCTGAGTCGTCCGCTCATCGCGAAGCACCTGGCGCTCACGGCGAAGCAGCTCGGCGCCGACACGGTGGCGCACGGGTGCACGGGGAAGGGCAACGACCAGGTCCGCTTCGAGGCGGCGGTCGCGGCGCTCGCCCCGGACCTGACGAGCCTCGCGCCGGTGCGGGACCTCGCGCTCACCCGCGACCAGGCGATCGTCCACGCCCAGCAACACGGTCTGCCGATCGAGCAGTCGGAGCGTGCACCCTGGTCGGTCGACCAGAACGTGTGGGGTCGAGCGGTGGCGACCGGCTCCCTCGAGGACCCGTGGAACGCCCCGGACGAGCAGCTCTACGCCTACACGCAGGACCCGACCGTCCCGCAGGACCCCGACGACGTGACGATCACCTTCGAGCAGGGTGTCCCGGTCGCGATCGACGGGCAGCGGTTCAGCATGCTGCGCGTCGTGCAGGAGCTCAACGCGCTCGCCGGCAAGCACGGTGTGGGCCGGATCGACGTGGTGGAGGACCGCCTCGTCGGGATCAAGTCCCGCGAGGTGTACGAGGCGCCGGCCGCCGTCGCCCTGATCGCGGCGCACGAAGAGCTCGAGAGCCTGACCCTCGAACGCGACGTCAACCGGTACAAGCGGCAGGTCGAGTCGGACTGGGCCGACCTGGTCTACGACGGGCTGTGGTTCAGCGGGCTGAAGCGGAGCCTCGACGCCTTCATCGCCCACACCCAGCAGCACGTCTCCGGCGACGTCCGGCTCCGACTCCACGCCGGCCGAGCCGTCGTGACCGGACGCCGCTCCAGCCAGAGCCTGTACGACCACGACCTCGCGACCGCGGACGCCGGCGACGCCTTCGACCAGTCGTGGTCGAAGGGGTTCATCGACATCTGGTCGTTGCCGAGCAAGATCTCCGCCCGCCGCGACCTGGCCAACTGACCAAGCGCGGACCGCGCACGCGCGCACCGACACACCGACACACCGACACGACACGACCGGACGACGAGAGAACCATGACCGACGCGAACCAGCCCGCCGCCAAGACCGACGCCACCAACACCGGCGCCCTCTGGGGCGGCCGCTTCGCGGACGGCCCGAGCGCCGAGCTCGCCGCGCTCTCCCGATCGACCCACTTCGACTGGCAGCTCGCGCCGTACGACATCGCCGGCTCCCGCGCGCACGCCCGCGCCCTGAACACGGCCGGCTACCTGACGGCCGACGAGCTCGAGCGGATGCTCGCCGGCCTCGACCGCCTCGAGGCCGCCCACGCCGACGGCACGCTGCAGCCCGCCGACAGCGACGAGGACGTGCACGGTGCCCTCGAACGACTCCTCATCGCCGACCTCGGTCCGGAGCTCGGCGGCAAGCTGCGCGCCGGCCGGAGTCGCAACGATCAGATCGCGACGCTCGGCCGGATGCACATGCTCGACCACGGTCGTCGGATCGGGCACCTCGTGATCGACCTCGTCGACGCGATCTCACAGCAGGCGAACGAGCACCCCGGTGCGATCATGCCGGGTCGCACGCACCTGCAGCACGCGCAGCCGGTCCTGCTCGCGCACCACCTGCTCGCGCACGCGTGGCCCCTGGTCCGTGACCTCGAGCGGCTCCGCGACTGGGCGAACCGGGCGAGTGTCAGCCCCTACGGGGCCGGAGCCCTCGCGGGGAGCTCGCTCGGCCTCGACCCCTCGGCGATCGCCCACGAGCTCGGGTTCGCCCGCCCCGCCGACAACTCGATCGACGCCACGGCAGCACGCGACGTGGTCGCCGAGTTCGCGTTCGTGCTCGCGCAGATCGGGATCGACGTCTCCCGCCTGGCGGAAGAGGTCATCCTCTGGAACACGAAGGAGTTCGGCTTCGTCCGGCTCCACGACGCGTTCTCCACCGGGTCGAGCATCATGCCGCAGAAGAAGAACCCGGACATCGCCGAGCTCGCCCGGGGCAAGTCCGGCCGGCTCATCGGGAACCTGACCGGCCTCCTCGCCACGCTCAAGGGCCTGCCGCTGGCCTACAACCGGGACCTGCAGGAGGACAAGGAACCGGTGTTCGACTCGGTCGCCACCCT
The DNA here is from genome assembly GCF_030705415.1 of Curtobacterium sp. A7_M15. Lineage (GTDB taxonomy): Bacteria > Actinomycetota > Actinomycetes > Actinomycetales > Microbacteriaceae > Curtobacterium. The sequence continues at coordinate 3,133 of NZ_JAUZED010000050.1, read as the reverse complement.
CGAGGTCCTGCTCCCGGCCTTCACCGGCATGATCGCGACCCTGTCGTTCGACACCGACCGCATGGCGGAGCTCGCGCCGCAGGGCTTCTCGCTCGCGACCGACGTCGCCGAGTGGCTGGTCCGCCAGGGGGTGCCGTTCCGCGATGCGCACGAGGTCTCCGGCGCGCTGGTCCGGTACTGCGAGGAGCGTGGGATCGAACTCGACGACCCCACGGACGACGAGTACCGCACGGTGTCGGAACACCTCACCCCCGAGGTCCGCGGCGTGCTCACCATCGAGGGTTCGGTCGCGTCCCGGGCAGGCGTCGGCGGCACTGCGCCGGACCGCGTCGCCGAGCAGCTCGCGTCGCTCACCCGGCGCGTCCACGACCTGGCAGAGGGCGCGCCCTTCCGCCGATGACCGACGCCACGCTCGCGCTGCTGTCCGCACCGGCGCCGGTGTCCGCACCGGCGCTGCTCGGTGCGACGATCGCCGGCAAGGGCGTCACCCTGCGCATCACGGAGGTCGAGGCCTACTTCGGTCCCACCGATCCCGGCTCGCACGGGCACCGCGGTCCGACACCCCGCAACCGCCACTTGTTCGGCCCGCCCGGAACGCTCTACGCCTACCGCTCGTACGGCATCCACACGTGCGTCAACGTCGTCAGTGGGCCGGAGGGCACGTCCTCGGGCTCGCTGCTGCGCGGCGCGCAGGTGGTGGCCGGTATCGAGACGGCCCGCTCCCGACGCGGCGCCTCCGTCGCGGACCTCGCGCTCGCGCGCGGTCCCGGCAACCTCGGCGGAGCACTCGGCGCGGCCCTCGGTGAGGACGACGGCAGCAGCCTCCTCGACGGTTCCGGCCCGTACGTGCTGACGCTCGCTCCCGGCCTGAAGGCGCGGCTCGCTTCCGCCGGACCGGCGCGCGTCGTCGAGGAGCTCCTGTCCGAGACCGCTCCCGGACCGGCGGGGACCGGTCCGGTTCGGCGGATCTCCCGCGGTCCGCGCACCGGCGTCGGCGGCATCGCCGGCGGTGCGGGGTTCCCCTGGCGCTTCTGGCTCACCGGCGAACCGACGGTGTCGGCGTACCGACGGCACAAGGGCGCCCTCGACTGATCCCCGCCGGCACGGCCGCGCCGCCGCTGCCGCGTCGCGCCGGAACCGGAGGCATGCGCCCAGTCGACCCGCGCCTCCTGGACCCTGCGCGCCGCTACGATGGCTGGGTGTCCAGTGAATCCGCTCACGATGTCCTGACGCGCCAGCAGAACGACCCGACCTTCGCCTCGGTCTGGGACGAACTGCGCTGGCGTGATCTGGTGCACGTCTCCACCGACGAGACGGCACTCAAGGAGGCCCTCGACGGCGAGCCGATCACGTACTACTGCGGATTCGACCCGACCGCCGCGTCCCTGCACTGCGGCAACCTGCTGCAGCTGCTCACCATGCGCCGGATCCAGCTGGCCGGTCACAAGCCCCTCGCCCTCGTCGGCGGATCCACCGGCCTGATCGGCGATCCTCGTCCGACGGCGGAGCGGACCCTCAACACCCCCGAGACCGTGCGGGACTGGGTGGCGCGCCTGCAGGGGCAAGTGTCGCGGTTCCTCAGTCCGGACGGTGAGAACGGCGTCCGGCTGGTGAACAACCTGGACTGGACGGCACCGCTGTCGGCGATCGACTTCCTGCGCGACATCGGCAAGTACTTCCGCGTCAACTCGATGCTCAAGAAGGACGCCGTCGCTGCGCGCCTCAGTTCAGACGCGGGCATCAGCTACACCGAGTTCAGCTACCAGATCCTCCAGGGACTCGACTACCGCGAACTCTTCCGGCAGTACGGGTGCACGCTGCAGACCGGTGGCTCGGACCAGTGGGGCAACCTGACCTCGGGCACGGAGCTCATCCGTCGTGCCGAGGGTGCGACGGTGCACGCGCTGGGCACCCCGCTCATCACGAACTCGGACGGCACGAAGTTCGGCAAGAGCGAGGGCAACGCCATCTGGCTCGACCCGGAGATGACCTCGCCCTACGCGTTCTACCAGTTCTGGCTCAACACGTCGGACGCCGACGTGATCGCGCGACTCCGACAGTTCACGTTCCTGTCGCGCGCCGAGATCGAGCGGCTCGAGCAGGCCGTGGCCGACGAGCCCTTCCGCCGTGAGGCGCAGCGCACCCTCGCGTTCGAGGTGACCGCAGTGGTGCACGGGGTGGAGGCGACGCAGGCGGCGATCGATGCCTCGGCGGCGTTGTTCGGCAACGGCGACCTCGGGGCACTCGATGCCGAGACCCTGCGGTCGGCGATCGCGGAGCTCCCCGGTTCGGTGGCACTCCCCGGAGATGCCGACGTCGCCCGAGCACTCGTCGACACCGAGCTCGTGAAGTCCCTCGGTGAGGCCCGCCGCGCGATCGACCAGGGCGGCGTGTACGTGAACAACGCTCGCGCCGAGGACCCGACCGTGCCGCTGTCCGACCTGGCCCTGCCCGGGGGAGTGCTCGTGCTCCGTCGTGGCAAGAAGACCCTCGCCGGCGTGACGCTCTCCTGATCGTCCGCGCCCGTCGATGCCCGGTTCCCCTGGTGGGAGCCGGGCATCGCTGCGTTCCGACCCGGATGTTGCAGAACGCGACACGCCCGGGATGTGGCACGTCTTGGCGCACCCGTCGAACGCTGCGTATAGTTCTTACTCGTCACCCCAAAGGTGCGGCGGAGCGGCTGGAGCGAAAGCCCAGAGCACGCCGGCCCTCAAGCGGGACCATCCTCCACTGAAGTTCAGAACCGGCCTTGCGCTGGATCGTTTCGACGCCTAGGATGACTACTCCACCGGTTCTCTCCTACGGGATGAGCCACTGGGCCTCAGGGTCCGACGACACACCGGTGGTCAAACCAAGAACGAAAGCCTCTCTGGCGGAACCTCTTCTGAGGTCGAGTGGGGAGTGCGTCTGGTCCTTGAGAACTCAACAGCGTGCACATTGTCAATGCCAATTTATTGACCCCGTTGCCTTCACTTGTGGAGGTACGGAGACAATTCCTTTTGGATAGACAGAATTGTCAGTAGACAGTTCTTTTTGTCAGTTTCAACTCGCTGGCACTTTCGGGTGTTGGTTGTAATTTTTTTACGGAGAGTTTGATCCTGGCTCAGGACGAACGCTGGCGGCGTGCTTAACA